>DMCZ01000078.1:1011-6265 GCA_003446655.1 Thauera sp. | reverse complement strand
TCCTCGGACCGATCCTCGCGATTGCACCTTCGTTGGCCGCATGGGCCGTGATCCCGTTCGATGAGGGACTGGTGCTGTCCGATGTCAATGCCGGGCTCCTGTTCCTTCTCGCGATTACTTCGATGGAGGTCTACGGCGTGATCGTGGCCGGCTGGGCGTCGAACTCCAAGTATCCGTTCCTCGGTTCGATGCGCGCCGCCGCGCAGATGGTGTCGTATGAGGTGTCGATGGGCTTTGCGCTGATTTGCGTGCTGCTGATCAGTGCCAGCCTCAATCTGACCGATATCGTGATGTCCCAGGCCGAAGGGCGCTTCGCGGAGATGGGTTTGGGTGTCCTGTCGTGGAACTGGATTCCGCTGTTCCCGATGTTCGTCGTCTATGTGATCTCGGGCATCGCTGAAACCAACCGCGCGCCTTTCGACGTCGTGGAAGGCGAGGCAGAGGTTGTTGCCGGCCACATGGTCGAATACTCGGGCATGACGTTCGCGCTGTTCTTCCTTGCCGAGTACGCGAACATGATCCTGGTCTCGATCCTGACCTCGATCCTGTTCCTCGGTGGCTGGTTGTCGCCGGTCGGCTTACTGCCGGACGGCTTCCACTGGCTGGCCCTGAAGACGGCCTTCATTCTGCTGCTGTTCCTGTGGGCGCGTGCCACCTTCCCGCGCTTCCGCTACGACCACATCATGCGACTGGGCTGGAAGGTGTTCATCCCGGTGACCCTGGTGTGGGTGTTTGTGGTGGCGGTGTGGATGATGTCGCCGCTGTCGATCTGGAGTTGAGAAGACCATGGGTGCCAAGGATTACATCGGCAGTCTGTTCCTGAAGGAACTGGTGAAGGGCATGGCCCTCACCGGCCGCCATTTCTTCCAGCGCAAGATCACCGTTCAGTTCCCGGAAGAGAAGACGCCGCAGAGCAATCGCTTCCGCGGACTTCATGCGCTCCGCCGCTATCCGAACGGTGAAGAGCGCTGCATTGCATGCAAGCTGTGCGAGGCGATCTGTCCGGCGATGGCGATCACGATCGAGTCTGATCAGCGTGATGACGGTTCGCGTCGTACCACGCGGTATGACATCGACCTGACCAAGTGCATCTTCTGTGGCTTCTGTGAAGAGGCGTGTCCGGTCGACGCGATCGTCGAGACGCGCGTGCTCGAGTACCACGGCGAGCAGCGCGGTGATCTTTACTACACCAAGCAGATGTTGCTTGCGGTGGGCGATCGCTACGAGTCCCAGATCGCGGCTGACCGCGAGCAGGACGCCAAGTACCGCTAAGGGGAGGGCGCTAGGGCGCCACGAGTCAAGAACATGGAATTCAAGACCTTCGTCTTCTACTTTCTCGCCACGATCATGGTGATCGCGGCGCTGAGGGTCATCACGGCGCGGAACCCGGTTCATGCGGCGCTGTTCCTCGTGCTCACGTTCTTCAACGCGGGGGGGATCTGGTTGCTCCTGCAGGCCGAATTCCTGGCGATCACGCTGGTAATGGTCTACGTCGGCGCGGTGATGGTGCTCTTCCTCTTCGTGGTGATGATGCTCGACATCAACCTGGACCGGCTGCGCGAAGGCTTCTGGGGGTATCTGCCCGTCGGTGCGCTCGTCGGTATCCTGATGCTTGTCGAGATGGCGATGGTCCTGGGTGGTTCCTACTTTGGGCTCGAGGCGATGCCTGCACCACCGACGGCGGCCGAGACGTACAGCAACACGCGTGAGCTGGGTCGCGTGCTTTACACCGACTACGTCTATCCGTTCGAACTGGCCTCGCTGGTGCTACTGGTGGCGATGGTCGCGGCGGTCTCACTGACACTTCGCAAGCGCAAGGGCCTGAAGTACATCCAGCCGTCCGAGCAGGTGGCGGTCAAGCGCGAGGGCCGTGTCGAGCTGGTGAAGATGCAGGCCGAGAAAGAAGACTGACGGCTGACGCGAACAAGAAAAGAAAACCGCGTCGGCCATCGAGTCGGCGCGATCAGGGGGTCATTGATGCTTTCGCTTTCCCACTACCTCATCCTGGGCGCGATCCTGTTCGCGATCAGCGTGGTCGGGATCTTCCTCAACCGGAAGAACCTGATCGTGCTGCTGATGGCCATCGAACTGATGCTGCTGTCCGTCAACATGAACTTCGTGGCCTTCTCCCACTATCTGGGCGACATCGCCGGCCAGGTCTTCGTTTTCTTCATCCTCACCGTGGCCGCAGCCGAGTCGGCGATCGGCCTCGCGATCCTGATCGTGATGTTCCGCACCATGCGCACGATCCATGTGGATGACCTGGACAGCCTCAAGGGTTAAGGAAGCGTCACGATGATGGACATGCAGACTCTTTATCTCCTCGTGCCGCTGGCGCCGCTGGCCGGCGCCATCCTCGCCGGCCTGTTCGGCAAGCAGATCGGCCGCGCAGGTGCGCACATCGTCACGATCCTCGGTGTAGCGATTGCCTTCGTCGCTTCGGTGGTGATCTACCAGGACGTCGCCGCCGGCAATACCTTCAACGGCACCATCTACACCTGGATGCAGTCGGGCGGCATCAGCTTCGAAGTCGGTTTCCAGATCGACTCGCTGACCGTGATGATGATGCTCGTGGTGACCTTCGTGTCGCTGATGGTTCACATCTACACGATCGGCTACATGTCGGAGGACCCCGGCTACCAGCGCTTCTTCAGCTACATCTCGTTGTTCACCTTCTCCATGCTGATGCTGGTGATGTCGAACAACTTCCTGCAGCTGTTCTTTGGCTGGGAGGCGGTGGGCCTGGTTTCCTATCTGCTGATCGGCTTCTGGTACGAGCGCCCGACCGCGATCTACGCCAACATGAAGGCCTTCTTGGTCAACCGCGTCGGTGACTTCGGCTTCCTGCTCGGCATCGGACTCATCGCCGCCTACACCGGAAGCCTCAACTACCAGGAAGTGTTCGCCAAGGCCCAGGAACTGTCGGTGACGGAAATGGCCGTGACCGGCTGGCCGCTGCTGACTGCGATCTGCATCTGCCTGTTCATCGGCGCGATGGGCAAGTCGGCACAGGTGCCGCTGCACGTGTGGCTGCCCGACTCGATGGAAGGTCCGACCCCGATTTCGGCGCTGATCCACGCCGCGACCATGGTGACCGCGGGCATCTTCATGGTGGCGCGCATGTCGCCGCTGTTCGAGCTGTCCGACACCGCGCTCTCGTTCGTGCTGGTGATAGGTGCGACCACCGCGTTGTTCATGGGCTTCCTCGGCATCGTGCAGAACGACATCAAGCGCGTGGTCGCTTATTCGACGCTTTCCCAACTCGGTTACATGACCGTGGCGCTGGGCGTGTCGGCCTACTCGGCGGCCGTGTTCCACCTGATGACGCACGCGTTCTTCAAAGCCTTGCTCTTCCTTGGCGCTGGTTCGGTGATCATCGGCATGCACCACGACCAGGACATGCGCAATATGGGCGGCCTGCGCAAGTACATGCCGATCACATGGATCACGTCGCTGCTCGGCTCGCTCGCGCTGATCGGCTTCCCGTTCTTCTCCGGCTTCTACTCGAAGGACTCGATCATCGAGGCGGTGCACGCCTCGACCATCCCGGGAGCCGGCTACGCGCTGTTCTGCGTGCTGCTCGGCGTGTTCGTGACCGCGTTCTATTCCTTCCGCATGTATTTCCTCGTCTTCCACGGCGAGGAGCGCTTCGGCAAGGCGCATGATCATCACGACCACCACGGCGACCACGACGACGAGGAGCCCTCGGCGGACCATCATCACGGCCTGGCGCCGGGCCAGAAGCCGCACGAGTCGCCCTGGGTCGTGACCCTCCCGCTGGTGTTGCTCGCCATCCCGTCGGTGCTGATCGGCTTCTTCACCATCGAACCGATGCTGTTCGGGGAGTGGTTCAAGGGCGTGATCTTCGTCGGTGACAACCACGTCGGCCTGAAGGAGCTTGCGGCCAACTTCCACGGCCCGGTGGCAATGGCGATCCACGGCGTGCAGACGGCGCCGTTCTGGCTTGCGATCGGTGGCGTGGCGCTGGCCTGGTTCTTCTACATGAAGCGTCCGGACATCCCGGCGGCGATCCAGCGCACCTTCAAGCCGATCCACAGCCTGCTCGAGAACAAGTACTTCTTCGACCGTTTCAACGAGATCTTCTTCGCCGGCGGCGCGCGCGCGCTCGGCAAGGGGCTTTGGAAGGCGGGAGATCAGGGCCTGATCGACGGCGTCGCAGTGAATGGCTCAGCCAGGCTGGTGGGCTGGGTCGCACAGATGTCGCGCCTGTTCCAGACCGGCCATCTGTATCAGTACGCCTTCATGATGATCATCGGCGTGTTCATCCTGCTCACCTACTGGTTCAACCGGGGCTGAGACGGGCACGCAGCAACGGAAACACATAACAAGATCGAACGCGCCGTGCGCGGCGCACTGAACGGAAAGCAACGATGACGGACATTCCTCTCCTCAGTCTGGCGATCTGGGTACCGATTCTCGGTGGCCTGCTGGTGCTTGCGACCGGCTCGGATCGCAATGCCCCGCTGGCGCGCATGCTCGCCTTCGCGGTCGCGGTGGCTGGCTTCGTCGTGACGATTCCGCTCTACACCGGCTTCGACACCACGACGAGCGCGATGCAGTTCGTCGAACTGACGTCCTGGGTGCCGCGCTTCAACATCAACTACCACCTCGGGGTCGATGGCCTGTCGGTGCTGTTCGTGATCCTCAACGCCTTCATCACCATCCTGGTGGTGATGGCGGGCTGGCAGGTCATCCAGGACAAGGTCGCGCAGTACATGGCGGCGTTCCTGATCATGTCGGGCCTGATGAACGGCATCTTCTCCGCACTCGATGGCGTGCTGTTCTACGTCTTCTTCGAGGCTTCGCTGATCCCGCTTTACCTGATCATCGGCATCTGGGGTGGGGCGAACCGCGTGTATGCAGCGATCAAGTTCTTTCTCTACACGCTGCTCGGCTCGCTGCTGATGCTGATCGCGCTGCTCTATCTGTTCATGCAATCGGGCGGCAGCTTCAGCATCCTCGACTGGCACCAGCTGCCGCTGCCGATCGAGCCGCAGATCCTGATCTTCCTCGCCTTCCTGATCGCCTTCGGCGTCAAGGTGCCGATGTGGCCTGTGCATACCTGGCTGCCCGATGCCCACGTCGAGGCGCCTACCGGAGGTTCGGTGGTGCTGGCGGCGATCGCGCTGAAGCTCGGCGCCTACGGCTTCCTGCGCTTCTCGCTGCCGATCGTGCCGGATGCCGCGCAGCAACTCGCGCCGCTGGTGATCACGCTGTCGCTGATCGCGGTGGT
>DMCZ01000078.1:0-772 GCA_003446655.1 Thauera sp. | reverse complement strand
ATGGGCTTCGTCACCCTCGGCTTCTTCATGTTCAATCCGCTCGGCGTCGAGGGCGCCCTGGTGCAGATGATCTCCCACGGCTTCGTGTCGGGTGCGATGTTCCTCTGCATCGGCGTGCTCTACGACCGCATGCACTCGCGACAGATCGCGGATTACGGCGGGGTGGTGAACACCATGCCGAAGTTCGCAGCGTTCTTCATGCTGTTCGCGATGGCCAACTCCGGCCTGCCTGCCACCTCCGGCTTCGTCGGTGAATTCATGGTGGTGCTTGGCGCGGTGCAATTCAACTTCTGGATAGGCTTCGTCGCCGCCACCACGCTGATCCTGGGCGCTGCTTACTCGCTGTGGATGTACAAGCGCGTCGTTTTCGGCAAGGTCGCCAACAAGCATGTCGCCGAGCTCGAGGACATCAACGGCCGCGAGTTCGCCTTCCTCGCCATCCTGGCGGTGTGCGTGCTGGCGATGGGTCTATATCCGTTCCCCTTCACCGAAGTGATGCACGCTTCTGTAAATGAACTCCTGCGGCATGTTGCCGTGAGCAAGCTCTGAGCGCTCCTTGGCGCGAGCGCATTAGAGACACTTAACGGACTGGTCAGAAGATGAATTTCGTCGTTCCCGACTTCTACCCCGCTGCGGCCGAGATCTTCGTTGCCGCCATGGCCCTGGGGATCATGCTGGCGAGCACCTTCGCGCGCAGCATCGCCCGAAACCTGTCCTACTTCCTGACGCAGGCGACTCTCATCGGCGCGGCCTTCATCACGATCTTTACGAT
>DMCZ01000060.1:5404-8394 GCA_003446655.1 Thauera sp. | reverse complement strand
AGATGTGTATAAGAGACAGCGTCCGGCGCTTGCTGCGCGACGGCGACCTGAGGCTCGGGGCGCGCGGCGCCTTCGCGATAGTCGTAGAAGCCGCGGCCGTTCTTGCGCCCGAGGAAGCCGGCATCGACCAGTTCCTGCTGGATCAGCGAGGGGGTGAAGCGCGGGTCGTTGTAGAAGGCATTCCACACCGAGCGCGTCACGGCAAAGTTCACATCGTGGCCGATCATGTCCATCAGCTCGAACGGCCCCATGCGGAAGCCGCCGGCGTCGCGCATGATCGCGTCGAGCGTGGCGCAGTCGCCGCCGCCTTCGTGGAGGACGCGCAGTGCCTCGGCGTAGTAGGGGCGGGCGACGCGGTTGACGATGAAGCCCGGCGTCGAGCGCGCATGGACCGGCGTCTTGCCCCAGGCCGCGGCGGTGGCGAACAGGGTGTCGGCGATCGCACGATCGGTGGCGAGGCCGGAGACGATCTCGACCAGCTTCATCAGCGGCGCCGGGTTGAAGAAGTGCAGGCCGGCGAGGCGCTCGGGACGCTGCAGCGCGGCGCCGATCGAGGTCACCGAGATCGACGAGGTGTTGGTGCCGAAGATGCAGTCCGCGCCGACGATGTCCTCGAGGTCGCGGTAGAGCTTCTGCTTGGCTTCCAGGTTCTCGACGATGGCCTCGACCACCAGCGCGGCGTCGGCCAGATCGGTGAGCTGCTCGACGGCGACCAGGCGCGCACCGGCCGCCTGCGCCGCGTCGGCGCTCATCTTGCCCTTGTCGGCGAGCTTGCCGAACTGGGCGCGGATGCCTTCGATCGCCTTGGCGGCGGCGCCCGGGCGGTTGTCCAGCAGCTTGACGACGTGGCCGGCGGCCGCGGCCACCTGGGCGATGCCGGCGCCCATGGCGCCGGTGCCGACCACCGCGATGACGGCCGAGGGGGGCAGGGGCGCCGCTGCCGGCTTGATGTGCTGATTATCGGTCACGCTCATTCCCCGGAGAACTTCGGTGCGCGCTTTTCCATGAAGGCGGCGACGCCTTCGGCGTAGTCCGGGCTCCAGCCCAGCTCGCGCATGAAGCCGCCCTCGAAGGAGAGCTGCTGCTCGAGCGTGTGGCCGGGCGCGGCGTGCATGGCCTGGCGGGTGCGCACCAGGGCCTTGGTCGGCATGGTGGCGAGCTGGGCGGCGAGTGCTTCGACCTTGGCGCCGAACTCGGCGTCGTCGTACGCGGCCCAGATCAGGCCCCAGTCGGCGGCCTTCTCGGCGGGCAGCTTGTCGGCCAGCATCGCCAGGCCCATGGCGCGGGCCATGCCGACGCGCTGGGGCAGGAACCAGGTACCGCCGGTGTCCGGGATCAGACCGATCTTGCTGAAGGCCTGCAGGAAGGACGCCGATTTCGCCGCCACCACCAGGTCGCAGGCCAGCGCCACGCTGGCACCGGCACCTGCGGCGATGCCGTTGACCGCGGCGATGGTGGGCACGCGCAGGTTCTGCAGGCGCAGCACCAGCGGCTTGTAGTTCTTTTCGACGACGTTGCCGATGTCGGGCATCTTGCCGCCCACCGACGCCATGTCGGGGTCGGCGAGATCCTGGCCGGCGCAGAAGGCGCGGCCGGCGCCGGTCAGCACCAGCACCCGCGCGGCCTTGTCGGCCTGCACGTGGTCGAGCGCGTCACGCAGCTCGGCGTGCATCTCGCCGGTGAAGCTGTTGAGCTTGTCTGGGCGGTTCAGCGCCAGGCGGGCGATGCCCGCTTCCACCGCGAACTGGATGTTCTTGTATTCCACGGGCGACTCCTCAGGCGTGGTAGCGGCGCTGGACGACTCGGAAGCGGTTGGCGACGAAGGCCGAATCCGAATACGAGGCGTTGGCTGCCGGGTTGCCGCCGGTGCCGTGGTAGTCGGAGAAGGCCGCCGACTGGTTCACGAAGATGCCGCCGGTGAGGTTGATCGACAGCGCGACCTTGCTGCGCCAGGTGGCCTCGGTCATCGCGTCGATCACGTCCTGCTTCGTCGAGTACAGGCCGACGGTGAGCGCGCCGTGGGTGCTGACCACGCGTTCGGACAGCGCGATGCCTGCGGCGGTGTCGGCGACCTTGACGATGAAGCTGATCGGACCGAAGCGCTCTTCCATGTAGGCCTTCTCGTCGGCGGCGTCGCAGGCCAGCAGCACCGGGGTGCGCACCTTTGCGCCGGGGAACTCGGGGTTGTCGAGCTTCTGCGAGGCGAGCACGACCTTGCCCAGGGCGCCGCTGTTGGCGATGTCGATGCGCTCGGCGGTGTCGGCGGACTGGATCGCGCCCAGCACGGCGTGCGCGACTTCCGGCTTGGACAGGAAGCGCTCGACGGCCTTCGCCAGGTCGGCGCAGAACTCGTCGTAGCTCTTGTGACCGTCCTCGGTCTCGATGCCGCCAGCGGGCACGAAGATCGCCTGCGAGGTGGTGCACATCTGGCCCGAGTACAGCGACAGCGTGAAGGCGAGGTTGCCGAGCATCGCCTTGTAGGCGTCGGTGGAGTCGATGACGATGTTGTTGACGCCGGCCAGTTCGGCATAAACCTGGGCCTGGCGGCAGTTGTCGATCAGCCACTGGCCGAAGACGTTGCTGCCGGTGAAGTCGATCGACTTCACCGCCGGATGGGTGGCGAGCGCCTGGGTGACGGTGCGCTTGGTGGCGACGCAGAGCGAGACCAGGTTGGGGTCGATGCCGTTCTCGGCGAGCACGGCACGGATGGTGCGCACGGTGATCGCGGCCGGCAGGATGGCGTTGCTGTGCGGCTTGACGATCACGGCGTTGCCCGTCGACAGCGCAGCGAACAGGCCGGGGTAGGTGTTCCAGGTCGGGAAGGTGCCGCAGCCGATCACCAGGCCGATGCCGCGGCCGACGATCTGGAAGTGCTTCTTCATGACCAGCGGCGGGTTCTTGCCCTGCGGCTTTTCCCAGGTGGTCTCGGCCGGCACGAAGCTCTGCTCGCGCCAGGCGTAGGTCACGGCCTCGAGGCCGCGGTCCTGGGC
>DMCZ01000060.1:4600-5202 GCA_003446655.1 Thauera sp. | reverse complement strand
TCGAGGATTTCCAGGCAGATGCCGGTGCGGCCGTCGGCGCCCACCGCCTGCCAGCCCTTCATCGCCTCGAGTCCGGCGGCGATCAGGGTGTCGGGATCGCACACCGGGTAGCTCACGTCGAGCGCGACGCCATAGGGCGAGGCCTCACCCCCATGCCAGCCGGTCTGGCCGGGCTGCCCGAGCTCGAACTGCTTGCCGAGATGACTTTCGAAGGCCCGCTTGCCCTCGTCCGGGGCCGCCTCGCCATAGAGCTTGGGGCTCGGCATCTCGGGGAAGGGCGTCCAGTAGCCGCGCGTGGCGATGGCGTTGAGGGCGCTTTCCAGTGTGGCGCGATGCTTCTCGAGCAAGGGGTGGGTCATGGGTCTCTCCGAGTGGGTGGTGTTCTGGCTCAAACGATACAAACTGATCTGACGGATGTCAATCGTCTGTATCTAATCTTGGATCCTGCGGCTGCGTCAGTTGCGAATTCAGGAACGCGTTTCTCAAAGAGAAAGCGCTGATAAAACAATTAATTGAGATGAAATTATGGTGATTGAAGGCTTTCCGATCCCGTTGGTTGGATGAGGGCCGGGGTGCTGTTTTTCTTCATTACGATACTAAAG
>DMCZ01000060.1:2512-4437 GCA_003446655.1 Thauera sp. | reverse complement strand
CATGATGCTGAGTCCCTTGTGTCATGAATCCCGCTTGCCGCGCCCTCGTGCCTGCTCCCTCATCTGCCCAGGTCCCTGATGCCACTGACCACGCCCGCGCCGCCGCTTCGCTCCGGTGCTACCCGCAACCGCCCCGACCCGATAGACTTCGCGCCCGCAAGCCCCGGCCACGCCCGTCCGCCCGTGATCACCTCCATCCAAGACCGCCTCGAGGCATTTCGCAAGCAGGACCGCGTCCGGGCCGGTTCCCTGATCATCTCCGTCTTCGGCGACGCGGTGGTGCCGCGCGGTGGGCGGATCTGGCTGGGTAGCCTGATCCGGCTGCTGGCGCCGCTCGGGCTCAACGAGCGCCTGGTGCGGACCACCGTGTTCCGCCTCGCGCGCGACGAGTGGCTGGATAGCGAGCCCTGCGGGCGACGTACCGACTACCTGCTGACGCCGTCCGGCCAGCAGCGTATCGAGGAGGCGTCGCGGCGCATCTATGCGTCGACCGCGCAGGCCTGGGACCGGCGCTGGCGCTTGATCGTGACCGTGGGGGAGCTCGCCGCGAAGGACCGTGAGCGCCTGCGCAGGGCGCTGTTCTGGCAGGGTTTCGGGACCCTGAACGGGGATTGCTTCGTCCATCCGAGTGCCGAGCTGATCAGCGCCTTCGATGCGCTGGCGGGTGAGGGCCTGGGTGAGCTGCTGCCCAAGCTCAAGCCCCTGATCGCCGCCGATGCGGCGCTCGGCGTGGCGGCGAGCGACGCCGAGCTGGTGGACGCGGCGTGGAACCTCGAGCGCCTCGCGGCGACCTATCGTGAGTTCGTCGCGCGCTACCAGCCGGCTCTGGTGCAGCTGCGCGACGGGCCGGGCGAATCCGACGACGAGCGCGCCTTCCTGCTGCGCGTGCTGCTGATCCACGACTACCGTCGCCTGCTGCTGCGCGACCCCGGCCTGCCGGACGTGCTGCTGGCGAGTGACTGGCCAGGCCAGCAGGCGCGGCTGCTGTGCCGCGAGCTTTACCGCCGCCTGCTGGCGCCGTCGGAACGCCACCTCGACGCCCATTTCCAGCTCGCCGATGGCCACACGCCCGAGGCTTCGTCGCGACTCCTCGAGCGCTTTCAGGGTGCCGATCCGTTGGGCGCCACCGGCTGAGCGGGCAGCGGCTCCGCTCCAGCGCCGCAAGGCGGCGCCGGACGGTGGGGGCGGGCGGTGGGCGGGCAAGGCCGCGGTCCCGGCGGTGCCTGTGAGCGGGCTCAGGCTTCCTTCTGGCGCAGGGCGACGAGCGGCACCACATCGGGCATGTGGATGCGCTTGCGGCCGGGTTCGACAGCCGCCAGCGGCGTCGTCTCCTGCATGGTTGCGAGGCAGCGGCGGGTGAGGTCCTGGTAGGTCGCGGTGCCTTCGCCCTTCCAGCGGATTTCTTCCTCCGTCAGCGGACGGATCACCTTCGCCGGCGTCCCCGCAGCCAGCACCCCCGACGGGATCTCCGCGCCCGCCTTCACGAACGCCGAGGCTGCCACGATCGCCGCCTCGCCGATCACGGCGTTGTCCATGATCACCGCGTTCATTCCCACCAGTGCGTTGCGTCCCACCCGGCAGCCGTGCAGGACCGCGCCATGGCCGATGTGCCCGTCTTCCTCGACCACCGTGTCGGTGCCCGGAAAGCCGTGCATCACGCAGGTGTCCTGGATGTTCGCGCCACGCTCGAGGATCAGCCTCCCGAAGTCGCCGCGCAGGCTCGCACAGGGGCCGACGTAGCAGTCCGGCCCAATGATGACGTCACCGATCAGTACCGCTGAGGGGTGCACATAGGCGCTCGGATCCACTACCGGCACGATGCCGTCGATCGCATAGACTTTCAGTTCGGTCATTGCAGTTCTCCTTTGCTTCGGCTTATGTTACATATAAAGAAATAAATTCTTCAATAAGTAATTTTATGCGGG
>DMCZ01000060.1:0-2243 GCA_003446655.1 Thauera sp. | reverse complement strand
TGAAGGACATTGCGCAGGCCGCCGAAATGCCGTCATCGAAAGCGCACCGTTACCTGGTCAGCCTGATCCGCAGCGGACTCGTCGAGCAGGACCGCCTGACCTCGCGCTACGACCTCGGTCCCTTTGCGCTCAACCTTGGCCTGGTTGCCCTCGATCGCGTGGACCGCATCCGGCTTGGCCTGGCTGCGATCAGTGAACTGCGCGATCTCACCAACGAAACGGCTGCGCTGGCCGTGTGGAACGAGCGCGGGCCGGTCGTCGTGCGCTGGGAGCGTCCGCGGCGGCCAATCACGGTCAATGTGCTCACCGGTACCAGCCTGAGCCTGCTGAGCTCGGCGGCCGGGCGCGTGTTCGCCGCCTGGCTGCCGGAGCAGCAGACCGAGGCCCTGCTGCGCGCCGAGATCGACTCGGGCAGGGCGCCGGAAGGGATCGCGAGCATGGCGGACGCGCGCCGGCTGCTGGCGGAGGTCAGGCGGGAGGGCGTGGCCGTCATGTCGCAGGGCTATTTTGCCCGCGGCGTCGAGGCTGCCGCCGCGCCAGTGTTCAACTTCAAGAACGAAATCACCATGAGCATCGCCGTGGTCGGCGTCGAAGGCACGCTGGACCTCGGTCCCGGCAGTCCGGCGCTCGCGGCGCTCAAGGCCGCATGCAGCACGCTCTCCGCGCGGCTCGGTGCCACCGTGACGCCCCCGGGTGAGGCCGGCGGCGGGGTGGCGGACGCTGGGGCAGAGGACGGAGGCGCGTGAGCGGTGGCCGGCGTGGATCGGTTGCGTCCTGCGAATCGATACATATTTTTTTGTTGACTGCTGGTTTTGTATCATTTCTAATTGCTGGAACAAATTCTGTATTTCAGAATCGCCGCCACCCAAGCGGCGCGCCAAGGACACATGCCGGAACAGGCGCACCGGCAATCGGCATCATCACTGGAGGAGATACCATGAAACTGCGTAACACCCTGTTGGCCGCCCTCGGCCTCGCGTTCGCCGCCACCGCCGCCCAGGCCGAGATCAAGGTCGGCGTCGTGCTGTCGGCCACCGGTCCGGCTGCCTCGCTCGGCATCCCCGAGAAGAACACCATCTCCCTGCTGCCCACCACGATCGGCGGCGAGCAGGTCAGCTACATCGTGCTCGATGACGCCTCCGATACCACCACCGCGGTCAAGAACGCGCGCAAGCTGGTCGCCGAAGACAAGGTCGACGTGATCATCGGCTCCACCACCAGCCCGGCTTCGCTCGCCATGGTGGACGTCGCCGCCGAGACCCAGACGCCGATGATCTCGATGGCGGCCTCGGCCCGCATCGTCGCACCGATGGACGAGAAGAAGCGCTGGATCTTCAAGACGCCGCAGAACGACCAGCAGATGGCCTCCGCCATCATCGAGCACATGGGCGCCAGCAAGGTCAAGAAGGTGTCCTTCATCGGCTTCGCCAACGCCTACGGCGAGGGCTGGTACGAGCAGTTCAAGAAGCTGGCCGAAGGCGCCGGCATCGAGATCGTCGCCAACGAGCGTTTCAACCCGGCCGACACTTCCGTCACCGGTCAGGCGCTCAAGCTGATGTCGGCCAAGCCCGACGCGGTCTTCATCGCCGGTTCCGGCACCCCCGCCGCGCTGCCACAGAAGACGCTGCGCGAGCGTGGCTACAAGGGTCCGATCTACCAGACGCACGGCGTCGCCAACAATGACTTCCTTCGCATCTGCGGCAAGGACTGCGAGGGCGCCCTGCTGCCGGTCGGCCCGGTGCAGATGGCACGCAGCCTGCCCGACAGCCACCCGGTCAAGGCTACCGCGCTGGCCTACGTCGAGAAGTACGAAGCGGCCTACGGCGCTGGCTCGGTGTCGAGCTTCGGCGGCTACGCCTGGGATGCCGGCGTGCTGCTCGGCGCGGCTGTGCCCAACGCCCTCAAGGCTGCCAAGCCGGGTACGGCCGAGTTCCGCGCGGCGCTGCGTGACGCGCTCGAGGGGGTCAAGGAAGTAGCCGGCGCCACCGGTATCTACTCGATGAGCGCCGAGGATCACCTCGGTCTTGACGACCGCTCGCGCGTGATGATCGAGATCCGCGACGGCACCTGGTCGCTGCTGAAGTAAGCGCTTGAACGGGGGTGGGGCGCGCTGGCGCCCCACCCCCGCTTTGCCTTGCCGGCCGCGCCGGCGCGAGGAACGAAGAGCTGCCGGCGGTCCATGACCTCCGGCCAAGACGAGGCGTATCCATGGATTTCTCAATTGCACTGATCCTGGGCCAGGA
>DMCZ01000007.1 GCA_003446655.1 Thauera sp. | reverse complement strand
TGGGTCTGGCACACGCCCTTGGGCTTGCCGGTGGTGCCCGAGGTGTACAGCATGATCGAGATATCGTCGGAGGCGCCCTTGTCGATCTCGCCCGTCAGGAAGTCGGGCTGATTGCGGTCGTGGATGCGCCCCATCTCCTGCAGCTCGTCCAGTCCCATCAGCAGGGTCTGGGTGTAGTGACACATGCCGCGCGCGTCGTCATAGATCACATGCTCGAGCATCGGCGCATCGGGCTGGATCTCGATCATCTTGTCGACCTGCTCCTGGTCCTCGACGATCGCGAACTTGATCTCGGCGTCCTGCAGCACGTAGACCATCTCCTGCGCCACCGCGTCCTGGTACATCATCACCGGGATGCCGCCGAGGCACTGGCAGGCCGCGACCGACCAGTACAGGCGGGGGCGGTTGTCACCCACCACCGCGAGGCGGTCGCCGCGCTTGAACCCGAGCTGCGCCAGCCCGCAGGCAATGGCACGGACGTTCTCGGCCACCTGCGCCCAGGTGTAGGTCTGCCAGATGCCGTATTCCTTCTCGCGCATCGCCGGATGCTGCGGGCGAACCTTCGCGTGGTGCATCAGGTAACGCGGGAAGGTGTCCAGTCCCGCATCGCCCTGCCCGTGGTCGGACGCGCTCGTGCGTGTGTCCATTCCACACTCCTCCTTTGGTCTTGTCCTGTCTGTCTCCGCACCCGGGCCCATGGTGTGTTTTTTGAAGGCCCCGGCGGGACGCGAAAGCGCGTCCGATCCAGTTCAGGCTGGAGTGTGGCAAGCCACCTTTGCGCAACTGTTTGTGGAATGTACTGAATTGTTGCAGGCGGGACGGATGCCCTCACCGGCTCAGGCGGGTAAGGCGATCCGGTACTGCGACTTGCCGCCCTTCTTGGCCTCGTACATCGCGGCATCCGCACGCCGCAGCAGCTCGGCGAGCTGCTCGGGCGCGTAGTGCGCAGACGCGACGCCGATGCTGGCGCGCAACGCGAGCCCACGCCCGCGAGCAACGAACTGCGTCGTGTTCGTGGCTCGCGTACGGACGGATGCGGATTCAGGGCTCAAGGCGCCACAGGACCTTCGCGCGCGGATCGAGCGCCTCGGCCTCCACATAGGTCACCGCGTTACGATCGGCGAGCACGACTGCGAGGGCGTCCTTGCTCGAGGGCAGCCGCGGCGGAGGCTGCGTGCGCCCCGAGAACCTGAGACGTGCCCAGTACGCATTGATCTCTGAAATGTCGCGCCCGATCAGCCGTCGGTAAAAGGGCTCGCGCAGCGACTCCACCTCGACGGCGGTGACCGGTTCGCCATTCGGCAGCCGCTTCAGCCGGCCGAGAAATACATGGGCGACCTGCTCGCGACTGAGCGGTCCGATCATGCTCTCGGGGTGCGCGACGACGAGGAGCTGTTCCGCGCAGGCGGGGTTGAAGGTTGAGCCAACGATGACGGCCACGAGCACAGGAACGAACTTCAGGGTCATGAACTTCGACATGGGCCCCTCAGAACACGAAATCCAGCGTCGCCGAGAACAGCGTGAACGACCGCGCACCGGTTCGATAGCCAGCGTCGTCGAGCAGGGAGGACGAGCGCTTGGCGTCGATGCGGTCAGCCTGGAGCTTGAGCGCGGCATTGTCGGCGAAGTCGTAGCGTACCCCGATGCCGGCGGTGCGCTGCTCGTGACGAATGTAGCTGTTCACCGTGTCCCACCCTGCGCGCAAGGCATCCACGGCGGGGTGCACGCCGGCGGGTAATACCAGTTGACGCTCCACCGGATCGATGATGCTGCGCGACCAGGTCACGAACGGCTTCCAGTTCCCGATGCGGTAGGCCGCGGTCGCCCCAAGGCCCCAGCCTTCGAAACCTGGATACACGCTCATCGACATGTCGGTGCCCACCAGCTGCAGGGAATAGGGGCCACGCTCCCAGCCGATGCCAAAGCCAAGGTAAGAGATCCGGTTCGAGTCCGCGATCTCCGCAGCCCGCGCAGCCGCCTTCGCGTCCCAAGGTGCGGGCAGTAGTGCGCCTGCCGTCATCAGGCCCTTCCGGAGCTCTTCATGCCCATAACCCCGCGAGGTGAGCATGCTGCCCCAGGACAGCTTCAGGCTGAGCGCTTCGCCGACCCAGTCCAGCGTGGCCCCGAAAGTACGCCCCTTCTCGAGATCGGATACCACATCATTCAGGTAGACCTCCCCGCGCGTGCGGCCACCGAAGAGCTTGAAACGCAGCAACCCGGAACCCAGCGAGTGCTGCAAGGCGGCGTCGACGCCATCGAAGGTGTCGAATGTGAGCCGCCCATACACATCCGCATAGGGCCGCACCGTTGTGTACGCGTAGCCGACATGGCGCGAATCGCCGTCGAGATAGATGTCGACCGCCATGCGTCCGAAGCGCAACTCGGACCAGTCGTTGGGTGCGTACTTGACGAAGGCCCAGGTCAGCTGCGGCGTCCATTTTCGATCGACGTCCTGCCGGGTGACAGCCTGGGCCATGACCGACCAGCGCGAATCGAGCACCCCATTGACCTGCACGCCGAGCACGCTGTCGTTGCGGATCTCGACATGCCCCTCGCGTACCCCGGCGCGCTGATCGACGCTGCGCCGAAAGCGCGTGTTGTCTTCTTCGTGATACGCGGCGCCGAGCGTCCCGAAGCCGTTGATCGCCCAACGTACGGTGGACGCGCCGTCCATCCCGGCGGCGTGCGCCTTCACGCCCGACAGACCCCCGAAGCAGGTCAGCGCGGCCAGCGCCGTGACGATCTTCTTCATTCCGGCACTAATCATTAAATTTTTTTCTTTTAAAAAACATCAACTTCAAGCATCAAAAACACCCAGGTCGCGCATTATTCCTCAACGACATGGCAGATCCCTGACGCAGATCACGTCTGGCGCGTTTTCTTCAGGATTCTGACGGATTCGCGCTAGACTCCCCGCGATGCGACCACCCGGAACGGGTGCCCGCACGACGCCACGCACTCGGGAAGATTCGTCGATGGAACGCAAGGAATTCACCAAACCCGTCCACGTCACCACCTGGATGGCCGTCTTTCTCGCGCTGGTGGCGCTCCTCGCCGCCGCGCTCGTGCCGCAACTCAAACACGCCTTCATCGCCAATGCCGCATTCAACGGCGTGATCCTCTTCGTGCTGGCGGTCGGCATCGTGGTCAACCTGCGCCAGGTATGGCGCCTGCAACGTGAAGTTTTGTGGATCGAGGACTTCCACCGCGCGGAGCCGGAGGCACTACAGGGCAACCTTCGCCCGGTGCTGCTGGCGCCGATGGCGCGCCTGCTGTCGAGCCGCAAACGTGGCCAGTTCCATCTGTCGCCCGCCTCCACCCGCTCCATCCTCGACAGCGTGCAGATCCGCCTCGAGGAGCAGCGCGACCTTTCGCGCTACCTGATCGGGCTACTCATCTTCCTCGGCCTGCTCGGCACCTTCTGGGGCCTGCTCACCACCATCCGCGCGATCGGCGAGATCATCGGCGGCATGAGCGTGGGCACCGATCCGGTGGCGATGTTCGAGGCGCTCAAGACCAAGCTCGACGCGCCGCTCGGCGGCATGGCCACCAGCTTCTCGACCTCGCTCTTCGGCCTCGCCGGCTCGCTCATCGTCGGCTTCCTCGACCTGCAGTCGGGCCACGCGCAGAACCGCTTCTACAACGAGCTCGAAGAATGGCTGTCGCACATGACCAAGCTGCCATCGGCCGTGGGCATGGAAGGCGAAGGCAATGTGCCCGCCTACGTGCAGGCCCTGCTCGAGCAGACCGCCGAGAGCATCGAGCGCATGCAGCGCTCCGCGGTGGAATCCGAACGCGAACGCCGCGCCACCACCGAGCACCTGGGCGAACTGAACAACCAGCTCACCCGCCTTGCCGACCTCATCACCCGCGAATCGCGCGACCTCTCCGCGCTGTCGGCCACCCAGGACGACCTGCGCGGGCTGATCCGCCAGCTCGCCCAGCAGCCGGCGCAGGGCGCGCAGTTCTCCGAGGATCTGCGTGCCGAGCTGCGCCTGCTGTCGCGCACCATCGGCGCCGCGCTCGGTGGCGCGGGCGGCAGCAAGGCGGACTGAGTCATGGCCCGCCTCGCCCGCCGCCGGCCGCTCGACTTCTGGCCCGGCTTCGTCGACGCCATCGCCTCGCTACTGATGGTGATGGTGTTCGTGATCCTGATCTTCGTGATCGGCCAGTTCGTGCTCGCCGACGCGGTGAGCGGCCGCGATCGGGCGCTTGCCGAGCTCAACGCCGAACTCGCCGCGCTCGCCCAGACCTTGAGCCTGGAGAAATCCGCCCGCGAGCGCGCCGATCTGCAGGTGGGCGAACTCAGCGCCTCGCTCAGCGCTTCGGAGCGCGAGCGCGAAGCCTTGGGCACCGAGCTGCTCACCGCACGCGACGAGCTCCACGCGGCCCAGGATGAAGCCAAGGCGCAGCGCGAGGAGGCCGGTCGCCTCGCCGCCGACATCGCCGCACTGCAAAGGCTCAAGGCAGAGCTCGAAGCCGAGGCGGCACGGCTCGCCAGCGCTCTCGACACCTCGGAGCGTGGCCTCAAGGAGCAGCAGGAGATGTCAGCGGCCGCGATCGCCCAGGTCGAACTGCTCAACCGCCAGCTCGCCGCAGTGCGTGAGCAGCTCGAGCAGCTCAACGCCGCACTCGACGCCGCGCGGCTCGCCGCAAAGGACAAGGACCTGAAGATCGAGGAACTCGGCCGCGAGCTCAACCTCGCGCTGGCCGCCCGGGTGCAGGAACTCGCCCGCTACCGCTCGGAGTTCTTCGGCCGCCTGCAGGCCGTGCTCGGCAAGCGCAAGGACATCCAGATCGTCGGCGACCGCTTCGTGTTCTCGAGCGAAGTGCTGTTCCCCACCGCATCCGACGAGGTCAGCGCCGACGGCATGATCCAGCTCACCCGCCTGGCCGAGACGCTGAAGACGCTCGCCGCTGAAATCCCCGACGACCTGCCCTGGGTGCTACAGGTAGACGGCCACACCGACCGCCGGCCGATCGCCACCGCCCGCTTCCCCTCCAACTGGGAGCTGTCCACCGCGCGCGCGCTGGCGATCGTGAAGTTCCTGCGCGCGCAGGGCATCCCACCTCAGCGCCTGGCCGCGACCGGCTACGGCGAATTCCATCCGCTGGATACGCGCAACAGCGAAGAGGCCTACGCGCGCAACCGCCGCATCGAACTCAAGCTCACCAGCCGCTGACGCCCCGTGTCCGGGCCGTGACCGCCTCAGCTGCGCGGGGACGCGCGCCCCGCCTGCTCGAGGTCCTGTACCACCACCGACAGCGCCTCGGTGGAGATCAGCACCTCGATCAGCGACAGCACCAGCGAGAGCGCAAGCGTCACGATGCTGATGCCGAACATCCACTGCCCCGCGGCCTGCGCCTCGACGAAGAGCGCGAACATCGACAGCGCGCACAGCAGGAAACTCAGCACGCCGAAGCCCTGCATGTACTGCGTCAACACGATCCGGCGCTTGAGCCCGGGCAACTGGCACTGCACCAGTGGCGCGCCGCGGTCCGCAGACACGTTGAGCTGGCGGATCACCTGCGCCAGGGTCAGAAAGCGGTTGGTGTAGGCGAGCAGTAGCAGCGAGATCGCCGGAAAGAGCAGAGCGGGCGTGGTCAGGTTCATGGCGGGTCGGACCGAGGGCGAACGAGCCCGCATTCTAGCCCCCGATTTCATCGGGTTCAGACCCCATTGAAATCACTCGGCAGAACTTGCACGCGCAGGAGTGCGGTCATGCCGGGCGCAAAAAAAACGGCGCCGAAGCGCCGTGTCCCAGTTGGGAGAGGGGGAGGAAACCTGTCTGCTTACATGCTGCGGCGATACTGGCCGCCGACCTTGTACAGCGCCTCGGTGATCTGGCCGAGCGAGCAGTAACGCACCGCGTCGACCAGCACTTCGAACACGTTGGTGTTCTCGATCACGGCCTGCTGCAGCTTGGCCTGCCACTTGGGCGCCTCGGCCTTGTTGCGGGCGTGGAAGTCGGTCAGGCGCTTCAACTGACCCTGCTTTTCTTCCTCGGTCGAACGGGCGAGTTCGATTTCCTGCTGAGCCTGGCCCTTCGGGTTGAGGAAGGTGTTCACGCCGATGATCGGGTAGGAGCCGTCGTGCTTCTTGTGCTCGTAGTAGAGCGACTCCTCCTGGATCTTGCCGCGCTGGTAGCCGGTTTCCATCGCGCCGAGCACGCCGCCACGCGACGCGATGGCCTCGAACTCCTTGAGCACCGCTTCTTCGACGAGGTCGGTGAGTTCCTCGATGATGAAGGCGCCCTGGTTCGGGTTCTCGTTCTTGGCCAGGCCCCACTCGCGGTTGATGATGAGCTGGATCGCCATCGCGCGCCGCACGGACTCTTCGGTCGGCGTGGTGATCGCCTCGTCGTAGGCGTTGGTGTGCAGCGAGTTGCAGTTGTCGTAGATCGCGATCAGCGCCTGCAGCGTGGTGCGGATGTCGTTGAAGTCCATCTCCTGCGCGTGCAGCGAGCGGCCCGACGTCTGCACGTGGTACTTCAGCTTCTGGCTGCGCTCGTTGGCGCCGTACTTGTTCTTCATCGCCACCGCCCAGATGCGGCGGGCGACACGGCCGATCACCGAGTACTCGGGGTCCATGCCGTTGCTGAAGAAGAAGCTCAGGTTGGGCGCGAAATCGTCGATGTGCATGCCACGCGCCAGGTACGACTCGACGTAGGTGAAGCCGTTCGACAGCGTGAAGGCGAGCTGGCTGATCGGGTTCGCACCGGCTTCGGCGATGTGGTAACCCGAGATCGACACCGAGTAGAAGTTCTGCACCTTGTTATGGACGAAGTACTCCTGGATGTCGCCCATCATCTTCAGCGCGAACTCGGTGCTGAAGATGCAGGTGTTCTGGCCCTGGTCTTCCTTCAGGATGTCGGCCTGCACCGTGCCGCGCACGGTCGACAGCGTCCAGGCCTTGATCTTGGCGTACTCGTCCTCGGTCGGGTCGCGGCCGTTGTCGGCCTTGAACTTGGCGACCTGCTGGTCGAGCGCGGTGTTGAAGAAGAAGGCGAGGATGATCGGCGCCGGGCCGTTGATCGTCATCGACACCGAGGTGGTCGGCGCGCACAGGTCGAAGCCGTCGTACAGCACCTTCATGTCGTCGAGCGTGGCGATCGACACGCCAGAGTTGCCGATCTTGCCGTAGATGTCCGGACGCAGGTCGGGGTCGCAGCCGTACAGGGTCACCGAGTCGAACGCCGTCGACAGGCGGTGCGCCGGCATGCCCTCGGACACCTTCTTGAAGCGGCGGTTGGTGCGGAAGGCGTCGCCCTCGCCCGCGAACATGCGGGTCGGGTCCTCGCCCTCGCGCTTGAACGCAAACACGCCGGCGGTGTAGGGGAAGGAGCCCGGGACGTTTTCCTTCATCAGGAACTTGAGCGTCTCGCCCTCGTCCTCGAAGCTGGGCAGCGCCACCTTGCGGATCTTGCTGCCCGCCAGCGAGGTGTGTGTGAGCTGGGTGCGGATCTCCTTGTCGCGGATCTTCACCACGTACTCGTCGGCGGCGTACAGCGCCTTCTCGGTCGGCCACTGCTCGAGCAGCTTCTTCGCCTGCGGAGTGAGCTCGCCGTCCTTCCAGTTGATCAGCTCGTCGAACGAACCGGCATCCTTGCCGCACTGCTCGAACAGGCCCTTGGCGATCTTCAGCGACTGGCGCTCGCGCGCGACGCGAGCCTGCTGCTCGATGTGCTTGTGGTAGCCGCGCACGGTGTCGGCGATCTCGGCGAGGTAGCGCGTGCGGTCGGCGGGGACGATGGCGCGACCTTCGGACGAGGCGCGCACCTTGACCACCGGCAGCTTGCTCTTGGCGACCTTGAGGCCCTTGCCCACGAGGGCGGGCAAGACGGCCTGGTAGAGCGCGGTGACGCCGTCGTCGTTGAAGCGCGCGGCCATGGTGCCGAACACCGGCATCTCTTCGGGGCGCTGGTTGAACAGCTCGCGGTTGCGCTGGTACTGCTTGGCGACGTCGCGCAGCGCGTCCAGCGCGCCCTTGCGGTCGAACTTGTTGATGGCGACGAAGTCGGCGAAGTCGAGCATGTCGATCTTCTCGAGCTGGCTGGCGGCACCGAACTCCGGGGTCATGACGTACAGCGACAGATCGACGAAGGGCACGATCGCGGCGTTGCCCTGGCCGATGCCGGAGGTCTCGACGATGACGAGGTCGAAGCCCGCGAGCTTGCACGCGGCGATGACCTCGGGCAGCGCGGCGGAGACCTCCGAGCCGGTGTCGCGGGTGGCGAGCGAGCGCATGTAGATGTTGGCGTGCTCGATCGCGTTCATGCGGATGCGGTCGCCGAGCAGCGCGCCGCCGGTGCGCTTGCGCGAGGGATCGATGGAGACGATGGCGAGCTTGAGCTTGTCGTCCTGGTCAAGGCGGAAGCGGCGCACCAGCTCGTCGGTGAGCGAGGACTTGCCCGCGCCGCCGGTGCCGGTGATGCCGAGCGTCGGCACCTTGGTCTTGGCCGCGGCCTCGATCAGCGCCTTCTTGACCTCGTCGCCGTAGCCGCCGTTCTCCAGCGCGGTGATGATCTGCGCCAGCGCGCGGCGATCGCCGGCGGCGAGCGCCTTGAGCACCGCGTCGGCCTTCTGCGGCGCGGCCTTGGCGACGTCGACGTCGCAGCGCTCGACGACGCTGTTGATCATGCCCTGCAGGCCCATCTTGGCGCCGTCTTCGGGCGAGAAGATGTGGGTGACGCCGTACTCGTGGAGTTCCTTGATCTCGGCCGGCACGATCACGCCGCCACCGCCGCCGAAGACCTTGATGTGCTCACCGCCGTTGGCGCGGAGCAGGTCGATCATGTACTTGAAGAACTCGACGTGACCGCCTTGGTAGCTGGTGATGGCGATGCCCTGCACGTCTTCCTGCAGCGCGGCATTGACGATCTCGCCGACCGAACGGTTGTGGCCGAGGTGGATGACCTCGGAGCCGGTCGACTGCAGGATGCGGCGCATGATGTTGATCGAGGCGTCGTGGCCGTCGAACAGCGCCGCTGCGGTGACGAAACGCACCTTGTTCTTCGGCTTGTAGGGCGAGAGCTTGTGGGCAACGCTCAGATCGGTCATGTCGTTCGTCTCCGGGTGGATGGATATCTTGCAATCTTAGAAGGGTGTTCTGCCCGGCGCCATTGCGCTTGCGGACGTCGATCGTGCAAAATCCGCCAACCATGCCATCCCCTGCGGCGTGCGCCGCACCCCTACCGTTGGATCCCGCATGCCCGACGCCGCGCCCCGCACCGCCCCTGCACCCCGCCCACGGCGCAGCCGGGCCACGGTCGCGCCCGGCTTCGTCACCGGCATGCTCGCCGGCCTCGCCCACCGCGGCCACGACCCCGCTCCGCTGCTGGCACGCGCCGGCATCGACCTTGCAGATACGGCCAGCCGCATCCCGGTCGAGCGCTACGCCCTGCTCTACAACCTGTGCATCGAGGCGCTCGAGGACGAGGCCTTCGGCCTGCTCCCCGAGCCGATGCGCCCGGGCAGCTTCGAGTTCCTCTGCCGCGCGATGCTCGGCGCGCCCACCCTCGGCGAAGCGCTTGCGCGCGCCATCCGCTTCCTGCGCATCGTGCTGCCCGCCTTCCAGATTGCGCTGGAACGCGACGGTGCGCGCGCCGAGCTGCTGATCGACGACGCCGGCAGCCTCGGCCCGGCGCGCGATGCGCCCGCGCGCGTGTTCGCCTACGAGTGGCTGCTGCGCCTGGTGCACGCTGTGGCGAGCTGGTTCGTCGGCCGCGGCCTCGCGCTCGACGCGGTCGCCTTCCCCTACCCCCGCCCGCCGCATGCTGACGACTACGCGCTGGTCTACACCGAGCGTTCAAGCTTCGACGCCCCGCGCCTCGCCGCCCGCCTGCAGGCCAACCTGCTCGAGTTGCCGCTGCGCCGCGACGATGCAGCGCTGGCCGGCTTCCTGGAGGGTGCGCCGGGCAAGATCACCATGCTGTACCGGCGCGACCGCGAGATGGTGTTCCGCGTCCGCGACCTGCTGCGCGCCGCCCTGCCGGAGAACCTCGCGCTCGAGGAGGTGGCGGACCGCCTGCACCTGTCGCCACGCACGCTGCACCGCCGGCTCGAGGAGGAAGGCGCGAGCTTCCGCACCATCAAGGAAGCGACCCGGCGCGACATCGCCTACGCCCGCCTGACCAAGACGACGCAGCCGATCGCACGCATCGCCGCCGATCTCGGCTATGCGGACACCTCGACCTTCTATCGCGCGTTCGTGTCCTGGTCGGGGGTGTCGCCCGAACGATTCCGCCAGCAGCTGGCCCAACGTGAGCCCTCGACGCAGCCCCCGCGCGCCATGCACAGCCGAGCAGCGGATTGACGGAGCGCCAAGAACATGACGAGCGCACTGCCACACGGCGCAATAAGCTCATTTGCCGTTGACGTTAACGTCACATCTTGAGCACCATGCGCCGCCACGCGCGCGTGCGCAACGAGAACCAGGCCACAGCCGCAACCTGCGCGTTTGTGCAAAGATCGCATCGCTCCCACCACGACGGAGACCGCCACTCATGGCGAAAGCCGACCAGGAAGGCATCCCCTACTCCGCGCTGTCGCCTGAGCAGCGCCGGCGTTACGACCTGCTGCTCGCGGGACTCGATCTGCTCGACCAGGCGATCGCGGTGTTCGACGCCACGCCGAAACTGGTGACCTGGAACAAGGCGATGCTGCGTCTGCTGGATTTCCCCGAATCCATGGTCCGCGTCGGCACCCCGTTCGAGGACTTCGCACGCTTCAACGCCGAACGTGGCGAATACGGCCCGGGCGACGTCGAGACGCTGGTGCGCGAGCGCGTCGCCGCCGCACGCAGCTTCCAGCCACACTACGTCGAGCGCGCCCGGCCCAACGGCCGCATCCTCGCCATCCGCGGCGTACCGATCCCCAACCTGGGCTTCGTGTCGCTGTGGACCGACATCACCGAGCAGCGCCACTACGCCGAGGTCATCGAACAGCAGAACGCGCAGCTCGAGGCGCGCGTGCGCGAGCGCACCGCCGAGCTCGAAGCCGCCAACCTGCGCCTGGAACAGGCCAACATCGAGATCGATGACATTGCCGATGCCCTGCGCCGCAGCGAGAACCGCCTGCAGCTGATCATCGACTCGATCCCGGCGCTGATCGCCTACGTCGACCGCGACGACATCTACCGTTTCGCCAACAAGGGCTACGCGGAGTGGTTCGGGCTCACCAAGGACTCGATCACCGGTCGCAACATCGAGGACGTCTTCGGGGCCGAGGCCTTCGAACAGATCCGCCCCCACCTCGAACGCGCGCGCGCAGGCGCGCAGGTCAGCTATGAATACGCCCGCCAGCGCGCCGACGGCCGGATCGTCCATGCGCGCAGCGTGGTGGTACCCGAGCTCGACGGCGAAGGGCGGACGGTCGGCTTCTTCGTGATGTCGATCGACATCACCGAGCAGAAGGCGAGCCAGGCGGCCCTTGTCCAGGCGCAGAAGATGGAGGCCGTGGGCCAGCTCACCGGCGGTCTCGCGCACGACTTCAACAACCTGCTCACCATCATCATCGGCAACCTGTCCGCCCTGCAGCAACGCATCGGCGCCGGTGCGGGGGCCGAGTTCGTCGATCCGTCGCTGCAGGCCGCCCGGCGCGGAGCCGAACTGATCCGGCGGCTACTCACCTTCTCGCGCCGCCAGACGCTGGCGCCAACCGCGGTCGAAGTGGGGGCGCTCGTCCACAACATGACCCACCTGCTCGCGCGCACGCTGGGCGAGACCATCCGCATCCATCTGCGCCTGCCGAGCACGCCGCTCCATGCCCTGGTCGATCCGCACCAGCTCGAGAACGCCATCCTCAACCTCGCGATCAACGCACGCGACGCCATGCCCGAAGGCGGGGAACTGACGATCGCGGTGACGCTGCGCCAGCTCGATGCCGCGCTCGCCGGCGTGGTCGAGGTTCCGCCCGGTGACTACGTACAGATCGACATCAGCGACACCGGCAAGGGGATCGAGCCGGCGGTGCTGCAGCGCGTCTTCGAGCCGTTTTTCACGACAAAGCCCTTCGGCAGCGGCAGCGGCCTCGGCCTGTCGATGGTGTATGGCTTCGTTCGCCAGTCGGGCGGCAA
Source organism: Thauera sp. (assembly GCA_003446655.1). GTDB lineage: Bacteria > Pseudomonadota > Gammaproteobacteria > Burkholderiales > Rhodocyclaceae > Thauera. The sequence goes on along the minus strand of DMCZ01000007.1, from coordinate 5,420 downwards.
CATTCGCATCCGCAGCACCATCGGTCGCGGCACCCATGTGCGCTTCGTGCTGCCGACCACGAGCGCGCGGGCGTGCGTGGAGCCGTCGCCGCAGGCCGCCGAACAACTGCAGCAGCAACCGCCCATCGACGGCCCCGCGCTGCTGGTCGAGGACGAGCCCGAGGTACGCAAGGTCCTGCGCATGCAGCTGACCGGGCTGGGCTATGCCGTCATCGAGGCAGCCGACGGCGTAGAGGCCCTCGGGTTGCTGCAGAACGTGAGCGACATCGCCCTGCTGGTGAGCGACACCGTGATGCCGGGCGGCATCGGCGGACGCGACCTGGCACGGCGTGCGCGGGCCCTGCGTCCCGACCTGCCCATCCTGCTCGTCACCGGCTACGCCAGCGAGAGCGCCGCGATCGACGACCTGCCCGGCGACATACCCACGCTGCGCAAACCCTTCGACCAGCAGAGCCTCGCCACCGCCCTCTCTGCCCTGCTGAGCCCCAAACCCTCCAAGGAGGCCGAGCCGCAATGCCCATGAGCCCGACCGACCGCCAACCGCCGCCCCCCTGCCAGCCGACCCTCTTCGTCCTCGAGGATGACCCGGAAATCGCGCGTCTGATCTGCATGAGCCTCAGCGAATACGGCTTCCGATGCGAGCACATGAGCACAGGCCGCCAGTTGCTCGCTCGCGCCCGCCAGTCAGCGCCCGACCTGTGCATCGTCGACCTCGGCCTGCCCGACATGGACGGCATGCAGGTGGTGCGCGAACTGCAGGACGGCAGCCCGTGCGCGGTCCTGATCCTGACCGGGCGCAACGACGTCACCGACCGTGTGCTGGGCCTCGAACTGGGCGCGGACGACTACATCATCAAGCCCTTCGAGCCGCGCGAGCTGGTCGCGCGCGTTCGCTCGATCCTGCGCCGCTATCAGCGTGCGCCGACCCCCGATACCGCGAGCGAGCGCAACCTCGCGCGCTTCGCCGGCTGGACCTTCGATGCCAGCCGGCACGCCCTGACCGCGCCCGACGGGCGCGAGATCTCGCTCTCGGCCGCCGAGGCCGGCCTGCTCGCGACGCTGCTGCGGCGGCCGAACAAGATCCTCTCGCGGGAACAGCTGCTCGGCGAGCGCGAGGTCGATCCATTCGACCGCAGCATCGACGTGCGCATCTCGCGCCTGCGCCGCAAGCTCGACGATGACCCGCATAACCCGAAGCTGATCAAGACGGTCTACGGCGCCGGCTATCTGTTCTCGGCCCAGGTGGAATGGAAGTGACCCGGCGGGGAAGTGACCAGGCGAGCGACCGTGGCGCGCAGCGCGAGCCTGCCATGGCTATAATTATGCATTTCCGAATTCAGCCAACCAGGAAGCTGCCATGTCCCAACGTCCCTTCAAGATCCTCGGCATCCAGCAGATCGCCATCGGCGGCCCGAGCAAGGAAAAGCTCAAGACCCTGTGGGTCGACATGCTCGGCCTCGAGGTCACCGGCAACTTCGTCTCCGAGCGCGAGAACGTCGACGAGGACATCTGCGCCATGGGCAGCGGCCCGTTCAAGGTCGAAGTCGACCTGATGCAGCCGCTCGACCCGGAGAAGAAGCCTGCGGTGCACACCACCCCGCTCAACCACGTCGGCCTGTGGGTGGACGACCTGCCGAAGGCGGTGGAATGGCTGAGCGCCAACGGCGTGCGCTTCGCGCCGGGCGGCATCCGCCGCGGCGCGGCCGGCTTCGACATCACCTTCCTGCACCCGAAGGGCAACGATGAGTTCCCGATCGGCGGTGAAGGCGTGCTGGTCGAGCTGGTGCAGGCGCCGCCCGAAGTGGTCGAGGCCTTCGCGCGCCTCGCTGGCTGAGGCCCGTCGGAGCTCGGCCTGCGATGCGCTCCCGAGTTCAGCGCCCCGATGCCCGCCGATGAGGCCGGCGACCGCGCGGGCGCTGGATTTCGCCTTGCTGCCGTCTATGCTCACAGTGTGTTGACAGTCCCGGGCGGCCGACAGCGGCCACGTTCGGCCAGTCTTGACCTTGAGGAGGCGTGCACCATGAGCGAAGAACGCAAGCAATGGATCTGCAGCACGCTCGACGTCGAGGGCGGCGAGCGGGTGGCAGGCTCGCCGACCATGCCGGTGTCGATGGGCGTGGCGGCGAAGAAGAAGCTGTGGAAGCCGGGCACCGAGCTCAAGGTGCGCTTTCTCGAGGGCGCGCCGGCGCTGCACGCGCGTGTGCTGCAGACGGCGGCGGCCTGGTTCGTCGATGGCGTGCGCCTGAAGCTGTCCGCGGCCCAGGGTGGCGAGCCGGCCCACATCCGCATCGCCTTCAACCCCAATGGCGGCTCGTGGTCGTACATCGGCACCGACGGCCTGGGCATCCACCCCTCGCAGCCGACGATGAACCTCGGCTGGGCCATGCTCGACACCGCCGAGCACGACTTCTGCAGCGTGGTCATCCACGAGTTCGGCCATGCGCTCGGCCTGCTGCACGAGCACAACCACCCGGAAGCCCGCATCAAGTGGAACCGCGCGGCGGTGTATGCCGACCTCGAGGGGCCGCCCAACTACTGGGACCGGCGCACGATCGACTACAACGTCTTCGCCCGCTTCGACGCCTCGAACGTGATCACCACCGACTTCGACCAGGCCTCGGTGATGATCTACACCATTCCGGCGCGGTGGACGGTGGATGGCAAGAGCTTCATGCCCTCGTGGACGCTGTCAGCGGGCGATGTCGCCACGATCCGCAAACTGTACGCCTGATGCCGCATGCGGCCGACTGGCGCGTGGAAGGCGACGTCATCATCCTGGGCGCGCTGCGCCTGACCGTGGAGCGCATCGCCGCGTCGCACTGGCGGGCGGACGAGCGCCTGCGCAGCTGGGGGCAGTTGCCGCTGCAGCGCGAGCACGACACGGTGCTGGCGCCCTGCGCAGCGGACGAATGCCTGTGGCTGGGCGCCTGGCTGGAAGAAGACATGCTGGAGGATCCTGCGGTGTCCGCCAGCCCGGCCCGTATCACGCTGCGTGACCCGGCCAATGGCGGGCATGCGGTGGCCGCGCTGCCGGCGGCCTACCAGCTCGGCACCCTGCGCAACGCGCTCGACGAGCCCGCACCGCTGCAGCTCGCGCGCCCGCTTGCGAGCCGGCGCCTGCGGCTTGAGCTCGAATGCGGGCCCGCACGAGCGGCGTTCAACCTCGTGCTGCTGCAACCGGCGGCATGGGCTGCGCGGGCGCACCGCGCGCCGCCCGCCGCGCTCGGCGCGCCGCCGCCCCTCCCTCCCCGCCTCGGTTAGGAGAACTTCATGGCGCTCGAAGCGGTCAGCGGCACGCCCGGCCTGTGGCGCGACCCCCAGTGGCAACCGGGCATGCCCGGCGTCTATGCGCTGATCATCGGCATCAGTGCCTATCCCCACCTCGAGGACGGGCCGGCGCCCGCCCCCGAAACCTACGGCCTCGGCCAGCTGCTGTCCTCGGCGAGGACCGCGGCGCGCATGTTCACCTGGCTGCGCACGGACTTCCGCCACCCCGACCTGCCGGTGGTGTGGAGCCTGCTCCTGCTGTCGCCGAGCGCCGACGAGCGCACCGAGTTCGACGCTGCGGGGCTCACCCATTACGACACGCCGGACTACGCCCGCCTGCGCCTGGGCATCCAGCGTTGGACCGCGGCGGTGCCGAAGCAGCCGCCGGCCTCCACGCACAGCCGCAGCGTGTTCTTCTTCAGCGGCCACGGTGTGGGGGCGAACCGCACGCCCCTGCTGCTGCCCGCGGACTACCTCGACCCGCAGTTCGGCGATCCGCAGCTCGAGAATTGCTTCAGCGCCCGCGAGTTGCAGCGCTGGATGACCGAAAACCCGGTCGGCGAACACCTCGCCCTGCTCGACGCCTGCCGCAACGAGTTCTCGCCGCTGGCGGAAAAGGCCTCGGGCGCCCACGGCGCCTTCCCGGTGAATCCGCCCAACGCACCGGCGCCGCGCGCGGCAGCCACGCTCGCGTCGACCTCGCCCGACAAGGTGGCCTACCAGTTTCCCGGCCAGCCGCTCACCCTGTTCGGCCAGGCGGTGCTGGAAGCGCTCAACGGCGGGGCCGACACCGGCAACCTGCGCGTCGATTTCCGCGAGGTGGTGGACTACGTGCGGCCGCGCATCAACGTGCTGCTGAAGGCGGTCAATACCGCCCTCGACCAGACCGTGTGGCCTTCGAGCGAGGGCGAGGATCTCATCGTCACCGAGCTCGCGCCGCCGGCGGTCGCCGCCGCAGGGGTTACAGGCGGGGCACCCGCCGCCACGCGCGCACGCGGCGGTGGCGGTGCCCTGTACCGAAGTGTGGCAACCCCGGGCGTGGCCTCACGGGGCCCGGCCGTCGCCGCCCAAATGACGGCCGCGGCGGGGGCTGCGGTCGACGCGCGCTTCGACCCCGCGCTGCAGGTTGACGACGACATTCCGCTCGCCGCCCTGCGCGGCAGCTTCCCCCAGACAGTGCGGCGCTTCGGCCACGAGTACGCGTCGATGATCTGGAACGACGGCAATGTCCGGCTGCATTCGCTCAAGGATGGCGGCATGCTCGACGACGCGGCACGGGTCCGCTCGGTGGCGCGCGACGCGGCTAGCAGCATCGTCCAGGTCGACCTCGCGCTCGGCCCGCATCCGCACGGCGCGCTGCTCGTGTTCGACGGCGCGCGCGACGTGCAGCGCACGCGCCTCGCGGTGGCGCTGCCCACCGATCCCGACAGCCCAGTCCCGGTTCGCCTGATGCTGACGATCGCCCCGTCCACACCTGGCGAGCCCCCCCGGTTGCAGAAACTGCAGGCCTGGCTCGGGCCCGATCCGGGGAACCCGCACTACGACTACCTGTGGAGCCTCACCCGCGAGGCCGAGCTCGGCAGCCTGCGCAACGCAGCCGGGCGCGCAGACCCCGAACGGCTCAAGGACGCCGCGCGCGACAAGCTGCAATACCCGACCGCCGCCACCGCCGGCATGCTGCTGCTGGCGCGCGCCGGCACGCTCGCGCAAGTCGGCAGCTGGACGCGCAATCTCATGCAGTTGTTCCCGGCGCTGCCGGACGCGGCGGTGCTGTGGGCCGAGTCGCTGCGCAGCGCGCTCGCCAGCGGCGAGGCACAGCCCTTCGGCGTGGCCGCGCCGCTGCAGGAGATGGCTGAGGCGCTCACCCGCCTGCTCGAGCGCAGGTTGCCGCTGTTCGCCGACGCCCTCGAACTGGCCGATAGCCAGGTGCGCTTCCTGCGGCGCGCCCCGCTGCCCGACGCGCTGGCCGCCCGCGTGGCTCGCGTCGGTCAATGGATCGAGCGGATCTTCGCGGCGACGCTGCCGGGCGGCCACTTCCTCGTCGTGCCCGGCCTGCCGCGGCCCGAATGGCTGGGAGGCGGCGGCGCGGCGCTGACGGACGACGAGATCATCGCGCTGCTGCGTCGTCCACCGGCTGTCTCTTATACACATCT
>DMCZ01000123.1 GCA_003446655.1 Thauera sp. | reverse complement strand
GGCCTCGCGCGGAACCCCGCGCCGTTGCTGGGGGGCGGCCAGAAATGCGCCTCGGAACTGTCAAAGTCGGGTTCGAGGTGGTGGCCGACATCCTCCCGGGCGACCCCGAAGCGGTGATTGCCCGCGAGATCAGGGCGCGCAACATCGACATGCTGCTGATGGGTGCCTATGCCCACTCGCCGCTGCGCGCGCTGCTCTTCGGCAGCAAGACGACGGATCTGCTGCGGGCCGCGACCATCCCGACCCTGCTCTTGCGCTGAGCCGGAAAGGCGTCACGTCGTCCGTCAGCGCGCCGGCATCGTTGCGCTGACGGACGACGCGGCATTCACTCCGCCGTGGCCAGCAGGCTGGCATTGCCGCCCGCCGCGGTGGTGTCGATGCACAGGTGGCGTTCGACGACGTAGCGCTCCGGCGAGATGGTCTGGGTCTCGAGCGGCACGATGGCACCGTCGCGCCCCGCGAGCGCAATGCGTAGCTCGCGGGTCCATGCGCTGACGCCCGCCGCGGCCACCGCGACAACCCCCTTGACCGTGCCCAGCGCCTCGGGAGCGACGACACCGTCGAGCGCGGCGACCGGCGCCCCCGCATCGATCAGCGGCCGCACGGACTGCTTCACATCCGGCGCAACCAGCATCGCTGCGCAGCCTGCACCGAGCGTCTGCACCGCCTGCGCAAGCGCGATCTCCGCGGTGGGGCCAAGGCAGAGTACCGTTCCCTTCGGATACAGCGACAAGCGGTTGCTTTCGCCGGTGGGCCCAGGAAGCGTCTGGGGCGTCAAATCCAGCGCCGCAGTCTCGTTGAGCGCCTTGCGCACCAGCCCGCTCCTTCCGCTCAACACTTTGCGCAGCACGGCAACACGGTCGGATCGCGCCGCCCAGTTGCTCGCATCCAGCCCGTCGAGCGCGGGCTGGAGCTCCCCGATCGGCAGGGACCTCCCCTTTGGTTCGTCGTGTTGCTCGGGCGCGGCCGTGCGGCGGAAACGGCTGACGTAATGCGGGCCGCCCGCCTTGGGCCCGGTGCCCGAGAGGCCCTCGCCGCCGAATGGCTGGGAGCCGACGATGGCGCCGATCTGGCTGCGGTTCACATAAACGTTGCCGACATGAAGACGCTCGACGATCTGCTGCACGCGGTCGTCGATCCGGGTATGAAGCCCGAAGGTCAGCCCGTAGCCCTTGGCATTGATCGCGTCGACCACCTTGTCGAGGTCGCGTGCCTTGAAGGTCGCCACGTGCAGGACCGGACCGAAGATCTCGCGCTCAAGGTCCTCGATGCCCCCCACCTCGATCACGGCCGGGCTGACGAAGGTGCCGACCTCAGGCGCGGGCAGCTTCTTCAGCACCTTGCCGGCCTTCTCGTGCGCGGCCACATAGGCGCTGATCTCGTCCCGGGCGTCGGCGTCGATCACCGGCGACACGTCGGTGTCGGTGCGCCAGGGGTCACCGATGGTGAGCGCGTCCATCGCGCCATGCAGCATGTCGAGCAGCCGGTCGCGTGCCTCCTCCTGGACGTACAGCATCCTGAGCGCCGAACAGCGCTGGCCGGCCGACTGGAAGGACGAGATGAGGATGTCGCGCACCGCCTGCTCGGTCAGCGCGGTGGAGTCCACGATCATGCAGTTCAGGCCGCCGGTCTCGGCAATCAGCACCGCGTCGGGTCCTGCGTTCTGCGCCAGGGCCTTGTGGATGATCTGCGCCACCGGGGTCGAGCCGGTAAAGCAGACCCCGGCGATCCGGGGGTCGCTGGTCAGCGGTCCGCCTACCGTCGGCCCGTCGCCGGGTAGCAGCTGGAGCGCCGCCTCCGGCAGGCCGGCCTCGCGCATCAGCGCGACCGCACGGGCGGCGATCAGCGGGGTCTGCTCGGCGGGCTTGGCGAGCACCGCGTCCCCGGCCACCAGCGCCGCGGCGATCTGGCCGGTGGTGATCGCCAGGGGAAAGTTCCACGGGCTGATGCAGACGAAGATGCCGCGGGCACGGCCGGGCTCTTCCACTTCCAGCCGCTCGCCCTCGTTGGCGTAGTAGCGCAGGAAGTCCACCGCCTCGCGCACCTCGGCAATGCTGTCGGACAGCATCTTGCCGGCCTCGCACGTGGTGATCGCGATCAGCTCGGCGACGTTCGCCTCGTAAAGGTCGGCGGTGCGGCGCAGAACCTCGGCCCGCTCCGCCACCGGCCGCGCCGACCACGCGCAGAAGCCTTCCTCGGCGGCGTCGAGGGCGGCCGCCACCTCGTCGGGCGTCGCCTCGTGCACCTTGCCGACGACGCGCGAAGGGTCGGCCGGCGACACGACATCGCGCGCCGGTCCCCGCGGCGCCGGGTTGCCCGCCAGCATCGGGGCGGCGGTCCAGGTCGTGTCGGCGAAGGCCTCGCGCGCCTTCAAGAGCGGCAGGATCGAGGCCGGTTCGTTGATCCGGTAGCCGCGGGAGTTCCTTCGATCGGGGGCGAACAGCTCGCCGGGCGGACGGATCGACGGATTGGCGATGGCATCGCCCAGGCGTTGCAACTCGGCCACGGGGTCGCACGCGATCTCGCCGGGGGGAATCGAGGTATCCACCACCTGGTTCACGAAAGACGAGTTCGCCCCGTTCTCCAGCAGACGGCGTACCAGATAGGCCAGCAGATCGCGGTGCGCGCCAACCGGCGCGTAGATCCGGCAATGCGTCCCCGCCGACTGCCTGACGATCTGGTGCAGTGATTCGCCCATGCCATGCAGGCGCTGGAACTCGAAGCTGTCCTTGTCGTTGCCGGCCATGGCGAGCACGGCGGCGCAGGTGTGGGCGTTGTGGGTCGCGAACTGCGGATAGATGCGGTCACGCCGATCGAGCAGCATCTGCGCGCAGGCCATGTAGCTGACATCGGTGCTCACCTTCCGCGTGAACACGGGAAAGGTCTCCACGCCCAACTCCTGCGCGAGCTTGATCTCGGTGTCCCAGTAGGCGCCTTTCACCAGCCGGACCATGATCTTGCGATCGAGCTGCTCGGCGAGCGCGTAGAGCGCCTCGATCACCGGCGCCGCTCGCCGCCCGTAGGCCTGCACCACAACCCCGAATCCGTCCCAGCCGGCGAGTCCGGGGTCGGACAGCAGCGCCTCGATCACATCGAGCGACAGATCCAGGCGGTCCTGCTCCTCGGCGTCGATGTTGAAGCCGATGTTGGCCTTGGCGGCCTGTTTCGCCAGGTCCAGCGCGCGCGGCACCAGCTCGGCGATGACCTGGTCGCGGTGGGTGGATTCGTAGCGCGGATGCAGCGCCGAAAGCTTGACCGAAATGCCGGGACTGGATCGCACGTCGCCCTTGGCCTGCCCGGCGATCGCGGTGATCGCGCGGGCGTAGGCGGCGTGATAGCGGACGGCGTCCTCATCGGTCCGCGCCGCCTCGCCGAGCATGTCATAGGAATAGGTGTAGCCCTGCTTCTCGATCTCGCGGGCGTTCTTCATCCCCTCCTCGATGGTCTGGCCGAGCACGAACTGGCGTCCGAGGATCTTCATCGACTGCCCGACCGCGGTGCGCACCAGAGGCTCACCCATGCGTCGCACCAGGCCGCGCAGCGCGCGCACCGGCCCCTTGGGGTCGTCATCGAGGACCTTGCCGGTCAGCATCAGGGCCCAGGTCGAGGCATTCACCAGCGACGACGAGGACCTGCCAAGGTGCGCGCCCCAGTCGGACGGCTCGATCTTGTCGTGAATGAGGTCGTCGATGGTTTCCGCATCGGGGACCCGCAGCAGCGCTTCCGCCAGGCACATGAGCCCAACGCCCTCGGCGGTGGAAAGCCCGTACTCGGCCAGGAACGCCTCCATCATCGAGGGCGAGGTTTCCTTGCGCACGCGCTCCACGTATCCGGCGCCCACGGCGGCGACCTTTCGCCGCTCGTCCTCAGACAGTCTGATTCGTCCGACCAACCCGCGCACTATGGTTGCCTCACCGGCGACATAGTCGTCGCGGATGCGCGCACGCGAGGCGCTGATTTCAAGCTGCGGATCAAGGTTCGCCTGTTTCATGCTCAATCCCTCCTCGTCAGTCGACGTAAGCGGGCGATGCGTCGCGCACCTTCGCTTCAGCGATGGATGTGCTGATATTCACCCGCATCGGCCGTAACGCTGCTCACCACCAGGATTGCGATGAACGAAGCAATGAATCCGGGAATGATTTCATAGACACCGGGACCACCCATGAACGCTCCGTTCCAGCCCAGCGAAATCCAGGCCATGACGGTGGCGGCCCCCACGAGCATGCCCGCGATCGCACCCGCGCCGTTCGTGCGCGGCCACATCAGGGACAGGATGATCAAGGGACCGAACGCCGCACCGAAACCCGCCCACGCATTACCGACCAGCGCAAGCACCTGAGAGTTCGGGTCGGATGCAATGACCGCAGCCACCAGACCAACCAGCACGACGCAGATCCGGCCGATGCGCACACGCTCGGTGTCCGTCGCGTTCTTGCGCAGGAACAGGCGATAGAAGTCCTCGGTCAGCGATGATGACGACACCAGGAGCTGGCTGGAAATCGTGCTCATGATCGCGGCGAGCAGCGCGGCGTAAAGGAAACCGGTGATCAGCGGATGGAAAAGCAGTTCCGCCAGGATGATGAAGATCGTCTCCGGATCCCGGACATCCATGCCATTGCGGATCGCATAGGCCCGGCCGAATATGCCCAGCGAGATCGCGCCAATCAGCGAGACGATCATCCAGCTCATGCCGATGTTGCGGGCAATCGGAACATCCCTCAGGCTGCGGATGGCCATGAAGCGCACAATGATGTGCGGCTGCCCGAAATAACCCAGCCCCCAGGTCACCGCGGAAAGCCAGCCGATGAAGGTCAGCCCCTCGAACCAAGAAAGAAGCGTCGGATCGACTTCATTCAGGGTCTGCGACGCCTGCGAAAAACCGCCGCCCCCTCGCCGAAGAGCACGACCGCCGGCATGATGATCAGCGCCAGCATCATGATGCAGCCCTGCACGAAGTCGGTCATGCTCACCGCCAGGAAGCCACCAACGACCGTATAGGCCAGCACCACGCCCAGGGTGATGACGATGCCCACCGCATAGTCGCTCAATCCGCCGAAATTGAAGATTCCTGAGAACGCGGTCTCGAACAGCTTACCGCCGGCAACCAGGCCTGAAGCCGTATACACCGCGAAAAACACAACGATGACAATCGCGGAAATCGGCCTGATCAGCATTGCCCGCGTCGGAAACCTGTTTGCCAGGAATTCCGGAATGGTGATCGCATTACCGTAATGGACGGTCTGTTCGCGAAGCCGCGGCGCAACCAGCAACCAGTTGAAGAACGCCCCCACGACAAGCCCGATGCCGATCCACGCCGAAGCCAGTCCCGATACGAACAGCGCCCCGGGCAAGCCCAGCAGCAACCAGCCACTCATGTCCGAAGCGCCGGCCGACAGTGCCGCCACCTGCGGACTGAGACTTCGGCCCGCAAGCATGTAATCCTCGGACGAAGACGTCGACTTGCGCATCGCATAAAAGCCGATGGCGATCATGAGTGCGAAATAGCCAAGAAGGCTGATCCAAACACCGGTAGCCATTAGAATTCTCCTGTCTGCGGGACGGAATTAACTCACACAGCTTCGTGCGTCATGCATTAACGATAGTAAGTTGAGCCGCAATCACCAAGGAAAGATCCGAGATTCGACGCCATAACGGGAGCCAGCCGTGCGTCCAGAAATGACCTCAAGATATCCGCAATCACGAATTGCGCGCGGATGAACGCCCTACCCGCGCCACTCCATCTCCGCGCCTGGAGCCGGAACCAACGACAAGGGACTCCCCAATGCTCAATTTCGACTTCTACAACCCCACGCGCATCCTCTTTGGCGAGGGCACGATCGCCCGCCTGGACGAGCTGGTGCCCGCCGATGCGCGCGTGCTGGTGCTCTACGGCGGCGGCAGCGCCGAGCGCAACGGCACGCTGGCCGAGGTGCAGGCCGCGCTCGGCCAGCGCAGCGTGCAGCGCTTCGGCGGCATCGAGCCCAACCCGACCTACGAGACGCTGATGAATGCGGTCGAACTGATCCGCCGCGATGAGCTCGACTTCCTGCTCGCGGTGGGCGGCGGCTCGGTGATCGACGGCACGAAGTTCGTCGCCGCCGCGGTGAACCACGCCGGCGACCCGTGGGAGATCCTGCAGACGCGCGGCAAGAGCATTGCCGGTGCGCTGCCCTTCGGCTGCGTGCTGACCCTGCCTGCGACCGGCTCCGAGATGAACTGCGCCGCGGTCGTCACCCGTCGCTCGCTCAACGCCAAGCTCGGCTTCTTCAGCCGGCAGGTCTTCCCGCGCTTTTCGGTGCTGGACCCGGTGAAGACCTACACCCTGCCCCCGCGCCAGATCGCCAACGGTGTGGTGGATGCCTTCGTGCACGTTGCCGAGCAGTACCTCACCTATCCGGTCAACGCCGCCGTGCAGGACCGCTACGCCGAGAGCCTGCTGCAGACGCTGATCGAGGTCGGCCCGCAGGCGCTCGCCGCGCCGCAGGACTACGACGTGCGCGCCAACCTGATGTGGGCGGCGACCCAGGCGCTGAGCGGCCCGGTCGGCTCCGGCGTGCCGCACGACTGGGCGACGCACATGATCGGCCACGAGATCACCGCCCTGCACGGCCTGGACCACGCGCAGACGCTGGCGATCGTGCTGCCTGCGCTGTTGAACGAACGCCGTGCGCCCAAGCGCGCGAAGCTGCTGCAGTACGCCGAGCGGGTGTGGAAGCTTCACGACGGCGACGAGGACGCCCGAATCGATGCCGCGATCGCGCGCACCCGTGACTTCTTCGAGTCGCTCGGGGTGAAGACCCGGCTGTCCGACTACGGCATCGGCGCCGAGGCCATCGACGCCCTGGTCGCCCAGCTCGAGGCCCACGGCATGACCGCGCTCGGCGAGCACCGCGACCTCGACCTCGCCACCAGCCGCCGCATCCTCGAAGCCTGCGTCTGACCGTCGCGCTTCTTCCCCGCTACCCAGCAAGGAATCCCCCGCATGACCGCACTCTTCCAGCCCTTCAAGCTCAAGGACGTCACCCTGCGCAACCGCATCGCCGTGCCGCCGATGTGCCAGTACATGGCCACCGACGGCGTGGTCAATGACTGGCACCGCGTGCACTACCCCGCGATCGCGCGCGGCGGCGGGGGCCTGGTGATCGTCGAGGCCACCGCCGTCTCCCCCGAAGGCCGCATCACCCCGAACTGCACCGGGCTGTGGAACAACACCCAGGCCGAAGCCCTGGCGCCGCTCGCGGCCTCGATCAAGGCCGCCGGCGCGGTGCCCGGCATCCAGATCGGCCATGCAGGCCGCAAGGCCAGCGCCAACCGGCCTTGGGAAGGCGACGACCACATCGCCGCGGACGACGCGCGCGGCTGGCCGACGATCGCGCCCTCGGCGGTGGCCTTCGGCGCCAACCTGCCCAGGGTGCCGCGGGCGATGACGCTCGAGGACATCGCCCGCGTACGCGCGGACTTCGTCGCGGCCGCCCGGCGCGCGCTGGAAGCCGGCTTCCAGTGGCTGGAGCTGCACTTCGCCCACGGCTACCTCGGCCAGAGCTTCTTCTCGGTGCACGCCAACCAGCGCACCGACGCCTACGGCGGCAGCCTCGACAATCGTAGCCGCTTCCTGCTCGAGACCCTGCAGGCGGTACGCAAGGTGTGGCCGGAGCACCTGCCGCTGACCGCGCGCTTCGGCGTCATCGAATACGACGGCCGCGACGAGGAGACGCTCGCCGAGTCGATCGAGCTGGCGCGCAACTTCAGGCGCGAGGGGCTGGACCTGCTCAGCGTCAGCGTCGGCTTCTCGACCCTGAAGGCGAAGGTGCCCTGGGGCCCGGCCTTCCTCGCCCCGGTCGCCGAGCGTGTGCGCCGCGAGGCGGGCCTGCCGGTGGCTGCGGCCTGGGGCATCGACAATCCGGCGATCGCCGACGCCACCGTGCGCGACGGCCAGCTCGACCTGGTGATGGTCGGCCGCGCCCATCTGGCCAACCCGCACTGGCCGATGCAGGCTGCGCGTGCGCTGGGCGTGGAGCGTCCGACCTGGGTGCTGCCGGCGCCCTACGCACACTGGCTGGAACGCTATTCGGTGCGCTGATTCGAGCGCTTGAACCCGCTTCCGCGGAACGAAATTTTCTGCGGGGGGAGTTCAGTCTTTCCCCAGCACCTGCAGTGCCTCGTCGTACCACACGATCCAGCCCTGCTCGTACTGGATGCCGGCCTTGAGGATCAGGTGGTGGATGCGGCGCTGTCGGGTGGGCTCGGCCTCGGGCGCGAAGTCGCGCGCCTCGATCGCGTGGTAGGCGCGCAGCTTTTCGGCGTGCAGAGCGCGACGGCGCGCAAGTTCGGGCACCATGTCGAGCGGCCCGATCACCGCATCTGCGCGCAGACGGACGAGGAACTCGTCGCGCAACTCGGTCAGCGGCGCAGCCTCTGCGGCCCAGCGCATCAGCTCCTCCCGCCCGGCGGGCAGCACGAGGTAGGTGCGCTTGCGTGTGCGGCCGGCTTCCGGATCGGGCTCGGACCGGATCCAGCCGGCCTTTTCCATTCGGCCAAGCTCGCGGTAGATCTGCTGGTGGGTGGCCTGCCAGAAGTGGCCAATGGACTTGTCGAAGCGCCGCGCCAGGTCGTAGCCAGACGAGGGTTGTTCGAGCAGCGAGGTGAGCAGGGCGTGGGCGAGCGACATGAGCGGAGTCTAGCCGCGTGCCGCGCGATCATGCAACGCGTTGCATAGTTGGCGTCGATCTTTTACAGTTTTGCAACTGGTTGCATAGTTGGATGCGGTTGCCTGCTGGTGCGCGCGTTCTCCCTCCCCTCTGGCGCGCGCGTCAGCCTCCCTCGCTTTCTCGTCCGGCCATGCGACCAGCCCCGGGCAGAAGCGGCCGGAATCACCCGGCACCCGGCACCCGGCCCTTAACAGAACAGAACAATTGCGAGCGAGACGATGCCCACCTATCCGAACCTCTTCCGCCCCCTGGACCTCGGCTTCACCACCCTGCCCAACCGCTTCCTGATGGGCTCGATGCACGTCGGCCTGGAAGAGGCCGAAGGCGGCTTCGAGCGCATGGCGGCCTTTTACGCCGAGCGTGTGCGCGGCGGCGTGGGCCTGATCGTCACCGGCGGCATCGCACCCAATGCAGAGGGCCGGCCGTGGAGCGGCGGCGCCACGCTGACGACCTCGGAAGAGGCCGCGCACCACCGCGTGATCACCGATGCGGTGCACCGCGAGGGCGGCAGGATCGCGATGCAGATCCTGCACTTCGGCCGCTACGCCTACCACGCCGAGCTCGTCGCGCCCAGCCCGATCCAGGCGCCGATCGCACCCTTCGCGCCGCGGGAACTCTCCAGCGCCGACGTCGAGCGCACCCTCTCGGATTTCGTGCGCTGCGCCGAACTCGCCCGCGAAGGCGGCTACGACGGCGTCGAGATCATGGGTTCCGAGGGCTACCTGATCAACGAGTTCATCGTCGCCCACACCAACAAGCGCAGCGACGAATGGGGCGGCAGTTACGCGAACCGCATCCGCTTCGCCACCGAAATCGTGCGCCGCACGCGCGAACGCCTCGGGCGCGACTTCATCATCATCTACCGGCTGTCGATGCTGGACCTGATCGAGGACGGCTCCAGCTTCGAGGAGGTGGTGCAGCTCGCGCAGGCGATCGAGGCCGCCGGCGCCACGCTGATCAACAGCGGCATCGGCTGGCACGAGGCGCGCATCCCGACCATCGCCACCTGCGTGCCACGCGCGGGCTTCGCCTGGGTGACGCAGAAGCTGAAGGACCACGTCGGCATCCCGCTGATCGCCACCAACCGCATCAACACGCCCGAGGTCGCCGAAGGCATCCTCGCCGAGGGCAAGGCCGACATGGTGTCGATGGCGCGCCCCTTCCTCGCCGACCCGGACTTCGTGCGCAAGGCGGCCGAAGGCCGCGGCGCCGACATCAACACCTGCATCGCCTGCAACCAGGCCTGCCTCGACCACACCTTCGCCGGCAAGATCACCTCCTGCCTGGTGAACCCGCGCGCCTGCCACGAGACCGAGCTGGTGATCGAGCCCACCACCACACCGCGCACCATCGCCGTGGTCGGCGCCGGGCCGGCGGGCCTCGCCTTCGCCACCACCGCCGCCGAGCGCGGGCACAAGGTCACGCTGTTCGAGGCCGGTGCGCGCATCGGCGGGCAGTTCAACATCGCGATGCAGATCCCCGGCAAGGAGGAATTCGCCGAGACCCTGCGCTACTTCGGCCGTCGCATCGAACAGACTGGCGTGGTACTCAAGCTCAACACCCGCGTCGCCGCCGCCGAGCTCGTCGGGAAGTTCGACGACGTGGTGCTCGCCAGTGGCATCGTGCCGCGCGTGCCGGACATCGAAGGTGTGGATCACCCGAAGGTGCTCGGCTACCTCGACGTGCTGCGCGACAGGAAGCCGGTCGGCCGCCGCGTCGCCATCCTCGGCGCGGGCGGCATCGGCTTCGATGTCGCGGAATACCTCAGCCACGAGGGCATCAGCCCCAGCCTGGCGCCGGAGAAGTTCTACGCCGAATGGGGCATCGACGCGCAATACTCCCGCCGCGGCGGCCTCACGAAACCGCATCTGGAAACCGCGCCGCGCGAGATCGTGCTGCTGCAGCGCAAGACCAGCAAGGTCGGCGAGGGCCTGGGCAAGACCACCGGCTGGATCCACCGTACCGCGCTGAAGAACCGCGGTGTGCAGATGATCGCGGGCGTCACGTATCGCCGAATCGACGACGCTGGGCTGCACGTAAGCATCGCCGGCAAGGACGAGATCCTGGCGGTGGACAACATAGTCCTGTGCACCGGCCAGGAACCCCAACGCGAACTGCAGTCGGCGCTGCTCGAAGCCGGCATGCGGGTGCATCTGATCGGCGGCGCCGATGTGGCCGCCGAACTCGACGCCAAGCGTGCGATCAAGCAGGGCGTCGAGCTGGCGGCAGGCATCGAGAAGGCAGGCGTCGGCTCGGCCCCTGCGCTGATCCCTGGCCAGCTGCCCACAACCCCCGGCACCGCGGGCATTCCCCTGCCCCGGTTCGACACCCTGCGCCTCAGCCTCGACGGCCAGGTTGCCGTCGTCACCTTGAACCGCCCCGACAAGGCCAACGCGCTGAACATGCAGATGTGGCAGGACATCCGCGCGGTGATGCAGTGGGTGGATCGCACACCAATGGCTCGGGTCGCGCTGATCAACGGCGCGGGCGCCAACTTCTGCGCGGGCATCGACCTGCAGATGATGATGAGCCTCCTGCCCACCGTGAAGGACGCCTGTGAGGCGCGCACGCGTGAGAACCTGCGCCACCTCATCCTCGACCTGCAGGACACGCTCACGAGCATCGAGCGCTGCCGCAAACCGGTGCTCGCTGCGATCCACGGCGCCTGCGTTGGCGGCGGTGTCGATCTGATCGCGTGCGCCGACATGCGCTACTGCGCAACGGACGCGAGCTTCTCGGTCAAGGAGATCGACCTCGGCATGGTCGCCGACGTCGGCAGCCTGCAGCGACTACCCCGCCTGATCGGCGATGGCATGGTGCGCGAGCTGGCTTACACCGGGCGCAAGCTCGGCGCCGCCGAGGCCGGACGCATCGGCCTGGTCAACCGGGTTTTCGACACGCCGGAGAGCATGATGGAGGGCGTGATGCAGCTCGCCCATGCCATCGCCGCCAAGTCACCGCTCGCGATCCGTGGCACCAAGGACACGCTCAATTACGCTCGCGACCACAGCGTGGCCGACGGCCTCGACCGCGTCGCCACCTGGAACGCGGCGATGTTGATGTCGGAGGACCTCCAGGCCGCGATCCGCGCCGGGATGACGCGGCAGGTGCCGACGTTCAGGGACTGACGGCTCGGTTCCGGCAGGCGCCGAGACGCCGGCGAACGCGTTGGAAAGGGCCGTAGCGTTCGCGGGCCGCGACGATGGCGACGGGCGGAGGCGTCCCGCCCGCGTCACTCGATCGTGAGTTTCATCGCCGGCGGACGCAGACCGCGACGCTTGCGCTCCGCGGCGATCAGGTCGGCGATGTCGGTGTTCTTGCTGCGCAGCGCAAAGGCATCTGCCGACAGTCCCACGTCGTTGAGGGCGTTGAGATCGATCTGCGGCATCGCCAACAGGCCGCGGACCACACCGACGTGCCCGTTTCGCGCCGCCAGCATCAAGGCGGTGGCCTTGTTGGGGGCGAGCGCGTTAACGTCGGCACCGGCGGCGATCAGCATCTCGAGCGCCGCTTCGCGACCTTCGAAGGCCGCGTAATGAAGGGGGGCCCAGCCGTCGTGATTCACCGTCGCGCCCGCATCGAGCAGCGCTCGCACCACTTCGTCGTGCCCCTTGAGCACGGCGAGCATCAGCGCGGAATCCCCCGCCAGGTTGCGGTAATCGCGCTTCGCACGGTGGCGCAGCAGCGCGGCTACGGTGTCGACCTGGCCTTCGCGTGCGGCGAGGATGAGCAGCGAGTTGCCCTGCTCGTCCACCGTATCGGGGTCGATACCGCGCTCGAGCAGTCCGACGAGCTGGCGCGTATCGCCCATGCGTGCGGCGCTGAGCGCGTCGTCGTAGCTGCCGGCGAGCGCGGCACTGGAAAACAGCCCGCAGCTGGCGAGCGCGACGGCCGCCAGCAGTGCACGCGATCGTGATGCGCCGGCGCGACGGGCAGCAGGAGTTTCAGGCAGGTCTTTGAACATGGCGGAAAAGGCGGAAGAAGTTGTCGGTGGTGGCCTGCTCGACGGCGGCCAGCGGCAGCTCGCGCAGGCGGGCGATCTCTTCGGCCACGTGCACGACCCAGCCAGGTTCGTTGGTTCTGCCGCGGTGCGGCACGGGGGCGAGATAGGGGGAGTCGGTCTCGATCAGCAGGCGATCGAGCGGCACGCGCCGCGCAACCTCCTTGAGATCCTTGGCGTTGCGGAAGGTGACGATGCCCGAGAACGAGATGTAGAAGCCGAGCTCGAGTGCCGCCTCGGCGACCTCCCAGCTCTCGGTGAAGCAGTGCATGACGCCACCCGCCTTACCGGCGTTTTCCTCGCGCATCAGGCGCAGGGTGTCATCCGCGGCACTACGGGTGTGGATGACCAGTGGCTTGCCAGTCTGGCGCGCGGCACGGATGTGCGTGCGAAAGCGCTCGCGCTGCCACTCGGGCGCATCCTTCTGCCAGTAGTAGTCGAGTCCGGTCTCACCGATCGCGACCACCTTGGGGTGGTCGGCGAGCGCTACCAGGCGAGCTACATCGGGTTCTTCAACGCCATCGTTGTCCGGATGAACGCCGACCGTAGCCCACAAGCGGGCATGGCGCTCGGCAAGGCTGCGCACACCCGGAAAATCCTCCAGCTTCACGCTGATGCACAGCGCCGTGCCGACATCGTTGGCCGCCATGTTGGCGAGGATTTCGGCTTCACGGCTGGCGAGATCGGGAAAATCAAGATGGCAGTGCGAATCTACGAACATCGGGTTCCTGCAATTGGGGTTAGGACGTTGCTTCAGGAAACTCGGCGGGCGGGCTGTTGGCGGCTTGCCTGCCGGACGCCTGCGCCGCAACGCCAGGTGATTGGGCGCGTGTCACAGCGTATGCGTCGGCCGGTTCGAGCCCAGATGGCCGGCCAGCACCTGCTCGATGCGGCTGCGCAGGACCTTGCTCGACTCATCGGCCGAAAAATGCACGCCGATGCCCTGGGTCTTCCCGCCCTGCGCCCCATGCGGCGTGATCCAGGCCACGGTGCCCGCTACCGGGTGCCGGGTGGGGTCGTCCAGCAACTGCAAGAGCATGAAGACCTCGTCGCCGATCTTGTAGCTCTTGGGGGTCGGCACGAAGATCCCGCCATTGGTCAGGAAGGGCATGTAGGCCGCGTAAAGCGCCGCCTTCGAGTTGATGTTGAGCGACAACACGCTCGGACGCGCGACGGCGGGGCGGGCAGATTCGGTCATCCTCGGGCTCCGGCAATGGCGCGGGCGTAACGCATCAGCATGTCCTCGAGTACCAGACGCAGGCTCAGCGGATGGCGCGACGCCTTGTGAATCTGCGCGAAATCATTGTAGCAGCCGCTTGCTGCCGCCACGCCCATGCGACTGGCGAGCGCGGACAGCGCGCCTTCCTGCGCAGGGAAGAACCGCACGCGCCCGCCCAGGCGGATCGCCGCCAGATCGCTGACCCAGCGCTGCATCCAGTCGGAAAGTTCGGGCAAGCCGAAGCCGGCCGCCGTCGCCTCCTTGGACTTGAGCCAGGCCTCCCATTGCCCGGCCAGGCGCAGCACGTCCGCGGCCTGCAGGCCGCCGATGTCGCGCACGAAGCGCGCCAGCAGCGCGCCACCACCGGCCTGGGCCAGGCGTTCGGCGGCCAGCGGCATGCCACCGCCAAGCGCGAGCAGCGCCTGCGTCTCACGGTCGGCCTGCGCCTTCCAGTGGGTGAGCTCGGCTTCGGAGGGACGCGCGAAATGCCACTGCTGGCAGCGGCTGCGGATGGTGGGGAGCAGTTGGCGCGGCGCCGAAGAAACGAGCAGGAACACACAGCCCGCCGGCGGCTCCTCGAGCAGCTTGAGCAGCGCGTTGGCGGTGAACACGTTCATTGCCTCGGCAGGATCGAGGACCACCACCCGGCGCGCGCCGTGGTGTCCGGTGATGCTGAGCGCGGACTGCAACGCACGGATCTGGTCGATCAGGATGCGCTCGGACGGCGCCTTGCCGGCAGGCTCCCGTGCCGGCGCGTCGCCCTCGCCTTCGGCTGCAGCCGCGTCGGCGGCAGGCACCACGCGCATGAGGTCGGGATGGTTGCCGGTGAGCCGCCACTGACAGGGCTCGCAGTGGTCGCAGGCGTGCCCGTCGGCGCGTGGCGCATCGCAGAGCAGTCGGGCGGCGAGCGCTTCGGCCAGCTCGCGCTTGCCAAGGCCGGCCGGACCGACGAAGAGCAGCGCATGCGGCAGGCGATCGCCAAGCTCGAGGAGGCGCTGCCAGGTCGGCTGAAGCCAGCTATGGATCATTGGAAGAAACGCTCGCGCACGATGCGCTCGATCTCGGCGCGGATCACCGCGGGCGGGCGGTCGGCGTCGATCACGCAGATGCGGGCGGGCGCGCGCCCGGCGCGTTCGAGGTAGGCCGCCCGCACGCGCACGAAGAAGTCACGCTGCTCGCGCTCGAAGCGGTCAGGATCCACGCCGGTTGCAGCCACGCGCGCCGCGGCGACTCCGGGGTCAAGGTCGAACACCAGCGTCAGGTCTGGCTGCAAGCCGGGATGCACCCAGGCCTCGAGCGCATCGAACTTGCCGCGGTCGAGCCCACGGCCGCCAACCTGATAGGCAAAGGTGGCATCCGAGAAGCGGTCGCACACGACCCAGCGGCCAGCCGCGAGCGCGGGCTCGATGCGCGCGGCGAGGTGTTCCCGGCGGGCGGCAAACATCAGCATCGCCTCGGTCTCGAGGTGCATCGGCTCATGCAGCAGGAGCTCACGCAACCGCTCACCCAGCGCGGTGCCGCCCGGCTCGCGCGTCTGCTCCACATCGATGCCGAGCGCCTGCAACAGCTCAACGACGGCGGCGATCTGACTGCTCTTGCCCGCGCCGTCGATCCCTTCGAAGGTGATGAAGCGTCCGCGCGCGGGCAGCATCGCCTGCATCGCATCGGGCGTGCTGGCCGCGCGGGGCGCTGCCGCCCCTGCCTCGCGCACGGGAAGATCTGACAGGGGCCGGACAGGGGGCATCTGACTCATCGCCCGCCTCCATCACGAATGAACTTGTTGACCGCCCGATTGTGGTCGGCGAGGTTGCGAGAGAACTCGCTGCTGCCGTCGCCCCGGGCAACGAAATAAAGGAAATCGCTGTTGTCCGGCCGCACCGCGGCACGCAACGCCGCTTCGCCCGGCATCGCGATCGGCGTGGGCGGCAGGCCAGCGCGCGTGTAGGTGTTCCACGGGTGGTCGGTGTCGAGATGGATGCGACGCAGGCGCCCATCAAAATCGGCACCAAGGCCATAGATGACGGACGGATCGGTCTGCAGCCGCATGCCGATGCGCAGCCGATTGGAGAACACCGATGCGACCAGCCCGCGATCTTCCGGCCGGCCCGTCTCCTTCTCGATGATCGAAGCCAGGATCAGCGCCTCGTACGGCGACCCCAGCGGCGAGGCGGGATCGCGCTCTGCCCAGGCGCGATCCAGGCGCTCGCGCATGGCGCCGTATGCGCGTTCGAGCACGGCGAGCGCGCCCGAGCGCTTGTCGAAGAGATAAGTGTCGGGGAAGAACAGGCCTTCGAGGCTTTTCTCGGGGGCGCCGATGCGCGCCAGGATCTCGGCATCGGTCAAACCTGCGGTGTCGGGCTCGAGGTCGGGGTGGGACTCGAGCGCCCGCCTTACCTGACGGAAGGTCCAGCCTTCGACCAGAAGCAGTTCGCCCTGCGACACATCGCCATCCGACAGCTTGAGGATGAGCTGCCAGGGGGTGATGCCATCATGCACCTCGTAGCTGCCCGCCTTGATGTGATGGGCCCGCCCGCTGATGCGCGCAAGGAGAGCAAGCCGGCCAGCGTCGACGTTCACGCCGGCGCGCTCGATCAATGCCGCCGCCTGGCGCATGCCGACGCCACGCGGAATGGTGAAGCTGACCGCCTCGGCCTTGAGCGCGAGCGGGCGGTGCGCGTACCACCATCCGGCGCCGGCGATGAGTGCCGCGACCACGGACAGGAGAAGCACGAGACGGAGGAAAAGACGCTTCATCGGCGATTGCGCTGCACGAAAAATCCCTGCCGGCGCCATGGGCGACCGGGCTGCGGAGGGCGCTTATAATACTTCATCGCACCAACCCCGAACCCGAACCCTGACCATGACAGCCTGGACCGAACACCTCGCCCGCCTGGGCGCCACCCTTGGCGATGCCTCACTGTCGTTTTCCGACGCAGCGAGCGAAGCCCGCGCCGCGACCGAGACGACCATCGCGGTGCCGCTGCTGCACCTGGGCACGATCCGCTCGGTGGGCCCGGATTCTACAGTGTTCCTGCACAACCTCGTCTCGAACGAGGTCAAGAAGCTGGAGCCGGACGCCGCCGCCTGGAACAGCTTCAACTCGCCCAAGGGACGCATGATCGCCAGTTTCCTCATGTGGCCCGAGGCCGAGGGCCATGCGCTGGTCTTGTCGGCGGACATCCTGCCGGCCTTCCTGAAGAAATTCTCGATGTACGTGCTGCGGAGCAAGGTGAAACTCTCGAATGCGAGCGCCGAGGTCGCCCTGATCGGCATCGCCGGCCCGAACGCGGGGGGCGCTGCACGGGCCGCCGGGGCCGAACTGCCGGCCGCCGACATGAAGCAGACGCTGACCGCCGCCGGCCTGCGCTGCATCCGCCTCAGCGCAACACGATACCTGCTGGCCGTCCCGGTCGAGAGCGCTGCCGCCACCTACGACGCGATTCTGGCCGCGGGTGCAGTGCGGGCCGGGACGGCAGCGTGGCAGCTCACGATGATCCGCGCCGGCCTGCCGCTGATCACCGCGCCGACACAGGAGGAATTCGTCGCCCAGATGCTCAACTACGAGCTCATCGGTGGCGTCAATTTCCACAAGGGCTGCTATCCCGGGCAGGAGATCGTGGCCCGCACGCAATACCTCGGGAAGCTGAAGAAGCGGACCTACCGCGTCGGCGTGCCGGTCGGGGTCGAAGCGACGCCGGGCATGGACGTGTACGCCCCCGATTTCGGCGAGCAGTCCGCCGGGAAGCTGGTGAACGTCGCAGCGACCGCGGACGGCGGCAGCGAGGCCCTGGCCGTGATTCAGTGCAGCAGCGCCGAAGCGGGCGAGCTCCACCTCGGCGCACCCGACGGTCCGCGCCTGAGCGTGCTCGATTTGCCCTACGCCCTCGGCTGAGCAGTGCCCCCATGTGCCTTGTCGTGTTCGCGTGGCGCGCTCACCCGCGCTATCCCCTGGTGCTCGCCGCCAACCGTGACGAATTCTTCAGCCGACCGGCGGCGCCCGCCCACTGGTGGACTGATGCGCCGCACCTGCTCGCCGGCCGCGATCTCGAGGCCGGCGGAACGTGGATGGGTTTCAACCGCAACGGGCGCTTCGCCGCGCTCACGAACTATCGCGACCCGAGCCGGCACGTCTCCGGCACGCCCTCGCGGGGCGCGCTGGTGCGCGATGCGCTCGAAGACACGCGCGACGCGGCAGCCTGCCTGCACGACCTGGCCGCGTGGGCCGATGCTTACGCCGCCTTCAACCTGCTCGTCTGCGATGGCGAACACCTCGGCGTGCTGGAGAGCACGACCGGCACAGTGCGCATGCTGTCGCCGGGCGTATATGGCCTGTCGAACCATCTGCTCGACACCCCCTGGCCCAAGCTGCTGAAGGCGCGCGCCGGTCTCGAGCAGGCGCTCGCAGCACTACCCACGGCGGACAGCGCAGATCGCCTGGCTGGCGAGGACGTGCTGCTCACCTCGCTGCTCGAGTTGATGCGGGATCCGACACCCGCGTCCGACCCGCACCTTCCCGAAACCGGTGTCAGCCTCGACTGGGAGCGCTGGCTTTCGCCCGCATTCATCCGCGCACCCGGTTACGGAACCCGTTGCAGCAGCGTGGTGATCTGCGACGACACGGCGCATACGCGCTTCGTCGAATGGACCTGGGATGCCCACGGCGACCTGCACAACCGGGTCGAGCATCGCTTCCGCCCGAGCGGGGGCGCCTGATTCGCCGGCCGCAGCGCAAGGCGTGCTCGGCGGCCCCTCGGCTAAAGCGTCCGACGCATCGCGCGGTGGGCGATACCCGCCTCCATGAAGACCTCACCGTGCTCCACGAAGCCGTGGTGGCGATAGAAGTCAAGCGCATGCACCTGCGCGTTGAGCGCGACCTTGGCGAAGCCCGTGCGCATCGCCTCTTCAACCAGCGCTTCCAGCACGGCGCCACCAACACCCGCGCCACGGCACTGCGCCAGGACCGCCATGCGGCCGATGTGCCCGTCAGGCAGCAGGCGGCCCGTCGCCACGACCACACCGGTCGCATCGCGAGCAACCGCGTGCCGGCTCACGGTATCGAAGTCATCGCGCTCGATCTCTTCCGGCACGCCCTGCTCGACCACGAACACCGCCATCCGCACCGGCATCACCAGCGGCTCGGCCGCCGCCCAATCGACTATGTCGATGCTGAGGTCCAGCCTTCCGCCCTGCAGCGAAGTCCGTTGCGCCTCGCTCATTCCACGATCTCCACTTCGGTACCCACGGGGAGCAGTTCGAACAGCTCGATGATGTCGCGGTTGCGCATGCGCACACAGCCATGCGAGCGTGGCACTCCCATCGGCTGGTCGTCGCCGGTGCCGTGGATGTAGATGTAGCGCCGCATCGAATCCACCCGCCCGCCACGGTTGCGGCCGGGTTCTTCGCCGCAGAGCCAGAGGATGCGGGTCAGCACCCAGTCCTTGCCCGGCTGTGCGGCGGAGAACGCCTCGGTCCAAACCTCGCCGGTCGGCCGCCGGCCACGGAACACTGTCCCAATGGGCGCCCCGGCACCGATCCGGGCGCGGATGCGATGGCGGCCACGCGGGGTACAGAAACTGCCGGTTTCCTCGCCCGCGCCCTTGGCCGCGGTCGACACCCGATAGCGGCGGATACAGGCGCCGTCGTCTCCAATCAATGCCAGCGTCTGCTCGCCGATGTCCACACATACCCGCATTCAGGCCACCAGAGTCTTGCTGCGCCGCGCTGCGAAGAAGCTCGACAACATGCGCCCGCACTCGTCGGCGAGCAACCCGCCTTCGATGCTGGCGTGGTGATTGAGCCGCCCTTCGGCAAAGAGGTCGAGCACGCTGCCCGCGACGCCGGTCTTGGGGTCGCGCGCACCGTAGACCACGCGGGCAATGCGGGCGTGCATGATCGCGCCGCTGCACATCACGCAGGGCTCGAGCGTCACGTAGAGTTCGCAGCCGGGCAGGCGGTAATTGCCCAGGCGCGCTGCGGCGTCGCGCAAGGCCATGATCTCGGCGTGGGCCGTAGGGTCGTGGCGGCCGATCGGCTGGTTGAAGCCGCGGCCGACGATCTCGCCGTCGAGCACCACCACGGCGCCCACCGGCACCTCGTCGCAGGCCCCGGCCTGACGCGCCTGCTCGAGCGCGGCGCGCATGTAGTCTTCGTCGTTCATTGCTGCAGTCGTCCCTGAATGATCGCGATTCTAGCCCGAACGCCCACCCAGGCCGCGCCGATCGACCGCGCCAGTGCCTGCCCGCGCGGTTCAGGCTTGGGCTAGAATCCTCGCGACCAGCCCCCGGCCCAGGGGGCATTTTCGTTTACGGACCTGCGCATGAACGCCGATCTCTCCCTCCTCCGTCCCTACGCGCCTTTGGTGCGGCGCATCGAAGCCGAAGCCACGGTGATCGGCGACCAGATCCTGAAGATCGACCACTTCCTCAACCACCGCATCGAGCCCAGCTTCATCACCGAGATGGGTCAGGAGCTCGCCAGGCGTCTTGCGCAGTTCGAGCCCACCGTGATCCTCACTGCCGAAGCGAGCGGCATCGCCCCCGGCCTGGTGGTGGCGCAGGCGCTGGACAGGCCGCTGGTCTACGCGAAGAAATACGCCCCGCAGGTAGAGTCGCCTGCGATCGCGCGCGTGATTCCCTCGCCCACCAAGGGCGGCGAGACCAAGCTGGTGCTGTCGCAGCGCTACATCGTGCCAAGCGACCGCGTGGTGATCGTCGACGACTTCCTCTCCAACGGCCGCACCGCAGTGGCACTGGTCGAGATGGCACGCGAAGCAGGCGCGACCGTGCTGTGCGCGAGCTTCATCGTCGAGAAGCGTTTCAGGAAAGGGCATGCGGCGATCGAAGCGCTGGGGGTTCCGGTATGCACGCTCGCCCAGGTCGAGGCGCTCGAGAACGGCCGGGTCGTGCTGACCCAGCCCTGAACCTGAGGCAGAGCGTGGGATTTGCACGCGCGCGGGCAAACGCGCGCACTTAGACTGGGGGCCTTGAACGAACGGACAGCCCCCATGGAAGAGTTCCAGTCCCAGATCGACGCCTTCGCCGAGCAGATCGAGCAGGAACTGCGCGACGGCGTACTCAGTTTCCCGACCGTTTTCGACCTGTCCCTCCGGATCAAGAAGCTCGCAGATGACCCCGACAGCTCGCTCGCCGACATCGCCAGCGCGGTCAAGGCGGAGCCGGTGCTCGCTGCCAAGGTGATCCGCATGGCGAACACGCTGTCGATGAACCCCTATCGCGGCGAGATCAGCAACATCAAGGACGCGATCACCCGCATCGGCCTGTCGACGCTGCGCTGCCTTGCGTTTGCGGTCGCCGCCGAGCAGCTCGCGCGCGATCACCGCTCGCGGCAGATGCGCCTCATCGCCACCGGCTTGTGGATGCACGCGATCGACGTCGCTGCCTGGGCCTTCGCCTTCGCGCGCGAACGCGATCGCCCCAACCCCGACGGTGCCATGCTGGCCGGGCTGATGCTGGACATCGGCCAGTTCTACCTGCTCGCGCGCGCAGCGCGTTATCCGGCGCTCGAAGGCGACATGTCGCGCTTCGCCGAGGTCGTTGCGCTATGGGACGAGCCGGTGCGCACCGCGGTGCTCGAGGCCTTCGACCTTCCGGACACCATCATCGACGCCTGTGCGGCCGACCCGACCGCTCACACCGACTGGCCGCCCGAGACCATGAGCGATCTCGTCTTCCTCGCCACCCTGGCCGCCGAGGCGCCCAACCCCTTCGACACGCTGCTCGGCATCCAGCGGCGGCCGGAAATGCTGGCCGCCAGCCTTGGCGACGTCGGCCGCGAGGCCTTCCAGGCCCTGATCGACACCGCCCACGCGACACGGCACGAGCTCATCGCCGCGGCCTGCGACTGATCGCAGGGCGGCGCGTCAGTCAGCCTCGTCGAGCAGATGGCGGCGCAGCGCGCGCGCACACAGCGCGACCGCCTGGTGAGCCTCGGGAAACACCTTCCCGAGCGTGAAGAAGCCATGCACGACGCCCGGAAAGACGTGATAGGAAACGTCGCCACCCTCGGCCCGAACCCGCGCAGCGAAGGCCTCGCAGTCGTCCACAAGCGGGTCGAACTCTGCGCCGATCACCAGCATCGGTGGCAGGCCCGCAAGCGATGCAGCGCGCATGGGCGATGCCCGCCAGTCTTCGGTGTTGCCTTGTGGCAGATAGCGCTCGAAGAACCACTGCAGTGTGCCTCGATCGAGGAAGAAGCCCTCTGCGTAGCGCTCGCGCGAGGCACGTTCGCTGCGAATCTCGGTGCTCGGATAGACCAGCATCAGAAACCGGGGCTGAACCGCAGCCTCGCGCAACGCCAGCGCGGTGACGATCGACAGGTTGCCCCCCGCACTGTCGCCGCCGAGCGCAATCCGTGCCGCATCCACCTCCAGCAGACCGGCCTGCTCCACAGCCCAGTCAAACGCCAGGCGCGCGTCGTTGATCGCGGCCGGAAAGGGATGCTCGGGTGCGAGCCGGTAATCCACCGACAGCACGGCGCAATGCGAAGCGTTGGCCAGCTCGCGGCAGACCACGTCGAAGCTGGCGACATCGCCGACGCACCAGCCGCCACCATGGAAATAGATCAGCAGCGGCAGGCACTGGCCAACGTGACTCGACAACGGGCGGTAATACCGCGCGAGGAGCGCCGTGCCGTCCGGGCGCGGGATCGGCACCTCGACCGTGGAGGCAACGGCCGGCGCGTCGGGACGAAAGACGAACTGGAGCTTCTCAAAGGAGTGCCGCGCCTGGGCTTCGGACAGCTGGTGAAAGCGCGGCGCACCGATGCGGTACGCCATGTCCAACAGGGAGCGGGCTTCGGGAGTCAGGGGCATGGGCAACGATGGAGCGGGCGGATCCCGCCTGAGTGTCTTGTCGGGGCGCAATTCTAGCTTTCCTGACCTGCGTGGCGCGCATCCCCGGCGCGCAGCGTGAGAGATGTCGCGAAACGCGCACATTTGCCGCGTAAGGACCAGCAGCACTGCGCGAACGGCAGGATTACACTTTGCAGATGAGCAAGGAGACCCCGATGAGCAAGACAGAAGACCTCCACCCCGCCGCGAACACGACGCCCGCGCAACCCGCTGCCACCAAGCGCAGGACAGCCCGCGGCAGCATCACGAGCCGACCCGCTCGACAGGGAGACACCGCACCCGACCTGAGCGCAGACGGCATCGAGCGCTTCGAGATCGAGCAAGCCATCTCTGCCGCCGAGGACGCCAAGCTCGTCGCAGTGACCGACATTCTCAGGACCGAGGCCGGGCGCGACCCCAGGCATGCAGTGCGCGCCCTTGAGGCGATCCTCGCAGGTGCGTCGCCCGATGACATCCACGTCTTGCGCCGTGCCCTGATGCGCGCCGACGCGGGCACCGCGACCACGACCGCGAATCCGGATGACGAACTGGCGCCGGACTGGCGCCAGGGCGGCTACCCCTACCGCAACCTGATGTCGCGCAAGGCGTACGAGAAACAGAAATACCGCCTTCAGGTGGAACTGCTCAAGCTGCAGGCCTGGGTAAAGGAGACCGGGCAGCGGGTGGTCATCCTGTTCGAGGGCCGCGACGCCGCCGGCAAGGGCGGCACCATCAAACGCTTCATGGAACACCTGAATCCGCGTGGCGCGCGCGTCGTCGCGCTGGAGAAACCGTCCGACATCGAGCGCGGCCAGTGGTATTTCCAGCGCTACATCCAGCACCTGCCGACCGCGGGCGAGATCGTGCTGTTCGACCGCTCCTGGTACAACCGCGCGGGCGTCGAGCGGGTAATGGGCTTCTGCAGCAACGACGAGTACAACGAGTTCATGCGCCAGGTGCCCGAGTTCGAGCGCAACCTGGTGCGCAGCGGCATTCACGTGATCAAGTTCTGGTTCTCGGTCAGCCGCGAGGAGCAGCGCCGCCGTTTCAAGGAGCGTGAGTCGCACCCGCTCAAGCAATGGAAGTTGTCGCCGATCGACCTTGCCTCGCTCGACAAGTGGGACGACTACACCAAGGCCAAGGAGGCGATGTTCTTCTACACCGACACGGCCGACGCGCCATGGACCGTGGTCAAGTCCGATTGCAAGAAGCGCGCACGCCTCAACGCCCTGCGCTACGTGCTGCACAAGCTGCCCTATACCAACAAGGACATCGAGCGCATCGGCCCGCTCGATCCGCTGTTGGTGGGCCGTGCCAACGTGGTGTACGAGCGGGGCGAGAAGGATGCGATCCCCCTGCTTTGAGGCGCGGATGAAGTCGTCTCCGGAGGAGTTTTTCGCATCAATCTGCTGCCACTGCTGACATGACGCGAGGTGGTGCGCAGCTACTACAGCGAACGCTACCGCAGCCGCTACTGCCCGCCCGGGCTGGCGAAGAAGCGCAATGGCTGCATGCCGCCGGGGCTGGCCAAGCAATGGCGGATCGGCTATCGGCTTCCGCGCAACGTCGTGTATTACGACGCACCCGGCGATATCGTGGTGCGCTTCGGCATGCCGCCGGAGGGGTACCGCTACGTACGCGTGGCCGCAGACATCCTGCTGATCGCGGTGGGCACCGGAATGGTCATCGACGCCATCGAGGACCTGAACCGCATGTAGGGTTCCGCACGCACCGAAACGGCCCCCCGGCTAAAGTTTTCCGCTTGGCAGCCGTTCTTACACGGCATGTCGAGCCTTCACTCTCAGGACGCTCCCAGGCGCAGGCAGGCCCGCCCCCCGCAAGGGAGGCGGGCAGCCGTCGTCCGGAGCCGCGTCGGCTGGGCCGCTCTCGCACTCTGGATCGCCTACAGTGGAGCGATCCTGGGCTGGCATGCCCTGAATGCCCCGCCCGCCGATGCCTGCATCGTGCGCTGACTGCGCGCACGCCCGGAACCAGGAAAACCTCATGGCCCCGCAACACGACTTCCTCGACGCCCTGCACGCATCGCGCGCCGCTGCCGACCGCCTGATGCTCGCCTTCTTATGCGTCCACCTTCTGCTGACCCTGGGCGTCGCGGCCTACACCGACACCTGGCTGATCGGCATCGCGGTGGGCGTGCCGGCACTGCTCGTCCCGGGTGCGATGGTCTGGCTCAGCGCGGGCTCGCTGCTGTCGAGATCGGCCATCGCGGCCGCTTTCATGGTGTTCTCGGCGCTGACGATCCAGCAGTTCGGCGGCGTCATCGAAGCCCATTTCGGGATCTTCGTACTGCTCGCCTTCCTGCTCTACTACCGCGACTGGCGGCCGATCCTGGTCGCCGCCGTGCTCATTGCGGTGCACCACCTCGTTTTCAACTACGTGCAAGCCCTCAACTGGGGCCTTTACGTCTTCGAAAGCGGTCCCTCGCTGGCGCGCGTGCTGACACACGCGGCCTACGTGGTCGTGCAAGCAGGGATGCTGATGTACATGGCGCATCGGCTCGAACAGGATGCCGTGGTCTCTGCCCGCGTCGGGCGCCTTGCCGCCCGCATCGGCGAAGGCGATCTGCGCCCACTCGACAGCACCGACGAGCACTCCAGCCTGCTGCGCTCGGTAATCGACATGCAGGCCAAGCTCGGCAGGACGCTCGAACGCATCAACCGCGAAGCGCTATCCATCGCCACCAGCGCACAAGCGCTCGACCACCACTCGGGCAATGCCGCTGACCGCATGCGCCAGCAGCGCGCTGCAACGAGCGACATCGCCACGTCGGTCGATACGCTCACCGCCGAGATGGCGCGACTGGCTGCCGACGCGGAGCAGGCGCGCGCGTTGGCCGCAGATTCGGGCAGATCCGCGCGCAGCGGCGCGAGCGTCGTCAAGGCCGCCATCGACGAGATCACCGGCATTGCCGGCGCCATCCAGCACTCCGCGCACGGCGTCGAGGACCTGGGCAACCAGTCCGACCGTGTTGCCGAAGTCGTCGGTCTCATCAAGGACATTGCCGGCCAGACCAACCTGCTCGCACTCAACGCAGCAATCGAGGCCGCGCGCGCTGGCGAGCAAGGCCGTGGCTTCGCGGTGGTTGCAGACGAGGTGCGCAAGCTCGCCGAACGCACCTCGGCCGCCACCGAGGAGATCGCGGGGATGATCAACGACATCCAGACGAGCAGGACACAGGCGCTGGCCAACATCGACTCCGCAGTCGAGCGCGTCGGCAAGGGCACGGACCTCGCTGCCGAAGCGGGCGCGTCGATCGAACGCATCACCGCCGAAGCCGGCCGTGTGGAGCAGGTCTTCGCAGCCATCGCCGCAAGCCTCGGTGAGCAGAGCACGGCTGCCCGCCAGATTGCCGGCGCCGTGGAATCGGTAGCGCGACTGGCCGAGGATACGGAGGCTTCGGCAAGTGCCGTTGCCGACGAAGTGGACGCGCTCGAACGCAGCGCGCGCGAGCTCTCCCAGGCGGTGGGCAGCTTCCGCGTCGGCTGACGCAGGCGAACCTGCGGCGCTGGCTGCGGTCTATCCGCCACTGCAACCGGAGACCGCATGCTGCCAGCCGCTTTTCGTCGCCTCTTCATGCCCGTCGCGCTTGCCGCGATTTGCGCCCCCGCCTTCGCCGACTCGCAGAGCGCAGGCGCACCGATGTTCAGCCACGAGCTGCGGCGCCTGCATTCCGACGAAGTGGTCAATCTTTCCGAGCGCTTTGGCGGACAGCCGGTCCTGGTCGTCAACACTGCCAGCCACTGCGGCTTCACCCGTCAGTTTCGCGAACTCGAGTCCGTTCACCAGAAATACAAAGACCGTGGCCTGAAGGTCGCCGGCTTTCCCTCCGATGATTTTCGCCAGGAAGCAGGCGACGAGGCCAAGACCGCCGAGGTGTGCTTCGAGAACTTCGGCGTGACCTTCGACATGTTCGCCCCGATCCAGGTGACCGGCGAGCGCGCACACCCACTGTTCCGCGAGATCGCGCGCCAGTCCGCCGCGCCCGACTGGAACTTCCACAAATACGTCATCGACCGTAACGGCCGCGTCGTCGCCGCCTTTCCAAGCCGCGTCAAGCCGGACGCGCCCGAGGTGCTGAAGGCGATCGAGAAGGTGCTGTAAGCCGGCGCGAACGCGCGTCCGGGGCTCGATACCCCAGGCCGGGTCAAGGCCCGGGTGGTGAGCCTCACCCGTCGCACACTTAAGCTCGGAGTGCTCGTCCGGAGTCGGGTCGGCCCCTCCCTTTTGCCGCCAAACTTACCCAAGGCGGCCCTTCCCGGGCGAGAATCACGCACTTGCCGGATGTAGCCACCTCGCGCGCCGGCTCCAGAGAATCGAAAGAACCGGAGTATCCGATGAAGACCTACGACTACATCGCCATTGGCGGTGGCAGTGGCGGCGTGGCGACAGCGCGCCGCGCCGCCGAATACGGAGCCCGCGCGCTCGTGGTGGAGGCCGCCCGCCTTGGCGGGACCTGCGTCAATGTCGGCTGCGTGCCCAAGAAGGTGATGTGGTATGCGTCGAACATTGCCCAGACCCAGCGCGACGCACCGGGCTACGGATTCAGCATGAGCGACATGGCGTTCGACTGGGCCGCACTCAAGACCCGCCGCGACGCCTACATCGCACGCCTGAACGGGATCTACGGCAACATGCTCGAAAAGGCGGGCGTCGATGTGGTCCGGGGCTTTGCGCGCTTTGTCGACGCGCACACCATCGAGGTCGAAGGCGAGCGCTTCACCGCCCCGCACATCGTCATCGCTACCGGTGGCCGGCCGGTGGTGCCGGACATTCCGGGCGCAGAACTCGGCATCGACTCGGACGGATTCTTCGCGCTCGAACGCCAGCCTCGCCGCGTCGCGGTGGTCGGTGCGGGATACATCGCCGTCGAGCTCGCGGGGGTTTTCAACGGTCTGGGCAGCGAGGTCACCATGCTAGTACGCGGTGCGCAGCTGCTGCGCCCATTCGACGCCATGCTGCGTGACGAACTGCTGTCACAGATGCAGGAGGACGGCGTGCGCATCGCCTTCGGCACCCAGGTCCGCGGCGTCACCCGCCAGGCTGACGGCGCGCTGCGCGTTGACTGCGACGACGGCGAGACGCTTGAAGTGGACGCGCTGGTGTGGGCCACCGGCCGTCGCGCCAACACCGACAAGCTCGATCTCGCTGCGGCCTGCCTCGCGGCGGACGACAAGGGCGTGATCGCAACCGACGCATTCCAGAACACCAGCGTGCCCGGCATCTACGCGATTGGCGACATCACCGGCCGTGCCGAACTGACGCCGGTAGCGATCGCCGCCGGTCGACGCCTGGCCGCACGCCTCTTCCTCAACCAACCCGACAGCAAGCTCGACTACGACAACATCCCGACGGTGATCTTCAGCCATCCGCCGATCGGCACCGTAGGCCTGACCGAGGACGAGGCACGCAGCCGCCATGACGATGTGAAGGTCTACACCACGCGTTTCACCGGCATGTATCACGCCCTCACCGAGCACCGCCCGAAGACCGCGATGAAGCTCGTGTGCGCAGGCCCGGACGAGCGCATCGTCGGCGCGCACGTGATCGGCGAAGGCGCGGACGAGATGCTGCAGGGTTTCGCGGTAGCGGTGAAGATGGGCGCGCGCAAGGCGGATTTCGACGACACGATCGCGATCCACCCCACCAGCGCAGAAGAATTCGTCACCCTGCGCTGACAAGGAGCGAACGATGCCGATGACCTACGAGCAGCACCTCGACGAGGTCGCCACCCTGCTCTACGAGCGCTACGGCCAGAGCGAGGAAGCGGCCATCAAGCTGGTGATGGCCGCCCAGGCGGACGACTTCTTCAGCGGGCACGACGACGATCCATCGATCTGCACGCTGGAGCGCGCGCAGGCAGATGCGCGCGCGGTCTTCCGCAAGTACGGGAGGGCTTAGGAGCAGCAGCCGTGCCCGCCACCGCCGCCGCAGCCGCCACCGACGGCAGCCGCGGCCGCGGGGGCGCCCACCGCAGCCGGCGCGCCGAGCTGGATGGTGAAGTCGATGACGATGTTGCCCGGCTCGCGTGCGACGTAGTTGATGCCGACCTGGTTGCCGTAGCGCTGCTGGATCTGGCCCAGCAGCGGCAGCGGGTCGTGGTCGTTGACGAAGCGCATGACTTCGCCGTCCTCGAGCGACTCGAGCGCACCGAAGATGGCTGCATGGCGGAAGCGCTTGGCAACACCACGCGCGTCGAAGGGATGAACAGCGTTGTCGAACATCGTTATTTCTTCCATCGGATGGGCTCCGGTCTCGTTCTGCGGCCGGAATCGCAGCGTGCGGAGATTAGCCGCACGCGTTCGCCAAAACCTTGAGGAAGAACAATAATTGGCCTCACGCTGCTAAAGTGCGCGCCATCGACCCGGCATCATCTGGAGAGTCTTATGTTTTCAGCATTCAAACGTGTCGCCCTGCGCAGCTTCGACCGCAGCCTCCTGATCACCCTCGCGCTCGCCGGTGCGCTCGCCGTGTCCGGCTGCGGCTACAACGATTTCCAGCGTCTGGACGAGCAGACGAAGTCGGCGTGGGCCGAGGTTCTGAACCAGTACCAGCGCCGTGCCGACCTGATTCCCAATCTGGTGGAAACTGTCAAGGGTGAGGCGAACTTCGAGCAGGAGACACTGAGCCGCGTGATCGAAGCGCGCTCGCGTGCCACCGCAATCCAGGTCACACCCGAAATGCTGGACGACCCGCAGGCGATGGAACGCTTCCAGCAAGCCCAGGGGCAGCTCGGAGGTGCCCTGTCACGCCTGCTCGCCGTCGCCGAGAATTACCCCAACCTGAAGGCCAACCAGGGCTTCCAGGATCTGCGCGTGCAGCTCGAGGGCACCGAGAATCGTGTCACCGTGGCGCGCAACCGCTACATCGAATCGGTGCAGGCGTACAACGTGCTCGCGCGCAGCTTCCCGACCAACCTCACCGCGATGATCTTCAGCTACAAGCCCAAGGCGGGGTTCACGGTCGCCAACGAGGCCGAGATCGCGGTCCCGCCGCGGGTGGATTTCGGCGCTCAGGGCGGACGCTGACACTCGCATGTCGCCCGCTCAGTCGATGCTGCGCGCGACGCGCTGCCGCGGCGCCCTCGGATGGATGTTGATTGCCTGGCTGCTGGCCTTGTCCGCAACGCTGCTGGCACCGCTTGCGCTCGCTCAGGACTTGCAGCCCGTGCCGCCGCTGTCCGCGCGCGTCATCGACCGCAGCGGCACCTTGAGCACCGCGCAACGCCAGGCCCTGGACGACAAGCTCGCGGCTTTCGAAGCCACCCACGGTAGCCAGATCGTCGTCCTGCTGGTGGCGACAACCCAGCCCGAGGACATCGCCGCCTATGCCTTCCGCGTTGCGGACACGTGGAAGCTCGGCCGCCGCGACGTAGGCGACGGCATTCTGCTGGTGGTCGCCAAGGAAGACCGCAAGGTTCGGATCGAGGTTGCGCGCGCGCTCGAAGGGGCTGTGCCTGATCTTGCCGCCTGGCGAATCATCGACGGCGTCATCACACCGGCCTTCCGGCGCGGCGATTTCGCCGGCGGACTGGAGGCCGGTGTTGACGGCCTCATGGCGCTGGTGAGTGGCGAAGCGCTACCGGCCCCGTCGCGTACGCAGCCCGATCCGGGGATTAGCCTCGAGGACCTCGGCGCCCTGCTCTTCGTGGCCGTCCCCATGCTCGGGGCGGTCCTCGTCGGCGTGCTGGGCCGCAAGCCGGGCGCGCTCCTCACCGGCGGGCTTACCGGCGTGTTCGTCAATGCCCTGACCGCCAGTCTTGCGCTCGCCCTCGTGGCGGGCGTGCTCGCCGTCGTATTCGTGCTCGCACTCGGCGTCGGCAGCAGCGGGCGCGGCGGTCCACTGCACCGCGGGAGCGGGCCGATCATCGGCGGAGGCGGTCTCGGAGGACTGGGGGGTGGCGGACGTCGTAGTGGCGGAGGCTTTCGCTCTGGCGGCGGGGGCAGCTTCGGCGGCGGCGGCGCATCGGGGGGCTGGTGATGGAAACGCTCAAACGTTGCCTGCGTCACCTCTGGCTGGATGCCGATGATGCGCGCCGTGCGCTTGGCGAGGCGGCGATCGACCGACTCGAAGCGCGCGTCAGGGCGAGCGAACAGCAGCACTCGGGGCAGATCTGCCTGTGCGTCGAGGCCAGCCTGCCGCCGAGCTACCTCTGGCGCCACCTCGCGCGTGGAGAACCGATCGGCGAGGTGATTCGTGACCGGGCGCTGACACTCTTCGGGAAACAGCGCGTATGGGACACGGAAGACAACAACGGTGTGCTGGTCTATCTGCTGCTTGCAGAGCACCGGATCGAGATCGTCGCCGATCGCGCGCTGGTCCGCTGCACGGACGCGGAGCAATGGCGCACGCTCGTGGACCGCGTGGCCCGATCCTGCCGTGAGGGACGCATCGAGGAGGGTCTGGCGACAGCCGTCGATGTGGCGGGAGCGACCCTTGCTGCGCATTTTCCGCGCACGGACGCAGCCGGCATGTCCTCCGAAGGCGAGCCGGGACTTCCTGACCGCCCGATCATCCGTTGAGCGCATCGGCGCGCCGGTCAGCTCTTTTGCAGCACTCACTGCTGCATTGCAGCAAATCGTCTGAAAGCATGAAGCCCACGCGGCAGCGTCCGGTCACCGTGGTTTCGTATGTTATTGTGACGAGCGGGATGGCTTTCGGCGGGACGAATCGTGTCGCGTCCCCGCCCGTTCATTCGAGCGTCAGGCCATCTCCAGTCAAACCGGACAACCAATGAATGCGAGTCGAGAGGACCTTATGGCCAGCAAGCAAGAACAGTTGAATGAACTTCAGAAGAAGAACCTGGAGGCCGCGATGCGGCTGGCGCAGTTGTCGATCGAGAACTCGCAGCGCATCATGGAAATCCAGGTCACGACCGCCAAGCGCCTGTTCGAGGAAGGCGTGCAGAACGCGAAAGCCCTGTCGAGCGCCAAGGATCCCAAGGGACTCATGGAATTGCGCGCCAGCTACGCGCAAAGCACGACCGAGCAGATGCTCGCGTGTGCCCGTCAGATCGCCGAGATCACTGCCGCAACCCAGGCCGAATTCGGCAAGCTGGTCGGCGAGCAACTCACCAGCGGCAGCACCGACATGTTCGAAGCCATGCAGAAGATGTTCAAGGGCATGCCGATCTCGGATCAGAACGCCCTGGGCGCGATGCAGACCGCAATGGATACGACCCGCGCAGCTTTCGAGCAGATGACGCGCGCCTCCACCGAAGCCTTTCAGGCCTTCACGCAGCAGGGCACTCGCGGCCGCCGCTAAGCGCTGAGCGGTCGAACAGGAACGGCGCCGTGAGGCGCCGTTCTGCGTTAACGGGCGGAGGCATTTGCCCTGCCGCCCA
The DNA here is from genome assembly GCA_003446655.1 of Thauera sp. Classification (GTDB taxonomy): domain Bacteria; phylum Pseudomonadota; class Gammaproteobacteria; order Burkholderiales; family Rhodocyclaceae; genus Thauera. The sequence continues at coordinate 10,918 of DMCZ01000123.1, read as the reverse complement.
AGCGCTCAGCGGCGCTGCTCGACCTCTTCCCAGCTTTCATCAACTGCGTCGCCCGTCCCGTCCTCCGCCCAGCGCGCTGCGGCAGAATCATCGGCCTCGCGAGCGTCGACCCAGCGTGCGCCCTCCGGCGTCTCCTCTCGCTTCCAGAACGGCGCCCGCGTCTTCAGGTAATCCATGATGAACTCGCAGGCGGCGAACGCGTCACCACGGTGACTGCTGGCCACGCCGACAAACACGATCCGATCGGTCGGTTCGAGCCGGCCGTAGCGGTGGATGACGCGCATCCCGAGCACCGACCAGCGCCGCTTGGCCTGTTCGATGATGTCCGTCAATGAACGCTCGGTCATGCCTGGATAGTGCTCAAGCGTCATTGCGCGCACACCGCTGCCATCGTTCACGTCTCGTACCAACCCGACGAAGCTGGCAACCGCCCCGACCTCGGGCCGGCCTGCACTGAGCGCGGCAATCTCGGCGCCGACGTCGAAATCAGCCTCCTGCACACTTACCTGCGGACGCATCTCCATGGCTCAACCCCCGGTAACAGGCGGGAAGAAGGCCACCTCATCCCCCGCACCAATCGGCACGTCGGCACCCGCCATGCGTTGATTGAGCGCGGCGCGGACGTTCCGCCCCGCCGCGAGCGCCTGCCAGCCTTCGCCACGTCCTGCCAGATGTGCGCGCAAAGCTCCCACCGTCTCGACCCCGGCGGGCAATTCGAGCTCCTCACCCGACTGTCCGACTGCCTCACGCAGGCTCGCAAAGTAAAGGATCTTCACCTTCATCGTCATTGGTTACCGTCCCGATTTGTCATTCAAGGCACCCCGTCATCGCTGGGCTCAGTGCAGCAGATCCCCATAGGGCAGGAAGCGAACCGCCTCACCGCGCGCGATCGCCGTGCCGGCCGGGATGTCAACCAGGCCATTGGCCCAGACCGTCGAGTTCAGCGCTGCCGAACCCTGGTTGGCGAACAGCTCCACCGCCCCCTGGGCGTTCATGCGCGCACGCAGAAACTCCCGCCGACGGTCAGGCTTCGGCCAGTCGAAGTCCGCGCGCAGCATAAGCGACGCCGGGGCCACTTCGCGCGCGCCCTGGGTGGCGAGCACGAAGGGGCGCACCATCATCAGGAAAGTCACGAAGCTCGACACCGGATTTCCGGGCAGGCCGATGAACGCAGCGCCATGCACATGTCCATAGGCAAGTGGCTTGCCGGGCTTCATCGCGATCTTCCACATGTCGAGGCTCCCCTCGGCTTCCACTGCGGGCTTGACATGGTCTTCCTCGCCCACCGAGACGCCGCCGCTGGTAAGGATGAGGTCGTGGCCCTGCGCGGCGCGACGGAGCACTTCGCGCGTGGCATCAAGGCGATCCGGAACGATGCCGAAATCATCCACCTCGCAGCCCAGGCTGGTGAGCAGGCTGCGCAGCATGAAGCGGTTGGAATTGTAGATGCCGCCCGGCGGCAGCGGCTCGCCGGGCATGACCAGCTCGGAACCCGTGGAGAACATCGCCACCTTCACCCGCCGCAGCACCGGCAGCTGGGCGAGCCCGACCGAGGCCGCAAGCGCCACCGCCTGGGGCGACAGGCGCTCTCCAGCGGGCAGGATCAGCTCGCCAGCGGCGATGTCCTCGCCCATCCTGCGCACCGCCTCACCCGGTTCCGGCACCGTATTGATGACCACGTGATCACCGTCGTGTTCGCAGAGCTCCTGCATGACGACGGTGTCGGCCCCCGGCGGCAGAGGCGCACCGGTGAAGATGCGTGCGGCAGTGCCGGGCGCGAGCTCATGGCCGACGCTGCCCGCCGGGATGCGCTGGCTCACCGGCAAGCGCGTGCCGGCGGCATGAACGTCCCCGGCACGCAATGCATAACCGTCCATACCGGAGTTGTCCATCGGCGGCTGGTTGATCGTGGAGTGCTGCGCGACTGCCAGTACGCGACCGGCGGCGAACATCGTGTCCACCAGCTCGATCTCGCGCACCGGGCGGACGAAGCCGAGGAGCCTCGCGTAGGCCTCGTCAAAGGAGAGCATGTTGGAATTCATCGGATCTTCAGGTAATCAAGGATGAAATCGGCCACTACCTCGGGCGCGTTGAGCGGCAGGCGCGGCAACGGACAGGCGAGGTCAGCGTCTTGTGCAGCATCGGTGGCCACTGCGACGACGTGTGGATTCTCGGGCCAGAGGGGCGGCTTACCGTACGCGGGGCGGTGGATCTCGATCTTGGGCACGGCGGCAGCCTTGTAGCCTTCGATCAGCACCAGATCGCAGGGTTCGAGCAGGCGCAGCTGCTCATCCAGTGTGGGTTCGGGCGCGCCACGCAGTTCGTGCATCAGTACCCAACGGTCGTTCGACAACATCAGCACCTGAGTGGCGCCTGCCTCGCGGTGGCGCCAGGAGTCCTTGCCGGGCTTGTCGAGGTCGAAGCCGTGGTGAGCGTGCTTGATCACCGACACGCGCAGCCCGCGCGCGGTGAACACGGGGATCAGCTTTTCCACCAGGGTAGTCTTACCCGAGCCGGACCAGCCGGCGAAACCGAAAACGTTCATCGAGGAACCGCAGCGGGTTTGGGTTACGTGGCCCCAGAGGATACAACAGACCGCCCCTCCCCACCCTTGATGAAGCTCAGCCGCCCCGGCGCGGCGGCGGCAGGTTCTCGAGGAAGGCAACGGCCTCGGCCTCGGCGCGCGTGCGCCGCATCGGCGGCAGGCTACGCCAGACGACCTTGCCGTAGGACTTTTCGATCATGCGCGGGTCGCAGATGCACAGCACGCCCCGGTCGCGTTCGGTGCGGATCAGCCGGCCGGCGCCCTGCTTCATGTTGATCACGGTCTTGGGCAGCTGGTGATGCACGAAGGGGCTCAGGCCCTGCTTCTGCATGTGCTCCACGCGCGCCGCGAGCACCGGATCGTCGGGCGGGGCGAAGGGCAGCTTGTCGATCACCACCAGCGAGAGCGCGTCGCCGGGCACGTCCACACCCTCCCAGAAGCTCTGGCTCGCCACCAGCACCGCATTGCCCAGGCGGCGGAAGCGCTCGAGCAGCTCGGTGCGCGAGCCTTCGCCCTGCAGCAGCACCGGGAGTTCGTCGCCGCTGTGCGCGAGGCCGTCGAGGATGAGCTCGTGGATACGCCGCATCGCGCGCAGCGAGGTGCACAGCACGAAGGTGCGCCCGCGCGCGGCGCGGATCAGCGGCAGCGCCACCTTCGCGACGCGCTCGGTGTAGTCGGGCGAGTTGGGCTCGGGCATGCCCGCCGGCGCGTACAGCAGGGCCTGCTCGGCGTAGTCGAAGGGGCTGCCCCACACCGCGGTGAGCGGCGGCGGATCCATCCACGCCAGCCCCATCTCGCGGCAGTAATGGCCGAAGTCGGCCTTGCCCACGGCCAGCGTGGCCGAGGTGAAGATCCATGCCCGCGGGTGGCCCTCGAGCTGGCGCTTGAACACGTCCGACACATGCAGCGGCGTAGCGTTGAGTGCGAGCGACTGGGTGAACACCTCGACCCAGCGGATCAGGTCCTTTTCCTCCGGCTTGCGCCAGTTCGCGAGGCGCTCTGCCATCTCCTCGGTGCGGCGCAGGCAGTTGCCCAGGCCCTCGGAGCGCTCGGCCTGGGTGGCCAGCACGGCGTGGAAGTCGGTGAGCGCCTTGTCCAGCGCCTCGACCATGGCGTCGAAGTTCTCGCGCTCGGCGGCCTGCGCGGCAGAGATCCGCGCGCTCTCGGTGCCGAACACCAGGCGCAGGTCGCGCGCGGCCTTCTCCAGGTTGCGCGTCTGGTCGATCATCGCCACGCAGTCGCGCGCCGCGGCCACGGTCTCCGAGCGCGTGTCGCGCGCCAGCTCGAGCACCTGGGCGGTGGACACGCTGTCGCCGAAGAACAGGCTCGCGGTCTCGGGCAGCTGGTGTGCCTCGTCGAAGATCACCGCGTTGCAGGCCGGCAGCAGCTCGCCCATGCCCTCGTCGCGCAGCATCACGTCGGCGAAGAAGAGGTGGTGATTGACCACCACCACGTCCGCCTCCATCGCGTTGCGCCGCGCCTGCATCACGAAGCACTCTTCCTTGAACGGGCAGTCCTGGCCGAGGCAGTTGTCGCGCGTCGAGGTGGCGGCGATCCAGGCCGGGGAGTCCTCGCGAACGTCGGTGCATTCGGCCTTGTCACCGGTCTGCGTGACCTGGGCGAAGCGCGTGATCGCGCGCAGGTCGGCGGCATCCTGCGCAGTGAGGAAGCGGCCGTCGCGCGCGTTGCGCTCGAGGTGGTAGTGGCAGACGTAGTTGGCGCGGCCCTTCAACAGCGCAATGCTCACCGGCACCTTGAGGGCCGCGCGCACCGTGGGCAGATCGCGGTTGAAGAGCTGATCCTGCAGGGTCTTGGTGCCGGTGGAGAGGATGACCTTGCCGCCCGCCAGCAGCGCCGGGACCAGATAGGCGAAGGTCTTGCCTGTGCCGGTACCCGCCTCCGCAACCAGCACGCGATTCTCGCGCAGCGCCTCGGCGATCTTCTGCGCCATCTCGATCTGCTGAGTACGCGCGCGGAAGCCGGGAATGGCAGCGGCAAGCGGGCCGTCGTCGGCAAAGATCGGAGTAGGGTCGGACATCGACTCAGGGACGCGTCAAAAGCCGGGAGTATAGCGCCCGCAGCCACTGCCGCCGTACGCCGCATAAAATCCCTTTGTCCTAAATTCGCCAAGCTCTGCGCCACATCTTCACATCACGGTCACGGAACTGAAATCTGAACTGCAGAGAATCGCGCTTCCCCCTCAGAACCCCGATCCGTGGAGCCACTGATGAGTCAATTCGACCTCGACGACCTTCCCAGCAACCTTTCTGACAACGAGCATTTCCAGCAAGTCGTGGACCGCGTGGTGTCACGCCGCGGCTTCCTCAAGAGCGGCCTCGGCCTCGGTGCCGCTGCCTTCCTGGCCGCTCCGCTCGCCGCACAGGCCGCGCAGCGCGCTCATCAGCACATGGGTGCCGGCTATGGCAACAATGGTCCGCGCAAGGCGCCGAAGATCGGCTTTGCCCCGGTCGCGGCCTCGAGCGGCGACGCCATCGTGATCCCCCCGGGCTACAGCGCGCAGATCTTCGCGCCCTGGGGCGATGCCCTGTTCCCCGACTCGCCGATGTGGAAGGCCGACGGCACCAACACCGGCGCTGACCAGGCTCGCCAGATCGGCGACAACCATGACGGCATGCACTTCTTCCCGATTCATGGCAAGTCGAGCAAGGAAGGCCTGCTCGTGATGAACCACGAGTACTGCAACTACGAGTACCTGTTCGGGGCCGAATTCATGACCCCGTGGACCGCCGACAAGGTGCTGAAGGCGCAGAACGCCCATGGCGCCTCGGTCATCCACATCCGCCAGCACGGCAGGAAGTGGGAAATCGTCCGCAACTCGAAGTACAACCGCCGCATCACCGGCAACACGCCGATGAAGATCAGCGGCCCGGCTGCCGGCCACGCCCTGATGAAGACCAAGGCCGACCCCAGCGGCACGCGCGTGCTCGGTACGCTGAACAACTGCGCCAACGGCTTCACCCCGTGGGGCACGTACCTGACCTGTGAAGAGAACTTCAACGGCTACTTCGGCACCACCAGCGGAGTCGATGGTCGCGACGAATCGATGAAGCGCTACGGCATCAGCGCGCGCGGCACCGGCTATCGCTGGGAAGAGTTCGACGAACGCTTCGACTACGCCAAGGAGCCGAATGAGTCGAACCGCTTCGGCTGGGTGGTGGAGATCGACCCCTTCGACCCGGACTCGATGCCGATCAAGCGCACTGCGCTCGGCCGCATCAAGCACGAAAACTGCGCCTACGCCTTCACCGCCGACCGTCGCGTCGTGGTGTACATGGGTGACGACCAGACCAACGACTACATCTACAAGTTCGTGTCCGACGGTCGCTTCGTGCCGGGCAAGGACGCCGCCAACCGCCGCCTGCTCGACCACGGCAAGCTCTACGTCGCGAAGTTCGGCAACGGCGCGACCAGCGGCGACTTCATGGGCAACGGTGAATGGGTGCTGCTCGACAAGCAGGCCAACCCGGTACTGGCCGCGGACGCCCGCTTCGCCGACCAGGCCGAGGTGCTGATCAAGACCCGCCTGGCAGCAGACGCCGTGGGCGCGACCAAGATGGACCGCCCGGAGTGGATCGCCGTGCATCCCGGCACCAATGAGGTGTACTGTGCGCTGACCAACAACAGCGGCCGCAGCGTCACCGACGATGCCAACCCGCGCGTTCAGAACCGCTTCGGCCAGATCGTGCGCTGGCGTGAAGCCGGCAACGATGCCGCCGCCACGACTTTCGACTGGGACCTGTTCGTCATCGCCGGGAACCCGAACGTGTATGCGCCGGGCGACCTCAACGCGGGCTCGTCGAACATCGACACCTCGAACACCTTCAACAGCCCGGACGGCATCGGCTTCGACGCCGACGGCCGGCTGTGGATCCAGACCGACGGCAACTTCAGCAACACCGGGGTGTACGCCGTCCAGGGCAACAACCAAATGCTGTGTTCCGACCCGACGACCGGCGAAATCCGCCGCTTCCTCGTCGGTCCGTCCGGTTGCGAGATCACCGGCCTGACCTTCACCCCGGATAGCAAGACGATGTTCATCAACGTCCAGCATCCGGGCGAGGTCGGCAGCCACCCCAACCGCCCGGCCGTACCGAACGGCGTGTCGATGGATGACTTCATCGCCGCCAACCCGCTCGCGTTCAGCCAGTGGCCGGACGCGAACGGCGGCCGCCCGCGCTCGGCGACCGTCGTCATCATCAAGGACGATGGCGGCGTGATCGGCACCTGACTGAGGACGTCCTAGCGCCCGCCCGACGACACGCAGCGCGTGCCGTACGGGCCTGGGCGCCCGGCAAGCCAGAGCCTGCCCCGGCATCCAGCCCGGGCAGGCTCATTTCATTGCGCGAAAGGGTCTGGTCTGCCTGCCGCGCCACGACTCGGACCCAACTCAGGCCGGGCGCATGCCGGACACTGCGACCGGAGCTGCTTCCTCGTCGCCTACCAGCTTCAGGTGGGCAGGTGGCGCTTTGCCCTGCTTGTCCTCGCCGAAATAGAGCGTCATGTGCGGATACGGGATCTCGACCCCCGCCGCGTCGAAGTGGCGCTTGACCAGGCGGTTATAGGCACGGCCCACCGGGAACTGCGACCCCGCACGGGTCTTGATGCGCACCCGGATGTTCACCGAGCTGTCTGCCAGCGCGGTGACGCCGTGCACCTCGAGCTCGTCGCCGATGATCTGGTCGCGCAACACCGGGTCGTGCACCAGCTCGTCGAAGGCCGCGCGCAGGTGCGCGACCGCCTCGTCGGTGTCCTCGCGGTAGCCGATGCCGTACTCGCCCACGTGGTAGGCGAAGTCGCGGTTGTAGTTCGCCACCGTATCGACTGACGAAAACGGCAGCAGGTGATACGTCCCGGAGAGGTCACGCAGACCGAGCGAGCGGATCGTCATCCGTTCGACGGTCCCGGTCACGCCGCCCGCGGTGACGGTGTCGCCAACGTCGATCGCACGCTCGAGCTGGATGAACACGCCGGTAATCACATCCTGGACGAGCTTCTGTGCGCCGAAGCCGATCGCCAGGCCAAGCACGCCCGCACCGGCAAGCAGCGGTGCGATGTTGATGCCGATCTCGGCCAGCACCACCATGGTCGTGAGCACGACCAGCGCGATTGCCACCGCGTTGCGGAAGATGGTCAGCAAGGTGCGCGCACGCGGATTAGCCGCGCCGCCCACCTCGGCGTTGAGCCGAAACTCGATCCAGCTCGCGACCACCAGCCATACAACCAGTGCAAGGGCGATGATGAGCGCCACCGACACCGTCGTGCCCATGAAGCGACCACCGGCATCCGAGCCCACCCATGCAGCGAAATCGAATGGCGTCCAAGCGTCGGCGACGAAAGCCAGCACCACCGCAAGGATCACGAAGCGGCACGCCTTCAGCGCGGTCGGCACGTACGCGTTGAGCCGCGCCTCGAGCAGCGGGAACTTCCGCCGCATATCCTCGCCGATGCTGATCCTGCGCAGGATGACCTGGGTGAGCAGCGCAGCAGAGGCGATGCCGAGCAATACGGCGAGCAAGGTCTGCCCGGTCGCACGCAGCATGAAGGGCAAGGCATCCTCCGGGTACAGCACCGACGTGACGAGCACCGCCGCCAGATAGACCAGCGCGACGACATGCCAGATGCGCGCGCCGATGGTCATGCTGATGCGCCCGAACGAAGTCTGCATGCGTTCGCCCAGCGCTTCGAGCGCCAGCCGTCCGCGCTGCCGGTTCTGCATCACCACCACGCCGGCACGCAGGACCCCGGAAAGCAGGAGCAGGACGACCACGGCACGCCCCAGCTCAGGCGTGAGATGGTGCTCGATCACGGGCACCAGCCACATCAGGCCGTAGCCGAGGAAGTGCACCATGCGACCCGCCCAGGCAGACCAGTAGGCCTTGTTCTCGACGTCCATCGGCAGGATGCCGAGATGCTCGCCACGCTGCGACAGCAGCATGCGCAGCACCAGCAGGATCAGTTCCACCGCGAGAAAGGCGTTCAGAAACAGGGACTCCTGGATGCGCAGGCTACCCTGCTCGCCGAGCATGAACAGCGCGATGCCGTAGCCCGCCAGCCAAGCCAGACCAATCGTCACAAGATCGACCAGCGCCGCGCCCACCACGGCAAGGGTGCGGCGGATCCAGCCGAGCGCGCGCAGGCCCTCGGCCGTCGCACCGTAGCGGTCCAGGGCACGGAATGCCGGACGCGCCGCCGCGGCCAGCACACGGAGGGCGATAAGGGTCACGGCCACCAGGACTGCGAACTCGCCGAGTACCCAGAGCAGCGCCTGCGGGTCGGCCGCCCTGAGCTGTGTCCAAGCCGCACGCAGCGCGCTCATCGCGGCAAGGCTTTCGTCTATCACGTCCTGGGCGAGTTGCTGCGTCAGCCCGGCGATGCGGCCTGCCACAGTCTGCGCGCCCTGGTCTGCGGCGATGACGTTGGCGGCCTGGTCCTCACCGAGCTTGCGCAATTGCTCGATGAGCGCTTTCCGGGTGGCTTCGTCCTCGAGCAGATCGGCAAGGCGTTGATGACCGGCCTGCTCGGCAACTGGGTCGGGCGCCTGATCGGCGGCAAGGCTATGCGTCGGGATGATGCCCCCCATCACGATCGCAAGCACGAACGCGCGGAAGGCCGTGAGCAAGGGCGTCACAGCAGGGCTCCTGTAGTGTCGGGGTTTCTGGACGGGCGTCCGCGCTGGCTCGCGCGGGCAGCGTCACCATCACATTGCGCTGGCTAAGAAGGCATGGCGGGCAAACGACAGCCCTCCGAAGGGCCGGCCGAGTGCATCGCGGGCCGGCCAAAGGCCACCAGCGCTTGCGAAGGTCATTTATGTTTGCGCAATTGTAACACAAGCGCCGAACTCGCCCGAGGAACGCGGCTGTCGTCCCTTCGACGCCCCGTCAGGGCAGCCATCACTCCGGCCGGTGCGCCTCGCCTAGGTAATCGCGCGTACGCATCTCCATCAGGCGGCTGACGGTGCGCACGAACTCATGGGCGTTGTGCCCCTCGATGTAGAGGTCGTAGGCCTCGACCGCTGCGCTCATGATCAGCTTCACGCGGTGGTCGTACAGCACGTCGATCAACCAGGTGAAGCGACGCGCCTCCGAAGCGTTGCCGGCCAGCATCTTGGGCACGTCGGAGAGGATCAGCGTGTGGTGCTCGCGGGCGATCTCGAGGTAATCGTTCTGCGAGCGCGCGCCCCCGCACAAGGTCGCGAAATCGAACCAGATCACGCCTGGCGCCCGCCGCACCACCGGAAGCTTGCGTCCGAGGACCTCGATGTCGCCGCCCTGCCCTTCGCTCGCTGCGAGCCGGCGGAAATCGTCCGCCATCTTGCGCTCGGCGGCCTGGTCATGCGGGACGAGGTAGATCTCCATCTTCTCCAGCGTCCGCAGCCGGTAGTCGGTGCCGTGATCGACCTCGATGACGTCGAAACGACGCTTGATCATCTCGATCGTGGGCAGGAAGTTGATCCGCATCAGACCGTTAGGGTAGAGCCCATCGGGCGGGTAGTTCGAGGTCATCACGAAGATGACGCCACGTGCGAACAGCGCGTCGAGCAGGCGGCCGAGGATCATCGCATCGGCAATGTCCGAGACGTGGAACTCGTCGAAGCACAGCAGACGGGTATGACGCGCGATGCGATCGGCGACCTTCTGCAGCGGATCGGGCTCGTGATTGTGGTCCTTGAGGTCGTTCTGCACTTCCTGCATGAAGGCGTGGAAGTGCACCCGCCGCTTGCGCTTGTAGGGTACGGCGTCGAAGAAGCAGTCCATCAGGAAGCTCTTGCCGCGCCCCACCCCACCCCAGAAATACACGCTGCGCGGCATCTTGGGCTTGTTCAACCACTGTCTGAGCCTGCTGCCCTGGCGCGCGGCCTTGAAGCCCACGAGCTCCGTGTAGAGGCCCTGCAGGCGCTGCGCTGCGGCACGCTGCGCCGGATCGGACTTGAATCCGCGCGCCTTGAGCTGGCTCTCATAGGCGTCGAGCATCCCGTGCTCGGGAACGTTGAGAATACGGTGCGGCATGGTGTCGGGGTGAGGATGCGGTTTGAGGAGCCCGTGTCCGGACGGCCGCCGTGCTCCAGGTTGATGGCGTAAAGCGGAACGTGCCTCCCGGCGGGGCGGAAAGCAGGCGTATCTGCAGCTTCGAAAAGAGTAGACGGAAAAAGGGTGAGTGGCGAGGCAGGGCCCCGCGCAGCTCACCCCTTCGTCACAGCGCCCGGATCAGAAGTGCAGCGGGCGCTTGTCTCAGGCGAGCGCTGACTCGTGCACCACCTCCGAAAGCGTCGGGTGGGCGCGGCAGATCCGCGACAGGTCTTCGGCGTTGTCTATTATACGCATCTCCGAGGCCACGCGACCGTACTCGATACCG
>DMCZ01000032.1:5074-6040 GCA_003446655.1 Thauera sp. | reverse complement strand
TGGTCGCTTTGCTGCTGGCTGCGATCGTGGCGCCGGCGGTGATCCACTGGCGGCGGCGGGAGACCGCCACCGCGACGACGAACGCGGGAGAGGGGCGCTGATGCTGACCTACCTCGTGCGTCGTGTGCTCTATGCAATTCCGATCCTGATCGGTGTGAACCTGCTCACCTTCGTGCTGTTCTTCGTGGTGAACTCGCCCGATGACATGGCACGCATGCACATCGGCGTAAAACGCGCCACGCCCGAGGCGATCGAGCGCTGGAAGGCCGAGCGCGGCTACGACAAGCCGATGTTCGTCAACGCCGAGGCTGAAGGTCGCGCACGCTTCACCGACACCATCTTCTTCGACAAGTCCCTGCGCATGTTCGCGCTCGAGTTCGGTCGCGCAGACGACGGCCGCGACATCGGCCAGGAGATCCGCGACCGCATGGGGCCCTCGCTGGCGATTGCGCTGCCGACCTTCGTCCTGAGCTTGTTCGTGTCGATCAGCTTCGCGCTGCTGCTGGTGTTCTTCCGTGCCACCTACCTGGATTTCTGGGGCGTGGTGCTGTGCGTGGCGATGATGTCGATCTCGAGCCTGTTCTACATCATCGGCGGGCAGTGGCTGGTTTCGAAGCTGTGGGCGCTGGTGCCGATCTCGGGCTATGCGCCCGGGCTGGACGCGGCGCGCTTTCTGGTCCTGCCGGTGCTGATCAGCGTGGTGGCCGGCATCGGCTCGTCGGCGCGCTGGTACCGCACGATCTTCCTCGAGGAGGTCTCGAAGGACTACGTTCGCACCGCGCGCGCCAAAGGCCTGTCCGAGCTCGCGGTGCTGTTCCGCCATGTGCTGCGCAACGCGCTGATCCCGATCCTGACCGGCGTTGTCGTGGTGATCCCGCTGCTCTTCATGGGCAGCCTGCTGGTGGAGTCCTTCTTCGCGATTCCCGGTCTGGGCAGCTACACGATCGATGCGATCAACGCGCAGGA
>DMCZ01000032.1:0-4819 GCA_003446655.1 Thauera sp. | reverse complement strand
ATCCTCACCGACATCTCGTACACGCTGGTCGACCCGCGGGTGAGGCTGGAATGAGCGCAGCGATGAGTTTCCAGCCGGTGCTGTTGTGGACCGACGCGCTGCTCTTCGTGCTCATCGCGCTCGGGCTCTTCGCGGTGCTTCATGTTCGGGGCCAGCCGCCGCTGCGCGAGGCCTGGCGCAAGGTTGGCAAGCGCCCGACGGGCATGGCGGCGGCGACCGTCCTGCTCGCGTTCCTGATGATTGGTGTGCTCGACAGCCTGCACTACCGCCCGCTGCTGCCGGCAGTCACGGCAGGCGTCGGCGAGCGCGGCAGCTCGACAGAGGCGGAATCGGTCCCCGCGGTGGCGGGCGAAACTGCGCCACGTGCGGCCGCGGCGAACACCGCAGCCGCTGCGGTCTATTCCACCGAGGTGCTGTCCGCGCTCGATGCGCTGCTCGCGCCGCTGCGCGCCCAGACCGAGAAGACCTACTCCGCGCCCTTCGCCTGGACCCTTTACCAGCGCGAGACCATGGAGCTGGCCGACGGTCGGCAGGTTCGTGACTACCCACGCCTGATCCATGGCGCCGCTCACCTGCAGGCCCCGGCCGAGGCGCGTGCTGGCGACGTCGCGGCGCGCCTGCTGCGTGCGGCGGGGCAGGCGCTGCTGTGGTGGGCGGGCGTGTTCCTGGTGCTAGCGACCCTGGTCTGGCGTGGCAGCGGCCTGAGCTGGGTCGAGGTCGCGGGCGCGATGCTGAGCGGGCGGACGGTGCTGGCCTGGCGAGCGGCGCTGGTGACGCTGGGCGTGCTGTTGCTGGTGGTGTCCGCCTGCGTCGAGCTGGCGCCCCATTACCACGTGCTTGGCACCGACAAGGTGGGGCAGGATGTCCTCTATCTCGCCCTCAAGAGCGTGCGCACCGCGCTGGTGATCGGCACGCTCACGACGCTGGTGATGATGCCCTTCGCCGTCGCGCTCGGCATCGCCGCCGGCTACCTCGGCGGCTGGGTGGATGACGCCGTGCAGTATGTCTACACCGTGCTCAACGCCATCCCCGGCGTGCTGCTGATCGCCGCCGCGGTGTTGATGATGCAGGTGGTCATCGATACACACCCGCAGTGGTTCGACACCGCGGCCGAGCGCTCCGACGCGCGTCTGCTGGCGCTGTGCTTCATCCTCGGCATCACCAGCTGGACGGGCCTCGCGCGCCTGCTCCGCGGCGAGACGCTCAAGCTGCGCGAGCTGGAATACGTCCAGGCGGCGCGCGCCTTCGGGGTGAGGACGCCTGCAATCCTGCGCCGCCACATCCTGCCCAACGTGATGCACATCGTGATGATCGCGCTGGCGATGGACTTCTCCGGGCTGGTGCTGGCGGAGGCGGTGCTGTCGTACGTGGGTATCGGCGTCGATCCGACCACGATCAGCTTCGGCACCATGATCAACATGGCGCGCGCCGAACTCGCGCGCGAACCGATGGTCTGGTGGTCACTGGCCGCAGCATTCGTGTTCATGTTCGTGCTCGTGCTCGCGGCCAACCTTTTCGCCGACGTCGTGCGGGACGCGTTCGATCCGCGTCGGGGATAGATACACCACATTCCGGTCAGCGCTGCCTGACCTCAACGCTCGACAAGACCATCGCCCAATGAGAGCGCTTCGCTTCGACAATCGATTCGTGCGAGAACTGCCCGGAGATCCCGAGGAAGGACGGCATGTGCGCCAGGTGCACGGCGCCTGCTATTCCCGGGTTGAGCCGACCCCGGTGCGCGCGCCGCAGCTGCTGGCGTGGTCGCCGGAGGTGGCTGGCTTGCTCGGTCTTGGCGACGCAGATGTGCGCGATCCGCGGTTCGCGCAGGTCTTCGGCGGCAATGCACTGCTGCCGGGCATGGAACCCTATGCCGCGTGCTATGGCGGACATCAGTTTGGCAACTGGGCGGGGCAGTTGGGTGACGGGCGGGCGATCACGCTGGGCGAGACGATCAACGATCGTGGCCAGCGTTGGGAGCTGCAGCTCAAGGGCGCGGGACCCACGCCGTATTCGCGCCGCGCCGACGGACGTGCGGTGCTGCGCTCGTCGCTGCGCGAGTTCCTGTGCAGCGAGGCCATGCATCACCTCGGCGTACCGAGCACGCGCGCGCTTAGCCTGGTGGCCACGGGTGAGCAGGTGATCCGCGACATGTTCTACGACGGCCGCGCGCGCCCCGAGCCGGGGGCGGTGGTGTGCCGGGTGGCGCCGTCCTTCATCCGTTTCGGCAACTTCGAGATCTTCGCCTCGCGCGGCGACGAACCCCTGCTCGAGCGCCTGATCGATTTCACCATCGATCGCGACTTTCCCGAGCTGGCGGGCGAGCGTGACCCGGTGGCACGGCGCCTGCGCTGGTTCGAGGAGGTGTGCCGGCGCACGGCGGTGCTGATGGCGCACTGGATGCGGGTGGGCTTCGTGCATGGGGTCATGAACACCGACAACATGTCCATTCTTGGCCTGACCATCGATTACGGCCCCTACGGCTGGATCGACAACTTCGACCCCGAATGGACGCCCAACACCACCGACGCCGGCGGGCGCCGCTACCGCTTCGGCCACCAGCCGCGCATTGCCCACTGGAATCTGTGGCAGCTCGCCAACGCGCTGTATCCGGTGATCCGCGAGGTGGAGCCGCTCGAGCGTGCGCTCGTGAGCTATGCCGACATCCACGAAGCGGAGTACCGGCGGATGATGCAGGCCAAGCTCGGCTTTGCCGCCTGGCAGGCGGGCGAGCAGGGCGACGACGGGTTGCTCGACACGCTGCACCGGTTGCTTGAGCGCGGCGAGGTCGACATGACGATCTTCTTCCGTCGTCTCGCCGACGTGGACATCGAGGCGCCGTCGCTCGCGCCCTTCGAGGCCGCGTTCTATGACGGGAGCCGTCGCGCGGCGATCGAGACCGAGCTGCTGCAGTGGCTGCAGGCCTATGGGGCACGCGTGCGCACCGAAGACGTGCCGGCGGACGTGCGCCGCGCTGGCATGAACCGGGTGAACCCGATCTACGTACCGCGCAATTATCTTGCGCAGCAGGCCATCGATGCGGCCGAGGCCGGCGATCTGAGCGAGCTCGAGACGCTCTTCGAGGTCTTGCGCCAGCCCTACGTCGAACAGCCCGGATGCGAGCGTTTCGCTGCTCGCCGGCCGGACTGGGCGCGGCACAAGGCCGGGTGTTCGATGCTGTCCTGCAGTTCATGACGCAGTCCGGCTCCACCTTCTGACGGCGACTTGGCAAGGCGTCGGTCGCGGCCCGGTTTTTTGGGTGTATCTTCTCGTTCGTTCGGCGAGTGTTCATGACCCGCTGCCCCGGCTAGCATCAGACCAGAGGATCCGCCCCCGGCGAGGTCCCGATCCGGGGAGAACCGGCGTGTCCTGCGCCG
Organism: Thauera sp.; assembly: GCA_003446655.1. Taxonomy (GTDB): domain Bacteria; phylum Pseudomonadota; class Gammaproteobacteria; order Burkholderiales; family Rhodocyclaceae; genus Thauera. The sequence continues at coordinate 1,445 of DMCZ01000032.1, read as the reverse complement.
CCTTGCGTCAGTCTGAGGGGGGCTGCGTTCGGCATGCGTGCGATCGTTCAATCTGCGTCCGTTCGCGCGGCGCTTGCGGGCATGCCAATCCTCCGCGGTTGCGAGGATCAGGTACTCGAGGTGCTCGCGAGGGGCGCGCAATTCGTCCGTTTCGCGTCGGGTGCGTCGGTGTTCGAGCGTGGCTCGATGCCGACAGGGCTGTACTTCGTCCATGACGGGGCCGTGAGGCTGATGTCGCTGTGCCTGGAAGGGCGTCCCAAGGTGGTGGAGATCTTCGAGCCGGGTGGCATGTTCGGCGAGATCGGGGTGTTTACCGGGCAGCGCTATCGCACCTGGACGCAGGCGATCGGCGCCGCGGTGCTGATCCACGTGCCGCGCGAGCAGATGCTGGCCGCCGTCCAGGTCGATAACGCACTCTGCAACCGGATGCTGGCCGCCGTCTGCGCGCGCACCCAGCGCCTGGTGGACGCGATCAGCAGCACAGCCTCGGGGACGGCCTCGGTGCGAGTGGCGAGCTATCTGCTGGAGCAGTCCGAACGCGCGCCGCGGCCCGACACCTGCATCGTTCTTCCCGCCCCCAAGCGGGCGATCGCTTCGCTGCTCAATCTCACCCCGGAAACCCTGTCGCGCGTGCTGCGCAACATGGTGGAGGAGGGCGTGCTTACCGTGGGCGGGCGACGCATCCACGTTCGTGACAAGGCACGGCTGATCGCCATGGTGAGCCCGGGGGCGCGGGCCTGAACTAACTGGAACGTTGGCAAAGGGGTTCGGCGAACACGCCGTGAGCAGTCGGTACCCCCTACTTCAGTCGTCCCGCGACCTGCGGGAAAACGGCTTCCAGCCCCTTGAGCTCCTTGCGGTGGCGGTCGGCAATGCAGGCGACCAGGCGCTCGCCGGCTGCGGTAAGGTGCCCCTCGACTGCACGACGGTCTTCCCGCCCCGGCCGGCGCTCGACCAGGCCCAGCTTCTCGCAGCGGGATACCAGCGACACGACGCCATGCTGATGCGCCTGCAGGCGTTCGGCGAGTTCGCCGATGTTCGCCCACTCCCGTCCCGGAAAACCCTTGACCTGAAGCAGCAGCAGGTACTGCAGGTTGGTGATGCCATGACGCCGCGTCAACAGCTCGGAGAAGCGCAGGAATCGCCGTAACTGGTAGCGGAAGTCGGCCAGCGCCTCGAACTCGCTTTTCTCGAGGATTGGCGTGTTGACGGGGAAGGGTTCAGCGGCGGGCATGTCGTCGGTCGTCCTGATGGGGCGTGATCTTGATCCGAGGGCGCGCTCAGGCCTTCACCCGCATCAGCCGCTGCTTCTCGCGCTCCCAGTCCTTCTTCTTCTCGTCCTCGCGCTTGTCGTGCAGCTTCTTGCCCTTGGCGAGCCCGATCTCGAGCTTGATCAGCCCCTTCTTGTAGTGCATGTCGAGCGGCACCAGGGTATAGCCGGCGCG
>DMCZ01000010.1:24165-50603 GCA_003446655.1 Thauera sp. | reverse complement strand
GCCAACATGAGCGCGATGCTGCTGTTCATCATCGCCAGCGCGGTGCTGTTCTCCTTCATCCTGACCAGCGAGCAGATCCCGCAGCGCATGGCCGACGCCATCGTCGCCAGCGGCATGGGGCCGATCGGCTTCCTGATCGTGGTGAATATCCTGCTGCTGGTGGCCGGTGCGCTGATGGAACCTTCGTCGATCATCCTGATCCTCGCCCCGATCCTGTTCCCGGTGGCGGTGGCGCTGGGGATCGACCCGATCCACTTCGGCGTGATGATCGTGGTGAACATGGAAATCGGCATGATCACGCCGCCGGTCGGCCTGAACCTCTTCGTCGCCTCCGGGGTGACGAAGGCGGGCCTCACTGAGATGAGCAAGGCGGTGATGCCCTGGCTGTACACGATGCTGGTGTTCCTGATGATCATCACCTACGTCCCGAGCATCTCCACCTTCCTGCCCAAGGCGCTGGGCATGATGTAAGCGCCTGACCGCGCCGCAACGCGCTGCAGAAGCGGGCTTGCTCGCGAACGGGGTCATGGAGCCCCGTCCGTGGGCAAGCCCGCTTCTGCGTTTGCGCCAGGAGGCGCAACAGGCGCGCCGACGGCCCGGGCAGTGCGGGCGCTGTGCAGTCCGACGCCGTCTACGCGCGTCGGTGTCACGCGAAACCTGTTAAAATTTCGCGCTTTTTTATAAACCTCACGCTTTACACAAGCGCAGTTCCGGAGTTTTCCATGGCAATCGAACGCACCCTGTCCATCATCAAGCCCGACGCCGTCGCCAAGAACGTGATCGGCCAGATCTACGCCCGCTTCGAAGCTGCCGGCCTCAAGATCATCGCCGCCAAGATGGTGCACCTGTCCGAGCGCGAAGCCGGCGAGTTCTACGCCGTGCACAAGGAACGTCCCTTCTTCAAGGATCTCGTCTCCTTCATGACCTCGGGCCCGGTGATGATCCAGTGCCTGGAAGGCGAGAACGCCATCGCGAAGAACCGCGAGCTGATGGGCGCCACCGACCCGAAGAAGGCCGACAAGGGCACCATCCGCGCCGACTTCGCCGAGTCGATCGACGCCAACGCGGTGCACGGCTCCGACGCCCCCGAGACCGCCGCCGTGGAAGTGGCTTTCTTCTTCCCGGGCATGAACGTTTACTCGCGCTGAGCGGTCCGTTCCAGCGGCCCGTCGCGCACGCTTCGCGGTGCTTCCCGCACCGCGCGCGGCGTGGTCGGGCCGTTTGCATTACGGTCGATCCGTTTCCCGCCAGCGGATCCCGCTCCAGATGAGTGAAGTTTCAGGCATGAGCACATCCGATCAGGTCAATCTGCTCGACTTCGATGTCGACGGCCTCGTCGCCTGGTTCGCCGGGCTGGGCGAGAAGCCCTTCCGCGCCCGCCAGGTGATGCGCTGGATGCATCACGAGGGTTGCGACGACTTCGACGCCATGACCGACGTCGCCAAGTCGCTGCGCGCGAAGCTGAAGGACATCGCCGTGATCCGCCCGCCGGTGCCGGTGCGCGATTCGATCTCGGCCGACGGCGCGCGCAAGTGGCTGCTCGACGTGGGCAACGCCAACGCGGTCGAGACCGTGTTCATCCCTGAGACCAACCGCGGCACGCTGTGCGTGTCCTCGCAGGCCGGCTGCGCGCTCGACTGCGCGTTCTGCTCCACCGGCAAGCAGGGCTTCAACCGCAACCTGACGGCCGCAGAAATCATCGGCCAGCTGTGGCTGGCCAACAAGCTGCTCGGCGCCGCCCGCGATGCGGCCACGGATCTGGAAGCCGGCGAGAAGGACAACGGCCGCATCATCAGCAACGTGGTGATGATGGGGATGGGCGAGCCGCTCGCCAACTTCGACAACGTCGTCACCGCGCTGCGCCTGATGCTCGACGACCACGCCTACGGCCTGTCGCGCCGCCGCGTCACGGTGTCCACCTCGGGCATCGTGCCGGCGATGGACCGCCTGCGCGAGGAGTGCCCGGTGGCGCTGGCGGTGTCGCTGCATGCGTCCAACGACACGCTGCGCGACCGGCTGGTGCCGATCAACCAGAAATACCCGCTGCGCGAGCTGATGGCCGCCTGCCAGCGCTATCTCGAGCGTGCGCCGCGCGACTTCGTGACCTTCGAATACGTGATGCTCGACGGCGTGAACGACAGCGAGGCCCACGCCCGCGAGCTCGTCGCGCTGGTGCGCGACACGCCGTGCAAGTTCAACCTGATCCCGTTCAACCCCTTCCCCAGTTCAGGCTTCCTGCGCTCGTCAGCGGAACGCATCCGCCGCTTTGCCGGTATCCTGATTGACGCCGGCATCGTCACCACCACGCGCAAGACGCGCGGCGACGACGTCGATGCGGCCTGCGGCCAGCTCGCAGGCCAGGTCCAGGACAAGACCCGGCGCACGGTGCGTCTGCGCCAGGTTACGGAGGAACGTTAATGAGGAACAAGCTGACGCTGCTTGCGCTCGTCGCTGCGGCTGCCGTGGCGGGGTGCGCGACCGGTCCGGCGACGCTGTCGGGTGAATCCTCGACGGTCAGTCGACCGATGTCCGACACCACGCCCGTCAACCCCGCCGACGCGCGAGCACGCGTGCATGTCGATCTCGGCATGGCCTATTTCGAGGTCGGTCGCTACGACGTGGCGCTCGACGAGGCGAAGATCGCGCTGGGCGACAGTCCCAGTTACGCGCCCGCCTACCATCTGCTCGGGCTCGCATACATGCTTATCGAGGAGAACGCCGCGGCGCGCGAGAACTTCGAGCGTGCGCTGCGCGAAGCGCCTGGCGATCCCGATTTCAACAACAGCTATGGGTGGTTCCTGTGCACGCAGGGCGAGGAGCAGCAGGGGCTTGAGAGGCTTGCCATTGCCGCGCGCAATCCTTATTACCGCTACCCGTCGCGTCCGTTGACCAATGCGGGTCTGTGCTACCTGCGGCTCAAGGATGATGCCGCCGCTGAGGTGCAGTTCCTGCGCGCAGTGCAGGCCGACGCCGCGAACGGCCAGGCGTTGTACCAGCTCGCCCAGATCGCCTACCGCGGCGGGCGCTATGAGCAGGCCCGTAATCACCTGATTCGCCTGCATCAGCAGCTCAACCCCAGCGCCGCATCCGTGTGGCTGGGTCTGCGCACCGAGCGTCGTCTTGGCAATCACGACGCCGAGGCGAGCTACGCTTCGCAGCTGCGATCGCGGTTTGCCGAATCGGAGGAGTTCCAGTTGTTTAATGAAGGGAAGTTCGAGTGAGCAGCCTCCAGTCCGAAAACCTTGCTGCCGTGGCCGAGGCGATCTCCTCGCCGGGGGCGCTGCTGCGTCGTGCCCGCGAGGCGCGTGGCGAATCGGTGCACGAGGTCGCATTTGCACTCAAGCTCAGCCCCCGCCAGGTTGATGCGCTCGAGCGTGACGACTTCGATGCGCTTCCGGGGATGGCTTTCGTGCGCGGGTTCATGCGCAACTACGCACGTTACGTCGGGCTCGATGCGACGCCGCTGCTGGACGCCGTCCAGCGCCTGGCCGGACAGGGCTCGCCCGACCTGTCGCCGATCCGCAACGCCGACGGCGACCTGCCTGCCGGCGGGAGTCGGCGTAGGGGCAGCTTTCCGGCGGGTGCGGTCGTACTGGTGCTGCTCGCCATGCTGGCGACGGGCTGGTATTTCGACTGGTTCCGCACCGAAAACGCGCCGTCGAGCGAGACCTTGGTTGAGCCCGCGCCAAACTTCGCGCCTGCGCCCAGTGAGCCTGCGGCACCGCAATCCGCCATCCAGTTGGCACCTCCGCAGCCGGTCGTGATCGAATCTGCGGCCGATGCGCAGGGTGTCGTGGGGAGCGCAGAGGCGGAGATGAGCGAGGCTGCGGCCGTAGCTGATTCGGCGACCGGGGCACAGCTTGCCGGCGCTGCCGACGTCGCCGCTGCAGCGCCCGCGGCAGCCGCTGCAGCATCAACGGCGACCGCCGCCGCCACTGGGTCCGCGCCGGCGGCAGCGCCGGTCGAGCTCCCGAATGGGGCGGGGCAGCTGAACTTTCGATTCGGTGCAGATTCGTGGGTCGAGGTCCGCGATGCGAGCGGTGCCATCCTGCACTCGGGAACCAACCGCGCCGGCAGCACCCGCAGCGTCCAGGGCACTGCGCCGTTCACGCTGGTGGTCGGCAATGCGGCCAGCGTGACCCTCGAGCACGACGGCAAGCCGGTCGACCTGGCTGCCCACATCCGCGGCTCCGTTGCCCGCCTCACGCTTCGTTGATGACCCAACTCATGTCCCAGTACCAGGATTCAAGCCCAATCGAGGCCTGCCCGCTCGCCCGTCACCGCACCCGCGGGGTGCTCGTCGGCAAGGTCAGGATCGGCGGTGATGCGCCGGTCGTCGTGCAGTCGATGACCAATACCGACACCGCCGACGTGCTCGGCACCGCGATGCAGGTCGCCGAGCTCGCCCGCGCGGGCTCCGAGATCGTGCGCATCACGGTGAACAACGAGGCGGCGGCAGCCGCTGTGCCGAAGATCCGTGACCGCTTGCTCGCGCTCAACATGGACGTGCCGCTGGTCGGCGACTTCCACTACAACGGCCACAAGCTGCTGACCGACTTCCCGGCCTGCGCCGAGGCGCTCGCCAAGTTCCGCATCAATCCGGGCAACGTCGGCGCCGGCGCCAAGCGCGACCCGCAGTTCGCGGCCATCGTCGAGCTCGCCTGCCGCTACGACAAGCCGGTACGCATCGGCGTCAACTGGGGCAGCCTCGACCAGGCGGTGCTGGCGCGGATCATGGACGAGAACGCGAAGCGCGCCGAGCCGCGCGACGCCGGCGCCGTGATGCGCGAGGCGCTGGTCGTGTCCGCGCTCGAATCCGCCGCCAAGGCCGAGGAGTACGGTCTGGGCCGCGACCGCATCATCCTGTCGGCCAAGGTCTCGAGCGTGCAGGACCTGATCGCGGTGTATCGCGACCTCGCCCGCCGCAGCGACTACGCGCTGCACCTGGGCCTCACCGAGGCCGGCATGGGGAGCAAGGGCATCGTCGCCTCCACTGCGGCGCTGTCGGTGCTGCTGCAGGAAGGCATCGGCGACACCATCCGCATCTCGCTCACCCCCGAGCCGGGCGGCAGCCGCACGCAGGAGGTCGTGGTGGCGCAGGAGATCCTGCAGACCATGGGCCTGCGCGCGTTCACGCCGATGGTCACCGCCTGCCCCGGCTGCGGCCGCACCACCAGCACCTTCTTCCAGGAGCTCGCGTCCGGCATCCAGGACTACGTGCGCACGCAGATGCCGGTGTGGCGCGAGCAGTACGACGGCGTCGAGAACATGACGCTGGCGGTGATGGGCTGCGTGGTCAATGGTCCGGGCGAGAGCAAGCACGCCAACATCGGCATCTCGCTGCCGGGCACGGGCGAGACGCCGGCCGCGCCGGTCTTCGTCGACGGCGAGAAGGTCGTCACCCTGCGCGGCGACAACATCGCCGCCGAGTTCAAGGCCATCGTCGACAACTACGTCGCCACCAGGTACGTCAAGAAGGGCGCCTGAGCGCCGCAACGAACAACGACCACCGCGCGTGAGCGCGACACAGAAGAACAGAACCACATGAGCCAGACCTTGCAGGCCGTGCGCGGGATGAACGACATCCTGCCGGCCGACGCCGAAACCTGGGAGTACTTCGAAGACATCGTGCGCGACTGGCTGCAGAGCTACGGCTACCGCCCGATCCGCATGCCGCTGGTCGAGCCGACGCCGCTCTTCAAGCGCGCGATCGGCGAGGTCACCGACATCGTCGAGAAGGAGATGTATTCCTTCGAGGACGCGCTCAACGGCGAGCACCTCACCCTGCGTCCCGAGGGCACGGCGTCCTGCGTGCGCGCTGCCATCCAGCACAACCTGATCCCCTCCGGCGGCCCGCAGCGGCTGTATTACTACGGCCCGATGTTCCGCCACGAGCGCCCGCAGAAGGGGCGCTACCGCCAGTTCCACCAGATCGGCGTCGAGGCCCTCGGCTTCGCCGGCGCCGACACCGACGCCGAACTCATCCTGATGTGCGCGCGGCTGTGGGAAGACCTCGGTCTCGAGGACGTCGCGCTCGAGATCAACTCCCTTGGCGCCCCCGAAGAGCGCGCCCGGCACCGCGCGGCGCTGATCGCTTACCTCGAGCAGCACCAGGACAAGCTCGACGAGGACGGCAGGCGCCGCCTCTACACCAACCCGCTGCGCATCCTCGACACGAAGAACCCCGAACTGCACGCGATCGTCGAAGCAGCGCCGAAGCTGGCCGACTACCTCGGTGAGGCGTCCAAGGCGCACTTCGAGGCGGTCCAGGTCTTCCTCAAGGACGCCGGCATTCCCTACCGCATCAACCACCGCCTGGTGCGCGGCCTGGACTACTACAACCGCACGGTGTTCGAGTGGGTCACCACGCGGCTGGGCGCGCAGGGCACGATCTGCGCCGGCGGACGCTACGACGGTCTCTTCGAGCAGCTCGGCGGCAAGCCGCAGCCGGCGGCGGGATTCGCGATCGGCATCGAGCGCCTGCTGCTGCTGTGGAAGGAGTGCGGCGGCGAGGCCGAGCGCTCGGTGCCCGACGCCTACGTGGTCAGCGTGGGCGAAGCTGCCCAGCGCCTGGGCATGCGCGCCGCCGAGGCGCTGCGCGAGCACGGCTTCGCGGTGCTGATGCATTGCGGCGGCGGCAGCTTCAAGGCGCAGATGAAGAAGGCTGACGCCAGTGAGGCGCCGGTGGCGATCGTCATCGGCGAGGACGAGGCCGCAGCCGGAGAGGTCGGTCTCAAGCCGCTGCGTGGCATGGGCGCACAGCAGCGTGTCGCGCTCGCGGCCCTGCCCGAAGCGATGGCCGGCCTGCTGTATTCCGAAGAATCCGAACAAGAGGCTTGATGATGGCGGTCTACGATCTCGAAGAGCAGGAACAGATATCCGAACTCAAGGCGTGGTGGGCGCAGTACGGCAACCTCGTCGTCAGCCTGGCGGTGGCGGCGGCGCTCGCCTCGGTGGGCTGGCAGGGCTGGAACTGGTACCAGAACCGCAACGCCGGTGAGGCAGGGGTGCTTTACTACGCTGTGCAGCAGGCGGCCGAGCAGCAGGATGCGCAGAAGGCGCGTGACGCGGCTGGCCGGCTGATTGGCGAGCATGGCGGCACGGTGAGCGCGCAGCTCGGCGCGCTGTTGTCGGCGGGGCTGCAGTTCGAGAGCGGCGATCTTGCAAATGCACGCGCGCAGCTCGAGTGGGCGGCGGACAAAGGAACGGATGCTGCGCTGCGTGACCTGGCGCGCCTGCGTCTGGCTGCGGTGCTGCTGCAGACGGGTGAGCACGATGCTGCGCTTGCCCGCCTGCAGGCAGCGCCGACTGCCGCTTACAAGACCCGCTTCGACGACCTGCGTGGTGACATCCTCGCGGCTCAGGGGAAGAAGGCCGAAGCGCGTGCTGCCTGGCAGGCTGCGATCGATGGTCTCGCTGCGGAAGGCGACGAAGCCGTGACCCTGCGCGAGGTCGTGCGCGTGAAACTCGAATCCCTCGGAGTCTGATCGATGAAGCCGCTTTCGCTGCGCCTGGTTCCGCTGTTGGCCGCTGTTCTGCTCACTACCGCCTGCTCCTCGCTCAATCCCTTTGCCAGCTCCGCCGCGAAGCCTGCAGAACTGGTGGATTTCACGCCCTCGGCACAGCTCGCCAGCACGTGGAGCGCCAACATCGGCGATGCAGGGCCCTATCGCTTCCAGCCCGCGGTGTGGAGCGACGCGGTGTATGCCGCAGGTCATGACGGCGAGGTTGCGCGCTTCGAGGGCGGCCGTTCGGTGTGGCGCACGGATACCGAAACGGACCTGTCTGCAGGGGTCGGCACCGATGGCCGCCTGGCCGTGGTTGCCGCAACGGACGGTGCGGTGATCGCGCTCGACGCCGCGACCGGCAGCGAGCGCTGGCGTGCGAACGTCGGCGCCGAGGTGCTCGCGCCGCCGGCGGTCAGCCTCGATTTCGTGATCGTGCGCGCCTCCGACAACCGCCTGATCGCGCTCGACGCGCGTGACGGCAGCCGGCGCTGGGTGTACCAGCGCAACAACCCGCCGCTGGCGCTGCGCAGCTTCTCGAGCGTGGTCATCGAAGGGCCCGTCGTGCTGGCCGGTTTCCCGGGCGGCAAGCTGGCCGTGATCAACGTGGCCAACGGCGGGGCCATCACCGAACTCAATGTGGCCATGCCGCGTGGGTCGACCGAGCTCGAGCGCGTGGCCGACGTCGCCGGCACGCCGGTGGTCGGCCGGCGCGAGGTTTGTGCAGTCAGCTATCAGGGGCGCGCCGCCTGCTTCGACACCTCCAACGGAAATGCCATCTGGGCGCGCGATTTTTCCAGCAGCGTGGGCATGGATCGCGACGCCCGCTTCGCGATGATCACCGACGACCGCGACGCCGTGCACGCGCTCGACGCCTACAGCGGTGCGAGCGTCTGGAAGCAGGATGCGCTTGCCCGGCGCAAGGTGTCGCGACCGCTGATCGTAGGCGACCACGTCGTGGTCGGCGACCTCGAGGGCTACGTTCATCTCCTGAACCGCGAGACCGGCGCGTTCGCCGCCCGCGACCGCGCAGGCAGCGAGCCGATCGCGGCCGATCCCGTCCCGCTCGGGCGGGGCTTCGTCGTCCAGGACCTGGACGGCGACATTACCGCGTACGAAGTGCGCTGAGGCACGGCAGCAAGTGAAACCCACCATCGTTCTGGTTGGCCGGCCCAATGTCGGCAAGTCGACCCTGTTCAACCGCCTGACGCGGACGCGCGATGCGCTCGTCGCCGATCAGCCGGGGCTCACCCGGGATCGGCATTACGGCGTCGGCCGTGTCGGCGAGCGTGACTATCTGGTCGTCGACACCGCTGGCTTCGATCCCGTGGCCAAGGACGGCATCATGCACGAGATGGCGCGCCAGGCCGAGCAGGCGATCGCCGAGGCCGACGTGCTGCTGTTTCTCGTCGATGGCCGTGCCGGCCGTACGCCGCACGACGAGAATATCGCCGCGCGCCTGCGCCGTGCCGGGCGTCCCGTGCATCTGGTGGTGAACAAGGCCGAGGGGCTTGACCGGGCGATGGTCGCCGCCGATTTCCACGCCCTCGGGCTCGGCGATCCGCTGCCCGTGTCCGCCGCCCACGGCGATGGCGTGAAGCAGCTGATCGAGATCGTGCTCGCTCCATTCCCGCTCGACGAGGAGAAGGAGGCGCGTGAGGACGAAGGGCCCCGCGTCGCCATCGTCGGCCGCCCCAATGTCGGCAAATCCACGTTGGTCAATACCCTGCTCGGCGAGGAGCGCGTGATCGCGTTCGACATGCCGGGCACCACCCGCGACGCGATCGCGATCCCCTTCGAGCGTGGCGGGCGGCGGTACACGCTGATCGACACCGCGGGCCTGCGTCGGCGCGGCAAGGTTTTCGAGGCGGTCGAGAAGTTCTCGGTCATCAAGACCCTGCAGGCGATCCAGGAGTGCAACGTGGTCGTGCTGGTGCTCGACGCGGCGCAGGACATCTCGGATCAGGACGCCCATATTGCCGGCTTTGCGCTCGAGGCTGGCCGGGCCCTGGTGGTGGCCATCAACAAATGGGACGCGGTCGATGACTACCGCAGGGAGCGCTTGAAGAGCGACATCGCGCGCAAGCTCGCTTTCCTGTCCTTTGCCCGCTTCCATCAGATTTCGGCGCTGAAGGCCGAGGGCATCAATGGCCTGCTGAAGTCGGTCGATGCCGCCTATGGCGCTGCGACCGCCGACCTGTCGACGCCGCGCCTCACGCGCGCGCTGCAGCAGGCGGTGGTCCGCCAGGCCCCGCCGCGCCACGGCATGGCGCGGCCGAAGATGCGCTACGCCCACCAGGGCGGGATGAATCCACCGGTGATCGTCATCCACGGCAACGCCCTGGACGATATTCCGCAGTCGTATGTGCGCTACCTGGAGCGCTGTTTCATGGAGGCGTTCAAGCTGCAGGGCACGCCCTTGCGCATCCAGTTTCGTACCACGCACAATCCGTACGCGGCGCGGAATTGAAAAGTTTTACGGTCGAGAACCCGTTTCCACACCTGGATTTCATTGCATACTGTCGTTTTGCAGTGCAGCAAAAAATCCACTCCATTCTTATAAACAGAAAATAAAGAGGTTCAGCAATGAGCAACAAAGGGCAACTTCTACAAGACCCCTTTCTCAACACCCTGCGTCGCGAGCACATCCCCGTGTCGATCTACCTGGTCAACGGCATCAAGCTCCAGGGCCAGGTCGAGTCGTTCGATCAGTATGTCGTGCTGCTGAAGAACACCGTGACGCAAATGGTCTACAAGCACGCCATCTCCACCGTCGTGCCTGCGCGCCCCGTCGTCATCCAGCAGGAAGAGGGCAGCAACTGAGGCCGGCAAGCAAGGTTCGCGGCCGGGTGACCCCGGCCGTCGGGGGCGCCCATGTTTGAGCGTCCCGCCTCCGGAGAGCGTGCGGTCCTCGTTCAGCTCGACCTTGGGCAAGGTGCGATCGACGAGCGGCTGTCGGAGCTCAAGCTGCTCGTCCTCAGTGCAGGGGCGAGCGCCGAGGCCGTGGTGCAGGGCAAGCGCGCCGCGCCGGACCCCAAGCTGTTCGCTGGCAGCGGCAAGGTTCAGGAGATTGGCGAGGCGCTGCGCGCGAACGGCGCCGACATCGTGATTTTCAATCACGCCCTGTCGCCGGCGCAGCAGCGCAACCTCGAGCGCGAGTTGCAGTGCATGGTCATCGACCGCACTGCGCTGATCCTCGATATCTTCGCCCAGCGCGCGCGCAGCCACGAAGGCAAGCTGCAGGTCGAGCTCGCCCAGCTGGAGCATCTGGCCACCCGGCTCGTGCGCGGCTGGACCCACCTCGAACGCCAGAAGGGCGGCATCGGCCTTCGTGGTCCGGGCGAGAAGCAGCTCGAGACCGACCGCCGGCTGCTCGGCAACCGGGTGAAGATGCTCAAGTCGCGTCTGGCGCAGATCGAGAAGCAGCGCAAGGTTCGGCGGCGGGCAAGGGAACGCCGTGACGTTCTGTCGGTCTCTCTCGTCGGTTACACCAATGCGGGCAAGTCGACGCTGTTCAATGCGCTGACGAAGGCGGGGGCCTATGCGGCCGACCAGCTCTTCGCGACGCTCGACACCACCTCGCGCCGGCTCTACGTCGGTGGCGACAAAGGCGGCGTGAGCGTGGTGCTGTCGGACACGGTCGGCTTCATCCGCGACCTGCCCCATGCGCTGGTCGCGGCTTTCCAGGCGACACTCGAGGAAACCGCGCAGGCCGACCTCCTGCTTCATGTCGTGGATTCGGCCAGTGAGGACCGCGATGCCCAGATCGAGGCGGTGAACCTGGTTCTCGCCGAGATCGGCGCGGCGGACGTGCCGCAGATCCTGGTGTGGAACAAGATCGACCTCACGCGGGCCGCGCCGGCGGTCGAGCGGGGTGACTGTGATAAGATCAGGCGCGTTTTTTTGAGCGCCCGAACGGGGGAAGGTCTCGACCTGCTTCGCGATGCGCTTGCCGAAGTAGCTCAGCAGACCTTTGGTGACAACGCCGTCCGGCTCGCCGGGCCGGCTGACGAGCGACCAGAACAAACGTGATAACAGGCATTCTCATGTCACTCAACGATCCACGCTGGGGTGGCCAGGGCGGCGGCGACGGCGACCGCAACGACGGCAATCGCAGCGATGACAACCGCAACGATGACCTGCGCGGCGACCGCAATCGTGGTGCCAACCAGGGGCCGCCCGACCTCGAGGAGGTCTGGCGCGACTTCAACCAGCGCCTGACCGGCATGTTCGGCGGCAAGCGCGCAGGCCGTGGCGGTGGATCCGGCGGCGGGGGCGGCGGCGGTGCGCCGCAGCTGCCCAGCTTCTCCTTCAAGCAGTTCGGCGGCGGCATCGGTGTGCTGCTGGTGCTCGTGCTGGTCGTCTGGCTGGCGAGCGGTTTCTACACCGTGGATGCCAACCAGCGCGGCGTCGTGCTGCGCCTGGGCAAGTACGTCGCGACCACCGAGCCTGGCCTGCGCTGGCGCCTGCCGGCGCCGTTCGAGACGCACGAGATCGTGGACCTCACCGGGGTGCGCACGGTCGAGGTCGGCTATCGCGGTTCCGAGCGCAACAAGGTGCTGCGCGAGTCGTTGATGCTGACCGATGATGAAAACATCATCAACATCCAGTTCGCGGTGCAGTACGTGCTGAACAGCCCCGAGAACTACGTCTTCAACAACCGCTTCCCGGACGAGGCGGTGGCGCAGGCGGCCGAGACCGCGATGCGCGAGATTGTCGGCAAGAGCCGCATGGACTTCGTGCTCTACGAGGGCCGCGAGGAGGTCGCGACCACCGCGCACGAGCTGATGCAACGCATCCTCGATCGCTATCAGACCGGCATCCAGATCAGCCGCGTGACCATGCAGAACGCCCAGCCGCCCGAGCAGGTGCAGGCTGCGTTCGACGACGCGGTGAAGGCCGGCCAGGATCGCGAGCGCCAGAAGAACGAGGGCGAGGCCTATGCGAATGACGTCGTGCCGCGGGCGCGCGGTACCGCCTCCCGCCTGGTCGAGGAAGCCAACGCTTACCGCGAGCGCGTGGTCGCGAACGCAGAAGGTGAGGCCAGCCGCTTCAGCCAGGTGTTCGCCGAGTACAGCCGTGCGCCTGAGGTGACCCGCGAGCGCCTGTACCTCGACACCATGCAGCAGGTCATGTCCAGTACCTCGAAGGTCATGATCGACGCGCAGGGTAACGGCAACCTGCTGATGCTGCCGCTCGACAAGCTCATGCAGCAGGCGGGCGCCAAACCAGCCGCCCCGCAGCCGCAGCCCGACTCGCAGTCGGCTGCCGGCCTCGCAGCCAATGCCCCGATGCCGGCCTTCGATCCGCGCAACCGGGAAGGAATGTTCAGTCGTGAGCGGGGAGTGCGTTGATGCGTGACAAGATGTCCCTGATCGGCGGTACGCTGCTGCTGATCGTCGTGATCGCCTCGATGTCGCTGTTCACCGTAGACCAGCGCCAGTACGCGATCGTGTTCCAGCTCGGCGAGGTCAAGGAGGTCATCTCCGAGCCCGGCCTCAACGTCAAGCTGCCCTTCATCCAGAACGTGCGCTACTTCGACAAGCGCATCCTGACGATGGACACGCCGGAGCCCGAGCGTTTCATCACCTCCGAGAAGAAGAACGTGCTGGTCGACCACTTCGTGAAGTGGCGCATCGTCGACCCGCGCCTCTACTACGAATCGGTGGCGGGCGACGAGGCGCGTGCCCGCACCCGACTCACGCAGACCGTCAATGCCGGCCTGCGCGAGGAGTTCGGTCGCCGCACGGTGCATGACGTGGTCTCCGGAGAGCGGGATACGATCATGGAGCAGATGCGCGAGCGCGCAGACCGCGACGCGCGCACCATCGGAGTGCAGATCGTGGACGTCCGCCTGAAACGGGTGGATCTGCCCAACGAGGTATCGGAGTCCGTGTATCGCCGTATGGAAGCCGAGCGCAAGCGGGTGGCCAACGAGCTGCGTTCGCTGGGCGCAGCGGAGGCCGAGCGCATCCGCGCCGATGCCGACCGCCAGCGCGAGGTCATCATTGCCGAGGCCTACCGTTCGTCGCAGGAGATCAAGGGCGAGGGCGACGCCAAGGCCACCGCCATCTACGCCGAAGCGTTCGGCAAGGACCGTGAGTTCTACTCCTTCTACCGCAGCCTGGAGGCCTATCGTTCGAGCTTCTCGGGCAAGGACGACGTGCTCGTGGTCGATCCGAGTTCGGATTTCTTCCGCTTCATGAAGGACGCCGGAGGCGCGCCGCGCAACTGACGTCCTCATGGGAAGCTCGCTCCTTACGGCCTTCGCGCTGATGCTCATCATCGAAGGCCTGTTACCCTTCATCGCGCCAGCCGCCTGGCGCGAAACTTTTTTGCGTCTCGCCAGCATGGCGGACGGGCAGATCCGGTTCATCGGGCTGACCTCCATGCTGGTCGGGACGATCCTGCTCTTCCTTTTCCTCTGACACGCTCATGCGCTGGGTACTGCCCGACCATATCCAGGACGCGCTGCCGTCCGATGCACACCAGATCGAGGCGTTGCGGCGCCGGCTGCTCGACGCCTTCCGGGTGCGCGGCTACCAGCTGGTGATTCCGCCGCTGCTCGAGTATCTCGACTCGCTGACCACCGGCGCGGGGCAGGATCTCAAGCTGCGCACCTACAAGCTGGTTGACCAGCTCTCGGGTCGCACCATGGGTGTGCGCGCCGACATGACGCCACAGGTCACCCGCATCGATGCGCACCTGCTCAACCGCCAGGGTGTCTCGCGGCTGTGCTACTGCGGCAGCGTGCTGCACACCCTGCCGTCGTCACTGACCGCCACCCGCGAGCCGCTGCAGCTTGGCGCCGAGCTCTACGGCCACGCCGGTATCGAGGCGGACGTCGAGATCCTGCGCCTGCTCGCCGAGGTGCTGCGCCTGGCCGAGGTGCCGGCCTCGCGTATCGACATCGGCCATGTCGGTATCTTCCATGCGCTGGCTGCGCGTGCCGGGCTGGTGCCGGGGCGTGAGGAGGAGCTTTTCGATCTGCTGCAGGCGAAGGACGTGCCCGAACTCAAGCACATGCTCGCCGACGTTGCCGAGCCTGCGCGCAGCGCGCTGCTCGCCTTGCCCGAGCTGTACGGTGGGCCGGAGGTGCTCGATGAGGCTGCGGCACGCCTGCCACGGGACGCCGAGATCAGCCGCCTGCTTGGCGAGCTGCGCCAGCTGGCGGCAGCGCTCGCCGACTTGCCGGTGAGTTTCGATCTCGCCGACCTGCGCGGCTACAACTATCACAGCGGAGTCGTGTTCGCGGCCTATGGCGCGGAGTCGCCGGCCGCGCTCGCGCTCGGCGGCCGCTATGACCGCGTCGGCGAGGCCTTCGGGCGTGCCCGTCCGGCGGTGGGCTTCAGCCTCGATCTGCGCGAGCTGGTGTGGCGCCTGCCGACCACGAGCACGATGGCTGGCGCGGTGCTCGCCCCGCTGGACGAAGATCCCGCGCTTGCGGCCGAGGTGACGGCCTTGCGCGCCCGTGGCGAGATCGTGCTGAGCGCGCTGCCCGGACATGATGGAACTTGGAACGAAGCTGGCTGCGACCGGCAACTGGTGAAGCGGGGCGATCGCTGGGCGGTCGTGCCGTTACAGGGAGAGTAAGAATATGGCAAAGAACGTCGTCGTTGTCGGCACCCAATGGGGCGATGAGGGCAAGGGCAAGATCGTCGACTGGCTGACCGACCATGCAAAGGGGGTCGTGCGTTTCCAGGGCGGCCACAACGCCGGTCACACGCTGGTGATCGGTCAGAACGAGTACAAGCTGAACCTGGTGCCTTCGGGCATCGTGCGCGAGGGCGTCGCCTGTTTCATCGGCAATGGCGTCGTGCTCGATGCGCACCATCTGCTCTCCGAGATCCGCACGCTCGAGGCTGGCGGCATCAAGGTGCGCGACCGCCTGCGTGTCAGCCCCGGCTGCCCGCTGATCCTCGGTTACCACAGCGCGCTCGATCGTGCGCGCGAGGCGTCCAAGGCAGCGTGCGACAAGATCGGCACCACCGGCAAGGGCATCGGCCCCACCTACGAGGACAAGGTCGCCCGTCGCGCGCTGCGCGTGTACGACCTCTTCGACCGTGAGCGCTTCGCCGCCAAGCTCAAGGCCAACCTCGAGTATCACAACTTCGTGCTCACCCAGCACCTGGGCGCCGATCCGGTCGATTTCCAGACCGTGTTCGACGAGGCCATGGCCGATGCCGACGAGCTGCTGCCGATGGTGGCGGATGTCTCGGCCGAACTGTACGCGATCAACAAGTCCGGTGGCTCGCTGCTGTTCGAGGGCGCGCAGGGCACGCTGCTCGACATCGATCACGGCACCTACCCGTTCGTGACCTCGAGCAACTGCGTCGCCGGCCAGGCGGCGGCGGGTTCGGGCGTCGGCCCCAGCCGCCTGCACTACGTGCTCGGCATCACCAAGGCCTACTGCACGCGCGTCGGCGGCGGTCCGTTCCCGACCGAGCTCGACATCGAAACCAAGGGCGTACCGGGCGAGCAGATGTCGACCAAGGGGCGCGAGTTCGGTACCGTCACCGGCCGCAAGCGCCGCTGCGGCTGGCTGGATCTGGCCGCGCTCAAGCGCTCGATCATCATCAACGGCGTCACCGGGCTATGCATCACCAAGCTCGACGTGCTTGACGGGCTGGAAGAGCTCAATCTGTGCACCGGTTACATGCTCGACGGCAAGCGCATCGACCTGCTGCCGATGGGTTCGGAGGAGGTCACGCGTTGCGAGCCGATCTACGAGACCATGAGGGGCTGGAGCGGCACCACCTTCGGCGCGCAGAGCTGGGACGCGCTGCCGCAGGAGGCACGCGCCTACCTGCACCGCATCGAGGAGATCTGCGAGATTCCGATCGATGTGATCTCGACCGGCCCCGAGCGCGACGAAACCATCCTGCGTCGTCATCCGTTTGGTGCCTGACGCCCCGACGCAGGCTGACCGGGCGTTCGACGCTGCCGCGCCCCGCTCGGGTGCGGTCTGCGTCCGATCGGTGCCCGGTCAGACGCTGTACTGCGCCGGAACGATTGCCGCGGCAGGGGGTGTCATCGCGAATCGCCGCTCCGGTAGCCCGGGGCAGGTGTGGGAGGGTTTCCTCCGCGCCCTCGAGGTCCCGGGCTTGCGCCGGCGGGTAAACGAAAAAAGCCAGCATTCAGCTGGCTTTTTCCTGCGACTGGTGCCCAGAAGAGGACTCGAACCTCCACGCCTCGCGGCGCTAGTACCTGAAACTAGTGCGTCTACCAATTCCGCCATCTGGGCAGGGACGCGCATAATAGCAAAGGCTTTTGCCTGCGCAAAGGATTTCCTGCATTTTTTCGTCGCGCGGGGCTCGGTGGCGAGAATCTGCCTGCATGAGTTCGGGACAAGTCGTCCGGCCTGCATGCACCCGATATCGCGGGGAGTGCGGGCAACAAAAAAGCCGCTCCGAAGAGCGGCTTTCCCGTGAAACTGGTGCCCAGAAGAGGACTCGAACCTCCACGCCTCGCGGCGCTAGTACCTGAAACTAGTGCGTCTACCAATTCCGCCATCTGGGCAGGAAGACGCGCATTATAAGTACGAAAAGAAGATTGTCAATGACTCGCAAAACGAAAAAAACCGAAAAGAAAGGCCACGCCCACGCTGCGGGCCGCAAAGCCGTGGCGGGAGCGCCCACACATGCAACCAGGGACGAACGTTCCCGCCCAGGCGAAGCGCACACGAGGCGATCGACTGAGATCGCTACGCACGGTGGCGGTCACTCCGCCGACAGCCCGGTTCGCGGCCCCGGCCGCAGCCGCGCGGCGCGCAAGGCCGCCGCGGCGTACGCCAGCGCCATCCGGCTCGCCGACCCCTTCCACGCCCGCGAGACCCTGCAGTACGAGAACCCGCTGCCCAGCCGCGAATACGTGCTGCAGATCCTGGCCGAGCGCGGCGTGCCGCTGCCTTTCTCCGAGCTTGCCGCGGCGCTCGACATCGCCCCGCACGAGCTCGACTTCTTCGACCGCCGCCTGCGCGCCATGGAGCGCGACGGCCAGATCGTGCGCAACCGCCGCGACGCCTACCTGCTGCCGGCCAAGGCCGATCTGATCAAGGGCCGCGTCGAGGGCCACCCCGACGGCTTCGGCTTCCTGCGCCGCGACGACGGCGAGCCCGACATCTTCCTCGGCCCCAAGGAGATGCGCGAGCTGCTGCATGGCGACCGCGTCATCGTCCGCATCTCCGGCACCGACCGCCGCGGCCGTCCCGAGGGCAAGCTGGTCGAGGTGCTCGAACGCGCCAACAGCCGCGTCGTCGGCCGCGTCATCAACGAGCACGGCGTGATGATCGTGGTGCCCGAGAACCGCCGCCTCGCGCAGGACATCCTGGTCGCCCCGGGCGGGCGCAAGAAGCCCGAGGCCGGGCAGATCGTCACCGTCGAGCTGGTCGAGCAGCCCACGAAATTCGCGCAGCCGATCGGCCGCATCGTCGAGGTGCTCGGCAACTACGCCGACCCCGGCATGGAGATCGAGATCGCGCTGCGCAAGCACGACCTGCCTTTCGAGTTCTCGTCGGAGGCCAAGGCGCAGACGCGCAAGCTGCCCGACAAGGTGCGCAAGAAGGACTGGGCCGGCCGCGAGGATCTCACCAGGCTGCCGCTGGTCACCATCGACGGCGAGACCGCCAAGGACTTCGACGACGCGGTTTACTGCGAGCGCCAGGGCAAGGGCTACCGCCTGATCGTCGCCATCGCCGACGTCTCGCACTATGTCGATGCCGCCAGCGCGCTCGACAAGGATGCTTTCGATCGCGGCAACTCGGTGTATTTCCCGCGCCGCGTCATCCCGATGCTGCCGGAGAAGCTCTCCAACGGCCTGTGCTCGCTCAACCCGCAGGTCGAGCGCCTGGCGATGGTCGCCGACATGGCCATCTCGGCCACCGGCGAGATCAAGAACTACCGCTTCTACCCCGCGGTGATCTGGTCACACGCGCGCCTGACCTACACCCAGGTCGCCGCCGCGCTCTATGACAAGGACCCGGCGGTGCGCGCCGAACTCGCCGCGCTGCTGCCTCACCTCGAGAACCTCGACGCGCTCTTCCGCGTGCTGCTCAAGGCGCGCGCCAAGCGCGGCGCGATCGACTTCGAGACCACCGAGACGCGCATGATCTTCGACGACAACGGCAAGATCGCGCAGATCGTGCCCGAGGTGCGCAACGACGCTCACCGCCTGATCGAGGAGTGCATGCTCGCCGCCAACGTGTGCGCGTCCGACTTCCTCGCCAGCCGCGAGCACCCGGCGCTGTATCGCATCCACGATTCCCCCTCGGAGGACAAGCTCGCCAAGCTGCGCGAGTTCCTCAAGGAGTTCGGCCTGGGGCTGGGCGGGGGCGACGAACCGCGCGCGAGCGACTTCGCCAAGCTGCTCGAGCAGGTCAAGGACCGTCCCGACGCCCAGCTGCTTCAGACCGTGATGCTGCGCTCGTTGAAGCAGGCGATGTACAGCCCGGACAACGTCGGCCACTTCGGACTGGCCTACGAGTCCTACACCCACTTTACCTCGCCGATCCGGCGCTACCCCGACCTGCTGATCCACCGCGGCATCAAGGCCGCGCTCGCCGGCGAGCAGTACCGCCCCGGCGATTGGGAACAGATCGGCCTGCACTGCTCGATGACCGAACGCCGCGCCGACGAGGCCACGCGCGACGTCGTCGCCTTCCTCAAGTGCTACTTCATGCAGGACCGCGTCGGCGAGGAGTTCACATGCAGCGTGTCGGCGGTCGTGCCCTTCGGCCTCTTCGTCGCGCTCGACGACATCTTCATCGAAGGCCTGCTGCACATCTCCGACCTGGGCAGCGACTACTTCCACTACGACGAGACGCGCCACGCCCTCATGGGCGAGCGCACCGGCAAGCAGTTCCGCCTGTCCGACCGGGTCAAGGTGCAGCTCGTGCGGGTCGACATGGCGACCAACAAGATCGACTTCCGCCTCATCGAAGGTCCGCTGCCGGTCGCGCCGAAGCCCCCCGCGAAGCCTGTCGAAGCCGTGGCGGCGGCTGTCCTGCCGGAGGCCGGCAAGAAGGCGCGCAAGCCGCGCACCAGGAAGGGCAGCGCGGAGCCGGTGGGCGAGGTGGTGCCTGCGCCGGCCGCCGAGGCCCCGGTCGTCGAGACACCGGAGCCCGGCCCTCAGGCCGGCACCCCGGAGGCCACCGCGCCCAAGTCCCGTACCAAGCGTGCGAAGAAGGCCGTCGTTGAAGCCGTCGCCGAAGCCTTGCCCGCGCCGGTCGTCGAGACGCCCGCTGCCGTGCCGGAGGTCGCCGAGCCGAAGCCCCGCAAGTCGCGGGCAAGAAAGACGGCCATCGAGCCGCCCGTCGACACGCCTGCGGCCGCGCAGGAGCCTGCCCAGGCGAAGCCTCGCAAGGCGCGTCCGAAGAGGGCTGCAGCCGAGCCGGTCGCCGCGGCCGTGGTCGCAGCCCCCGCTACAAGCCCGGAGCCCGCCGCTCCCAAGCCGCGCAAGACGCGAGCGAAGAAGGCCGTCGCCGAGCCCGCTGCCGCGCCGGCGGTTGAAGCGATAGAATCCGCGCCC
The DNA here is from genome assembly GCA_003446655.1 of Thauera sp. Taxonomy (GTDB): domain Bacteria; phylum Pseudomonadota; class Gammaproteobacteria; order Burkholderiales; family Rhodocyclaceae; genus Thauera. The sequence continues at coordinate 30,573 of DMCZ01000010.1, read as the reverse complement.
CCAACCGCGGCTCCGGCACGACGCGCCAGCCGCAAGACCACCCCCAAGGGCTCCGACCGTGGCTAAAGCACCCGAGAACACCCCCACCAAGCTGATCTACGGCTTCCACGCCGTCTCCGCCAAGCTCCGCCACGCGCCCGACTCGGTGCTGGAGATCTTCCTCTCCGCCGACCGCAAGGACGCGCGGGTGAAGAAGTTCCTCGCCCAGGCCGAAGCCGCCGGCGTGCGCATCAGCCAGGCCGAGGGCGACAAGCTCGATGGCCTGGTCGGCACCCGGCGCCACCAGGGCGTGGTCGCCAAGGTGGACGCCACCCGGCGCGACATCAAGCTCGCCGACGTGCTCGACAGCCTGGACGAGAACGCCCTCATCCTCGTCCTCGACGGCGTGCAGGACCCGCACAACCTCGGCGCCTGCCTGCGCGTGGCGGACGCCGCCGGTGCGCACGCGGTGGTGGCGCCCAAGGACCGCGCGGTGGGGCTCAACGCCACCGCGGTCAAGGTCGCCAGCGGCGCCGCCGACACCGTGCCCTACATCACCGTCACCAACCTCGCGCGCGCGCTGCGCGAGATGCAGGAGGCCGGCGTGTGGGTGGTCGGCGCTGCCGGCGAGGCCGACAAGTCCCTCTACGACATCGACCAGAAGGTGCCGGTGGCGTGGGTGCTTGGCGCCGAGGGCGACGGCCTGCGCCGCCTCACCCGCGAGACCTGCGACGAGCTCGCCCGCATCCCGATGCACGGCAGCGTCGAGAGCCTGAACGTCTCGGTGGCCAGCGGCATCTGTCTGTTCGAGGCCCGCCGCCAGCGCGGCTGACTTTGCTACCATCGCCGCTCGTTTGCTTCGAGGTGCCCGCGCCTGGCGCGGGAGAATCGGGAAGGCGGTGCCAATCCGCCGCGCGCCCAGCGCCGTGAAGGGGATTGTTCGGGCAAGGTTCGCCCAGCCACTGGTCCGTTGCGACCGGGAAGGCGTCCGGACGAGATGATCCGCAGCCGGAAGACCGGCCTCGAAGCCTTGTCCGCAGCCGTCTGGTCGGCGGCTGCTCACTGCTCGTAGCCAAGGGGAATACTTCATGAGCAGCCCGACGCAGGCGCATCCCGCGCATGAGCGCACCGACGCGCCCACTGACCTCAACGCCACGCTCAACGCCGAGCTGAACCCCGACGCGGGCACGCGACCTCTGCGGCAAACGCCCGCTGGCTCGGCGGCAGATCCGCAACTCCGCTTCCAGACCGACCCGCGTTTCAGCACCGCCGAGCGCGACGCCGTCTACCGCGCCATCCACACCCGCCGCGACGTGCGTGGCGAATTCCTGCCCGACGCCATTCCCGACGAGGTGCTCGCGCGCGTGCTCACCGCCGCCCACCACGCCCCCTCGGTCGGTTTCATGCAGCCCTGGGACTTCATCGTCGTGCGTTCGCGCGCGGTCCGGCAGAAGATCCACGCCGACTTTCTCGCCGCCCACGCCGAGGCCGAGCAGATGTTCGACGAGGCCAAGCGCGCCACCTACCGCAATCTCAAGCTCGAGGGCATCCTCGAGTCGCCGGTCAACATCTGCATCACCTGCGACCGTAGCCGCCACGGCCCGGTGGTGATCGGCCGCACCCATATCGGCGCGATGGACGTCTACAGCACCGTGTGCGCAGTGCAGAACCTGTGGCTGGCAGCGCGCGCTGAGAACCTCGGCGTGGGCTGGGTCAGCATCCTGCACCCACCGGCCTTGCGCGAGGCGCTTGGCATCCCGGCCGAGATCATTCCGATCGCCTACCTTTGTATCGGCTACGTCCGCAACTTTCACGCCCGACCTGAGCTCGAGGCTGCGGGCTGGCTAAAGCGCATGCCGCTGCCCGATCTGCTTCACTTCGACGGCTGGCAGGGGGCGGCCGACGCAGGTAACGCGCGCCTGCTCGAGGAGATCCGCCAGCGCCAGCCGGTCGCGCTTTGATCGAGGCCCGGCTGGCGAAACCTTGCATGGCTCTTGCTTGTGTCCTGTGCGGCCGCACCACGCCCGGCCGCCGCCACGTCACTCAAGCCGGAGCCCTGCATGGAATCGATGCTCGCCTTTCTCGTCGCCGCCCGTCGTTGCGAGATCCACGATCTCGAGCAGCTCGCGCGCAGTTGCGAGCTCGTTCACGCGGTGAGCGAACTGGTGCATCGGCTGCAGGCCGAGCGCGGCGCATCCAATCTCCATCTCGCTTCGGGCGGCGCCAGCTTCGGCGCCGAGCGCGCTGCGCGGGTCGAGGCCAGTGCGGCCGCGGAGGCTGCGGTACGCGCCTGGCTGGCGCAGCCCGAGGTGTGCCGGACGGAGTTCGCACCGGCAATACCCGGTGGTGCGCGCCTGTTCATCCGGGTGGCGCTCGCGCTGCATGCGCTCGATAGCCTGCCCGGCCTGCGTGCGACGATCGACCTGCGGCGCTGCACCGTAGCCGAGGCCACGCAGCACTTCAATCGCGTGATTGCCGCCTTGCTCGCCCTGGTGTTCGAGGCGGCCGACGTGGCCGCGGAGCCTGCGGTGTCGAGGCTGCTGGTGGCGCTGTTCAACCTCATGCAGGGCAAGGAGCTTGCCGGCCAGGAGCGTGCCAGCGGTGCAGCAGCTTTCGCCGCGGGCGGCGAGGCCGGTGCGGGCGCGCGCGGCGAGCAGGCGCTGCTGCACCTCATCGAGGCGCAGGAAGCCTGCTTCGAGCGCTTCGAAGCCTTTTGTCCGCCGGCGGTGCGGGCGTCGTGGGAGCAGGCGCGCGCGCGCATGCCGATGGCCGAGCTCGAGCGCCTGCGCCGCAAGCTGATCGCCGCCGGCCGGGGCGCGGCGCTGGAGTCCGCGCTGGCCGAGCCGTGGTTCGCCTGCTGCTCGCAGCGTCTGGAGATCATGCGCGAGACGGAGGCCGCGCTCGCCGACGGCCTGCGCGCCGCCTGTGCCCAGCGTATCGCTGCGTTGCGCGCCGATCCGGACGACCCGCAGAGCCTGTTGCAGGCGCTCGCCGGCCTGCCCGATTCTCCTGCGCCCCTGAGCGCGCTCGTCGGCGCCACGGCAGTCGAGGCCGGCGGCGCAGGGGCGAGTCGTCCGGACGGCTACGACAACGCGGGCAGCGACCCGCTCGGCCCGCGGCTGACGCGCTCGATCGTCGACGCGCTGCAGGCGCAGTCCTTGCGGCTGCAGGCGATGAGCGACGAGCTCGCTGCGGTGCGTGCCACTCTTGATGAGCGCAAGCTGGTCGAGCGCGCCAAGGGCATGCTGATGCGTCACCAGGGCCTGGCCGAGGACGAGGCCTACCGCCTGCTGCGGCAGACGGCGATGAACCAGGGCCGGCGTCTGGCCGAGGTGGCGCAGGCCGTGCTCGCGATGGCCGAACTGCTACCCAGGCGCAGCTGAGCGTCGGCTGTTCCGCCCGCCGAGGTGCGGCGGCCGTCGCGTCGTTCCCCGCGTACGCTCAGCGCGCGCACGTTCCCGGGCTCGGCCTTCATGCCCTTCAGGCGCACCGCCACTGTGCGCCGACGTCCCCTGTTGCACTGCAGCAGTGCATTGTTGCAGAACGCCACCCCTCGCCAAGCGTGCGCGAAACCCCGCTGGCGCAAGGGAAATGGCGTTTCTGCAAGACCTGGCACGAGTCGTGCAAGGAGGTAAGCCGAGGCGGAACCAAAGGCGGTTCGAGACTCAGTGTGGCGCCCGGCGCGCCACATCCCGGACAAAGGCGTCCATCCGTTGCCTGCGCTCAGCGCGGGCAGGGATGGGCGCCTTATTGCTTTCAGTGGTTCACATTCAGGAGTCGATCATGAGCAACAAGGCAATCAAGCAGTCGGACTTCAGCCGTCGTGACTTCATGCGCAGCGCCGCCGCGCTGACCGGGGCGGCGATGGTGGGTGGGTTGTGGTCGAGCCGGGCGCGCGCCGCCGGCGGCGCGCTCGAGACGACGAAGGCCAAGCTCGGTTTCATCGCGCTCACCGACGCCGCGCCGCTCTTCGTCGCCGACGAGAAGGGCTTCTTCGCCAAGCACGGCATGACCGAGGTCGAGGTGCTCAAGCAGTCGTCCTGGGGCACCACCCGCGACAACCTGGTGCTCGGCTCGCAGCGCAACGGCATCGACGGCGCCCACATCCTCACCCCCATGCCCTACCTGATCGCCAGCGGGGCGATGACGGCCAACAACGTGCCGGTGCCGATGTACATCCTCGCGCGCCTGAACCTGGCCGGGCAGTGCATCTCGGTGGGCAACGAGTACAAGGACCTCAAGGTCGGCACCGACACCACCGCGTTCAAGGCGGCGCTCGCCGCCAAGCGCGCCAGCGGCAAGCCGGTCAATGCGGCGATGACCTTCCCCGGCGGTACCCACGACATGTGGATCCGCTACTGGCTGGCCGCGGGGGGCATCGACCCCACGCGCGACATCTCCACGATCGTCGTGCCGCCGGCGCAGATGGTGGCCAACATGAAGGTGGGCAGCATGGACACCTTCTGCGTGTGCGAGCCCTGGAATCGCCAGCTCATCAACCAGGGCATCGGCTACACCGCCAATACCACCGGCGAGCTGTGGCACAACCACCCCGAGAAGGCCTTCGGCATGCGCGCCGACTACGTGGATGCGAACCCGAACGCGACCAAGGCCCTGCTCAAGGCGGTGATGGAGGCGCAGATGTTCTGCGAGGACCCCGCCAACCGCGAGGAGGTGGCGCGGATCTGTGCCAAGCGGCGCTGGATCAACGCGCCCTTCGAGGACATCGTCGACCGTATGCGCGGCGACTTCGACTACGGCACCGGCCGCGTGGTCGAGAATAGCCCGCAGCAGATGCGCTACTGGAAGGACCAGGCGTCCTACCCCTTCCAGAGCCATGACCTGTGGTTCCTCACCGAGAACATCCGCTGGGGCTACCTGCCGCGCGACTTCGACATGAAGGGCTGGGTGGCCAAGGTCAACCGCGAGGATCTGTGGCGCGAGGCGGCCAAGGAACTGGGCGTGGCGGCAGCCGACATCCCGGCCTCGACCTCCCGTGGCGTCGAGACCTTCTTCGACGGCAAGGTCTTCGATCCGGCCAATCCCATGGCCTATCTCGACAGCCTCGCCATCAAGACCATCCGGGGCTGACGCCCGCGACCACACGCATCCCGCATTCGCAAGGAGTCCGCCATGAGCGACACGACCTCGATCGCCGGCATCGCGCCGGCCCCCGCCGCGCCTTCGGCGTGGCGCATGCACGCCCTCGGGCTGTATCGCCGGTTCAGCCAGCACGTACTGCCGCCGCTGGTGGTGCTGGTGCTGCTGGTGACCGTCTGGGAACTGTTATGTACCCGCCCCGGCGCCGCGCTGCCCCCGCCGAGCCAGGTGCTATCCGACACCTGGGAGCTGATCGTCGAGCCCTTCTTCGACAACGGCGGCAACGACGTCGGCCTGGCCTGGCAGATCCTCGCCAGCCTCGAGCGCGTGGCCTACGGCTACCTGCTCGCGGTGATCGCCGGGGTGAGCCTGGGTGTGCTGGTGGGGCAATCGACCTGGGCGCTGCGCGGGCTCGATCCGATCTTCCAGGTGCTGCGCACGGTGCCGCCGCTGGCCTGGCTGCCGATCTCGCTGGCCGGCTTCCAGGACAGCAATCCGTCGGCGATCTTCGTGATCTTCATCACCGCGATCTGGCCGATCATCATCAACACCTCGGTGGGCATCCGGAACATCCCCGAGGACTACCGCAACGTCGCCCGCGTGATCCGGCTCAATGGCATCGAGTACTTCTGGAAGATCATGCTGCCGGCCGCCTCGCCCTACATCTTCTCGGGCCTGCGCATCGGCGTCGGGCTGTCCTGGCTGGCGATCGTTGCCGCCGAGATGCTGATCGGCGGCGTGGGCATCGGCTTCTTCATCTGGGACGCGTGGAACTCGTCGCGCATCAGCGACATCATCCTCGCCCTCGTCTATGTCGGCGTCGTCGGCTTCCTGCTCGACCGCATCGTCGCCTGGGTCGGCCGGCGCGTCACCCGTGGCACCACCCCCGCCTGAGGAGCACCCGATCATGAGCCAAGCCTATCTCAGCATTTCCCGCGTCGACATGGCGTTCTCCCGCGGCGGCGTCACCAACCCGGTGCTCGCCGACGTCAATCTCGACATCCAGCGCGGTGAATACATCTCGCTCATCGGCCACTCCGGCTGCGGCAAATCCACCGTGCTCAACATCGTCGCCGGCCTGCTGCGCGCGACCTCGGGCGGCGTCATCGTCGATGGGCGCGAGGTCAACGCCCCCGGCCCCGACCGCGCGCTGGTGTTCCAGAACCACTCGCTGCTGCCCTGGCTGACGGTCTATCAGAACGTCGAGATCGCGGTGCAGAAGATCTTCCGCGGCAAGCGCAGCGCCGCCGAGCAGCGCGACTGGATCCTGCACAACCTCGAGATGGTCAGCATGAGCCACGCCCTCGACCGCCTGCCGGCGGAGATCTC
>DMCZ01000010.1:20443-23857 GCA_003446655.1 Thauera sp. | reverse complement strand
GCGCTCGACGCGCTCACCCGCGCCCACCTCCAGGACGAGGTCATGCGCATCCAGTCCGAGCTGCACAACACGGTGATGATGATCACCCACGATGTGGACGAGGCGGTGCTGCTGTCCGACCGCATCGTGATGATGACCAATGGCCCCTCGGCCACCATCGGCCAGGTGCTCGACATCGACCTGCCGCGTCCGCGCGACCGCCTCGCGCTCGCCGACGACGCGCGCTACAACCACTATCGCCACGAGGTGCTGAGCTTCCTGTACGAGAAGCAGCGCAAGGTCGAACCGATCAGCAGCGCGCGTGCGCGTACTGCGGCGGGTGCGGGCAAGCCGGCCGCGGCGCTGCGGGCGTGAGCGAGGGGACATCATGAAGAAGATGAAGCTCGTCCTCGTCGGCAACGGCATGGCCGGCGTGCGCACGATCGAGGAACTGCTGAAGCTCGCCCCCGACCTGTACGACATCACCGTGTTCGGCGCCGAGCCGCACGGCAACTACAACCGCATCCTGCTGTCGCCGGTGCTGGCCGGCGAGATGACGCTGCCCGAGATCATGCTCAACGATCTCGACTGGTACCGCGACAAGGGCATCACCCTGCACATCGGCCGCAAGGTGGTGAAGATCGACCGCGTGCGGCGCACGGTGATCGCCGGCGATGGCACCGAGGCCGACTACGACCGCCTGCTGCTCGCCACCGGCTCCACCCCCTTCATCCCGCCGATCCCCGGCAACGAGCTGCCCGGCGTGCTCGGCTACCGCGACATCGCCGACACCGAGGCGATGATCGAGGCCGCCGGCAAGTATCGCCACGCGGTGGTGATCGGCGCCGGCCTGCTTGGCCTGGAGGCCGCCAACGGCCTGATGCTGCGCGGCATGGACGTCACCGTGGTGCACCTCGGCGAGTGGATCATGGAGCGCCAGCTCGACAAGGTGGCAGCCGACATGCTGCAGGCCACCCTCGAGGCCAAGGGCATGAAGTTCCTGCTCGCCCGCCAGACCGAGGCCCTGCTGCCGGCGCGCAATGCCCACGGCGGCATGAAGGGCGACGACGGTGCCGAGCGCGTCGGCGCGGTGCGCTTCAAGGACGGCATGGAGATCCCTGCCGACCTCGTCGTGGTCGCCGCCGGCATCCGCCCCAACTACGCGCTCGCCGAGGCCGCCGGCCTGTACTGCGGCAGTGGCCGGGTGCGCGGCATCCATGTGTCGGACACGCTGCAGACGGTCACCGACCCGCGCATCTACGCGGTGGGCGAGTGCGTGGCGCACCGCGGCGTCGCCTATGGACTGGTCGCGCCGCTGTTCGAGCAGGGCAAGGTGTGCGCAAACCACCTCGCCAACTTCGGCATCGGCCGCTACGAGGGTTCGGTGACCTCGACCAAGCTCAAGGTCACCGGTATCGACGTGTTCTCGGCCGGCGACTTCGGCGGCGGACCGGGCACCGAGGACATCGTGCTGCACGACCGCCAGGGCGGGGTGTACAAGCGCGTGGTGCTCAAGGACGACCGCATCGTCGGCTCGGTGCTGTACGGCGACACCGCCGATGGCGCCTGGTACTTCCAGCTCATGAAGGATCGCCAGAGCGTGGCCGAGATCCGCGACCACCTGATGTTCGGCCAGAACAAGTTGGGCGACGTCGGCCACAAGGGCGAGAGCCGCGCCGCCAGCATGCCCGACACCGCCGAGGTGTGCGGTTGCAACGGCGTGTGCAAGGGCACCATCGTCAAGGCGATCAAGGAGCAGGGGCTGTTCACCCTCGACGAGGTCAAGAAGCACACCAAGGCGGCATCGTCCTGCGGCTCGTGCACCGGCCTGGTCGAGCAGATCCTCGCTTCCACCGTGGGCGGCGCCTACCAGGCGGTCAGCGCCAGCGACAAGCCGGTGTGCGGCTGTACCGAGCATTCGCACAAGGTGGTGCGCGACGCGATCTTCAAGCATCACCTGACCAGCAAGGAGGCGGTGTTCGAGACGCTCGGCTGGCGTACCCCCAACGGCTGCGACAAGTGCCGGCCGGCGGTCAATTACTACCTGATCTCGTCGTGGCCGCACGAGGCCAGGGACGACCCGCAGTCGCGCTTCATCAACGAGCGCGCCCACGCCAACATCCAGAAGGACGGCACCTACTCGGTGGTGCCGCGGATGTGGGGCGGGCTCACCACGCCTGCCGAGCTGCGCGCGATCGCCGATGCGGCAGAGAAGTACAAGGTGCCCACGGTGAAGGTCACCGGCGGCCAGCGCATCGACCTGCTCGGCATCAGGAAGGAAGACCTGCCCTACATCTGGGCCGACCTCAACGCCGCCGGCATGGTCTCGGGCCACGCCTACGGCAAGTCGATCCGCACCGTGAAGACCTGCGTCGGCGCCGAGCACTGCCGCTTCGGCACCCAGCTGGCGATGGACATGGGGGTCAAGCTCGAGAAGATGCTGTTCGACATGTATGCCCCGCACAAGGTCAAGCTCGCGGTCTCCGGCTGCCCCCGCAACTGCGCCGAGGCTGGGATCAAGGACGTCGGCGTGATCGGCGTCGATTCCGGCTACGAGCTCTACGTCGGCGGCAACGGCGGCATCAAGACCGAGGTCGCGCAGTTCCTGTGCAAGGTGACGACCGACGAGGAGGTCATGGAGTATGCCGGCGCCTTCCTCCAGCTCTACCGCGAGGAGGGCTGGTATCTGGAGCGCACCGTGCATTGGCTTGCCCGCGTCGGCCTCGACTACGTGAGGGCCCGGGTCGTCGATGACGCCGAAAACCGCCGCCGCCTGCACGCCCGCCTGCTCGACGCCCTGAAGAACGCCCGCGACCCATGGGAAACCAGCCGCGAGGCCCAGGCCGTCAAGCAGTTCATCCCGATCAAGATCGAGGCCTGAGCGGCCCGCGCATCCGAGGACCAGCAATGAGCAACTGGAAACGAATCTGCCCGCTGGATGACATCCCCCGTCTTGGCGCCCGCGTCGTGCAGCGCCCGGCGGGCGGCGACATCGCGCTGTTCCGCAACGCCGAGGACGAGGTCTTCGCGCTCCACGACAAGTGCGCGCACAAGGGCGGCCCGCTGTCGCAAGGCATCGTCCATGGCCGCAAGGTGACCTGTCCGCTGCATGGGTGGAGCTTCGATCTGCAGAACGGGCAGGCGCTGGCGCCGGACGTTGGCACCTGCGCCACTCTCGCGGTGAAGGTGGAGGATGGGGAGGTTTGGCTGGTGGTGTGAGGCTTTGGGGCGCATGGTTGATGAGTGTCAGATCCGCCCCGGACGGAAGCATCGCCGCCTTGGGGCGTACCCGCACCTCAGAGGCGGCGAACGAAGGCGTTGTGCGGGGGGGGGGGGGGGGGGATCCCCGAGGGGCCTTTGGGGGCGGGATCAGTTCCCCGCCCTTCTTTTTTAAAACTCTGGCCGCGCCCGCGGAGGGGAGAGTGTAGATCTCGG
>DMCZ01000010.1:1281-20353 GCA_003446655.1 Thauera sp. | reverse complement strand
GGGGGCGCGGCCGCCCCCCCCCCCCCCTCGGGGGGGCCCCCCCCCCCGGGGGGGGGCGAAAGGGAGGGTTGCGGGGGGGGGGGGGGGGAGGTATCCCTGAGCTGCCTATGCGGCAGTGATCAGTTCCGCGCCCACACCTGGCAGCCGCGCACCTTTTCTGAGCTGCCTATGCGGCAGTGATCCTCGTGCAGGATGTACCAGCCCCGCTTCTCGCTTTCTGAGCTGCCTATGCGGCAGTGATCAGCGCGCCCAGGCCCGGCGGGCACCAGCCCGATTTCTGAGCTGCCTATGCGGCAGTGATCGACGATTCGAACCTGACCGAACTCCAGCGCAATTTCTGAGCTGCCTATGCGGCAGTGATCCGCAGCAGGCCGGTGAGGCGGTCAATCAGAGCTTTCTGAGCTGCCTATGCGGCAGTGATCGGCGCCGCGGCGGCGGATGGCTTCGACTTCGCTTTTCTGAGCTGCCTATGCGGCAGTGATCGAATACGAGATCGAGGCGCGGGCGTATAACGCTTTCTGAGCTGCCTATGCGGCAGTGATCGCAGACGACGCACAGGCCGACGCGCAGGAGCATTTCTGAGCTGCCTATGCGGCAGTGATCCGGCTGCTCGAGCTGTTCAGGGTGCGCGATCATTTCTGAGCTGCCTATGCGGCAGTGATCAGGGTGGGCATCGAGGGTAAGCGCGACCTCGTTTTCTGAGCTGCCTATGCGGCAGTGATCTTGCAGGGTGACGGCCCCGGCGCCCATGGCGTTTTCTGAGCTGCCTATGCGGCAGTGATCGCTCCGGGGCTTATTCGAGCGTGAAGCGGGACTTTCTGAGCTGCCTATGCGGCAGTGATCTACTGGACCGACGCCAACGACTGGGCCGTTGTTTTCTGAGCTGCCTATGCGGCAGTGATCTTCTTCAACCGCGACGGCGTGCATTCCTTCAATTTCTGAGCTGCCTATGCGGCAGTGATCGAGTTCACCGGCGAGATCGTGCAACCCGTTTGGTTTCTGAGCTGCCTATGCGGCAGTGATCTGCGAATTTCCCTCCGTCGCCGATCCATCCGTTTTCTGAGCTGCCTATGCGGCAGTGATCACCCGCAGCGTTGCCGTATCGGTCGTTGCCGTTTTCTGAGCTGCCTATGCGGCAGTGATCGTACGGACGCCACGGCAGAGAGGGGGTGCGCATTTCTGAGCTGCCTATGCGGCAGTGATCCCCTACGGCTGGGCCGACCTGTTTTGGCGTCATTTCTGAGCTGCCTATGCGGCAGTGATCAAGCCAAGCCCCAGCAGCGCAGGAGGGGTTTCTTTCTGAGCTGCCTATGCGGCAGTGATCGTCTGCGGCGCCGGCTGTGAGGGCTGCGGTGGTTTCTGAGCTGCCTATGCGGCAGTGATCCGCAAAGCTGGGAACGATCAGTGGGTGCCACTTTTCTGAGCTGCCTATGCGGCAGTGATCAGCACGATGCTGCCTGATGCAGTCCAGACGCTTTTCTGAGCTGCCTATGCGGCAGTGATCATGGCCGCGAAGTCCTTGACGAACGCTTTCGCTTTCTGAGCTGCCTATGCGGCAGTGATCGCGCCGCGTGCGCGCTGCCGTGCAAATCACCAATTTCTGAGCTGCCTATGCGGCAGTGATCTACGCCAAGGCCGCGGCCGATGCGATGGACCATTTCTGAGCTGCCTATGCGGCAGTGATCTAGCCGGGAATTACTGGAACCTTCTGATTATTAAAGAGCAGGATGGGGAAAACCGTCGGGGACCAAAAATATGATGATGTTCATAACACATTGATTTTTGGTCTATTTTTATTTTCTTTTCAAAAAGGGTCTAGAACCACGGGACAGTTGCATTCGCGGCTAGGCCATAGCTGCCGAATTCACCACGCACAGCGACCGAGCTAGGTTCCAGATGCTCGATGAACAGCTTGAAGCGCTGAGACGTCGTCCGGCTCGCCATTTCGACATACGGAAGATCGAGCAACCTGGCAGCGGTGTCCGGGATTGCCGCTTGTGCAGCCTCAGCACTGACCGACTTGCGTGCGATGAGTCGTCGGCGCAGGCGTTCCGGACTGCTCTTGGCCTGCACCCTGCGCACAATACAGTGCATGACGTTGGGCGGTACTGCCCTGATCGGCGTGATCTCGATGTGGTCCTGCATGCCTTGAGTCCATCGGACGGTCATCAAGCGTTCGAGGCTTTCCTTGCTGCCGTGCAGGCGCAGCCGTTTTCCGAGCGTTCGCCTGTTCTGCGCAACTTCTGGAAAGCTGACGCCGATATCACGTCCAGCATGATGGACCAACCCCCGGTGCAGTTTGGAGAACAGAGCGTTCATCAGCGTTGTCGCCGGAAACTCAGGATCGGGTAGCACGGTGATGTCGATGTAATGATCCATGCTTAGCCTGCCTCCCCAAATACCCCGCCACGAACCAGCGTGGCGATGACAAAGTGCTGCTGCTCCACTGGCGGCGCTTGGTCCTTGATGATCCAGCTGTCGAGCAGGTTGTAGAAGTCGAGCTTCTGCTTCGGCTGGCGGTAGGCTTTGCCCTGAGTGGTGACGGAGCCATACGGTTCGACGGCGATCGGCCCCATTTCGTCGGCGCCTTCGTACCAGGTGTCGATGGTGCGCAGGGCGTTGCCGATCTTCTGCGAGTGGATGCCGGCGATGTTGTTTACCTGGTAGAGCGTTTTGCTCTTGTCACCCCGGCCGCGGTCGAGGATGAGTTCCTGCGACGGGAAGACTTCCTGACCGGCGCCGATGCGGACGAAGGCGGTAACTTGCAGCAGCACGTGTCGCTGCCCGGCTAGCCCGTCGGAGATCAGGCGGGCGAGGTCATCGATGGCACCGGCGCCTTCGGCAGGGGCATCGAAGCTGCGCAGCGGGAGCGCCAGGGCGTCGAAGGTCCAGGTCTCCTGCGGTGCGCCACTCACCAAATGGGCGACGCGGACTTCCACCTGCTCCGCGCCGATGCGGTTGCGCCACAGAAAGCGGCCGTTGGCGAGGTTGAAGGCATAGCGGCGACCGAGTTCGCCGAAGCCCTGGGTGTCGACATAGCCGCGGACGGTGTCTAGCAGCTTGTTCAGGTAGTCGGCGTCATTGCAGGCGGAGGGCTTGCCCGTGCCGCCCAGCACGCGCAGCGTGAACACGACCTTCAGGGTGTCAGCACCGCTGGGCAGGGTGGCGACATCGACTGTCTGCAGGTTGGGGTTTTCGATCGCGGCATCGAGCTTGGCGGGATCCTGGTCCTTGGCTTTCAGGCGGTTGGAAATGGTGCCGCGTACGGATTTCTCGCGGATGGAAACGACTTCCCAGTCTTGGGTGGTGTCCCGCTGATCCCAGTTGCCGGCGTAGAACAAGGCGTCGGAGGGGTCGAGTTTGCGTTCGAAGGCGAGTACGGAAGCGGTCTTGAGTGTCATGGTCTGGATTCCTTTTGATATGGGTTCGATGCGTTCAGGCGGACTTCAGGGATTCGAAGTCGTTACGGCAGCGGTACAGGCCCGCAACTGGGTCGGTGCTGGCGTACCAAAGGAGTTGGTTGGCGTTGTCCAGCCGGTGCGGGCTGATCCACTGGCCGATGGAGTAAAGGCTTTCGACGAAGCGGAACGGCGTGTCGCGGTCGCGCGCGCTTTCCACCTGTCCCGCCGGCAACAGCTCGGACAATGCGCCGAAGCCGACCGGGATCGGTACGATCCAGCCCGGGCGTGACTCGGGCTTCCATTCGACCTTCGCCGTTGCAGCGGACGACTCGTCCGACGCGGAGTCGGGTAGAACCGGGTGCCAGTTGAAGCGTGAAAGGTCGAGCAGGGCATCCAGCGCCGTGCTCTCCGGTGCGGCTTCGCGTAGTTGATCGAGCCGCGCGTGCAGCAGATCGTCCCGGCACACCAGCGCGAAACCCGGCAGCCAGCGCCGGCGCAGATGACGGAAGCGGCGGCGAACGTCCTCGGCATCGTCGCCGAAGCGCAGGAGTGCCGGGCGACTGAGCCAGTCGCCGCTGGGCAGAACACTACCGCCCGCGATGCGCATGCCGGCCAGCTCAAAGGCAACGGTCTGGGCGATGGCGTCGTGCGCGCGTTCGTCGAGTTCGACAAAGCCGCCGCTGATGCCGAAGACCAGCGTGATCTCCATGTGCATGCGGCCTTCCTCGACGATGGCCGCGCTGCCGCCATCCTTGTCCACCGGGTTGCGCGTCAGGCGAAAGGCCTTCACATAGCCGCCCTCGGTGACCTGTTCGTCGAAGTCATGACAGATCACGCCGACGCTGTCGAAGGCAAGCGGCAAGTCGTGGGCTTCCAGCTTGCGGGCGAGCGCCCACATGAGGCCGAGGAAGGCGGTCATCGAGGGGAAGCCGTGGGTCAGCGGGCTGGAGATGGCGTTGGCGTTCTGCACGCGCAGGCGCGGCAGGATCAGCAGGCCGTCGCTATGGGGCAAGGTATTCATTGCACGGCCTCCCGAACCGGAATGTAGGTCGGCACATCACCCTCGACCCGCAGCGTGTGCAATCTGCCAGCCCAAGCCGTGTGGAGCAGCAGCTCGTCGCGCCAGTGGCGGCCCTCGATATCGCCCAGGGGCAAGCTCTGCCCGAGTTCGTGGTTCAGCCAGTTGCCAAAGCGGCGACCGATCTCGACGGGCCAGTCCATGAGGTGCCAATCTGAGTGGAACTTGGTGCCGGAAGCTTCTTCCTCTATTGCGCGCCCGGGGTCCAACCACAGCCGTTCTGCCTCGACCAGCCGGCAATCCGTATCGCGCGTCCAGCCAGCGGGCAGGGTGGCTTGCAGGGGATGGGCGAAGTCGACCAGTTCGTCGATCAGCCGATCGAGCAGGGCATCGCGGCGGTTGCGGGTTTCCATGGTTGAGGGCGGGTCGCTCTCGAGGAAATCCCGCAGGACGCGCACCGTGGCCCGCACCTCCCGAATCCGGCCGAACCGGGGGAAAACCGATTCGGCGAACAGCGGCGCTTTCAATGCACGTGTCTGCCACTTGGGCGGACGCGAGGCCAGCAAGTAGTTGTTGCCCCCGCGTTCGCTGTTCAACTGGCTGATGTTCTGCGGCTTGGTGCCGCCGAACTTCTGCACGGCAAGGTCGGGATATTCGCGATAGCCGGTGTCGTGGTCGCGTTGGGCGTAGCGCGCCTGGCGCGCGAGTTTGCCGGCCTCGCCGAAGCGGTCCTCGTTGATGGTCTGGAAGACGGCGTGGGCCAGCGCGCTCGAATACAGCGGCGCGAGCAGGTGATACTGAGCGTCGTCGGCGGGGTCTTCACCCGCCAGCCAGTAGAGCTGCTTGGCCAGGGCGTGCGAACTCGGCGTGGCGCTGCGCGGGGCGGTGATGCCGATGAACGCGGTCAGCCATTCGCCTGCCCGATCGGCGTCGTCGCTGAGCGCGCCGAGCAGGTCGGGGTCGCCGTCCTGCATCCAGGCGAGCAGGGGGCGCCCGTTCACCGCCAGCTTCAGCAGCTTGAAGACGTCCAGTGCGGCGGCGTTACCGACGACGTCGCTGCTGAAGCCCTGTCCCAGGACGTGACTGCCGACTTCCCGGTGCGCGGGCAACTCGTCGGGGGCGCGGAAGAGGTTGGTGCCGCGGGCGTCGGGGTGGATGGGCTTGAGGGTGTGGGTGACAATCTGGATCTGCGCCACGCGCCGGGCGGCGTCGGCCAGCCAGGTCTCGCGAGCGTGCTGAGCAATCAGCTCGTCACGTTTCGGGTCGTCGGGTGGAAGCTTGTCCAGCTTGGCGTCGAGGCGCTCCTTGAGGAAGTGCTCGATGGCGTTGCGGAAAGCGGCCTGGTGTTCGGGGGAAGTCTTCATGACGCACCCTCAGGACCGCTGTTTCGGATACTTGGACGTGATTGCATTCTTCTCCTCCCCTTGGTCAAATGCGGTTGCTGATTCAATTCACTGGTGATCCATGAAGCCTTCGGATGCACTTCGGCATCGGGAGCAATCGATCCGCGAAGCGGTCGCGCGCTTTCGTGTGCGCAATCCCCGGGTGTTCGGCTCGGTCCTCCATGGCACCGACAAGGATGGCAGCGACCTCGATCTGCTCGTCGATCCGCAACCCGGAACGACCCTGTTCGACCTGGGTGGTCTGCAGGTCGAACTCGAAGACATGCTGGGCGTTCGGGTTGATGTAGTGACTCCCCGCGATTTGCCTGCACGGATTCGTGCACGAGTCATTGGGGAAGCCCGCCCGCTATGAAGAGCGCGGAACGTCTGGCGCTTTGGATCGAGCAGATGCACGAAGCTGCGGGGGATGCATGCCGTTATGTCGACGGACTCGACTTTGCAGCCTTCGAGAGCGACAAGCGGACGCAGCAGGCGGTCGTGCTGAATCTGCTGTTGATCGGGGAAGTGGCGTCGAGAATTGCCGACAGTGCTCCCGACTTCATCGCGGCACACCCTGACATTCCGTGGGCTGCGATGCGCGGCATGCGCAACCGGATTGCCCACGGCTACTTCGAGCTTGATATCGAAGTGGTGTGGGATACCGTTCGTGACGCCGTGCCCGAACTTGCCCGGAAGCTGCCAGGACTCTTGCAGGCGGCGGGTGAGTTCGACGCCGAATGAGTGAATGTCATGTGTTGTCACGTTCCTCACCGAGCCCTCGTAAATCCCAGCGCTGAATGGAACCGCCAGCCCTGAGGGTTCTCGGGTAGCGTCACTGAACCGTAGCGCCCAGCGCACACTTCCAGCGTCATGTCCCGTTCCTCGGCCAGCGCCCTAAGTGCGGTCATGTAGTCGGTAACACCCCACGGCGTTACGCGTGTACCGGCTACCCGCTCATCAGCGATGCGGTGGTTCCGACCGTCTTCGATCCTCACGTACAGCTTGCGATAGCGCTCCTCTGCGGGCGCGATGCGATGGAGGGCGTAGTCCTCGCCTTCCTCGTCGGGCAGCAGGACGACGTCCACCTTGGGTTCGGGGTCGTAGCGGAAGGGCTGTTGCTGGGGCAGTACGGCGGTCAGCGAGACGCCGGGCCGCAGCCAGTGAGTCGTGGCATTGATCGACGATTTCGGCTTTACCCCTTTCTTCAGTCGATGCTCACTGATCACCTCGTTGCTTGACTGCGGTCGCATTTGGAATTGGATGCGTGCATGCTCGAGGTCTACCAGTCTCGCCGTCGGCTGCAGCGCTTCGTCCGGCTTGGGCAGGATGCGCGGGCGGGCGTCTATGACCTCGCGTTGTTCGGCTTCGAGCAAGTCCGCGAGCGAATGGGACTGCAGCTTGAAACGGGGCTCGTGCATCTCGAAGCCCGGCTTGCAGTAGGCGGGTTCGCCGGGGTGCTCGAAGTGGCGCAGGTTGCTGTCCAGCACCATCAGGTTGGGCGTGTCTACCGCGCCCGGGCGGTGGCGGCGGATGCGGCCGGCGAGCTGGATCAATGAGCGCATCGAGGACGGTTCGACCACCGCCCAGTCGTAGTCGTGGTCGCGCCCGACTTCGGTGACCGGACTGCCGAGCACGATGAAGAGGTGGTCGGATTCCGGGTTGGCATCAAGGCGGCTGCGGATTTCCGGCAGCGCGAAGACGGCGTCAGCCTTGCGGCGGTTGAGCGCGGCGTCCAGGCGGTGCTCGATGGCAGAGCGGATCAGCAACGGATATTGCGAGTGATAGGTGCAGAGGTGTATCCGCGTGTTGTCCGGTGCGCCGAGGGCGTAGAGGGATAGGGCGACGTCGACCAGCGGATCGATGTTGGCCATGCGGATGAGGCCGAAGCTGACGCGCTTGCCCGATTGCGGGTCGATGGTGTGGTGTGTGGCGTGCAGGCTCAAGGCCGCGTCCCGCATGGTCGCGGCCATTGTGGAACGCAGTAAATCCTGCGCCTTTCCTGCGAGCGGAAGCGGCAGGAGTTCGGCGCGTCGTCGCGCGGCCTCCTTGGCGAGGCGCGCATGACGACGCTGGGCAAACACCAACTGCTGCGCGGCAAACGCGTCGCCCTCGCCACAGTCGTGCCGGGTCTGGTCGAACTCATCCACCCACATGCAGCACACCTCGGGGGCGGTGCCGGGCCGTTCGCCGCGATTGCGCTGGAACCACCGCCGCCCGTCGAGATAGGCTTCGAACAGACCTTGCACCAGTGCTGGCGGCAGAGTGGCGGACGAGAGCAGCACGCGGCTGCCGAGCAGTCCGGCCCAATGCACCAGGCGGGCGAGGGCGGGCAGGTCGTCGATATCGAAGTCATCGGGCTCGTCCAGCACCAGATCGCCGCTCATCAGGCGCAGCATCGGCGCGATCTGGCCGCCGCCGCGCTGGCTTTCGGTGGCCGGGGTCAGGTGGTCGATGGTGCACACGAGCAGCGGGGCGGCGATCAGCGCATGGATGCGCGGGTCGTGAGACAGGCGTTGCAGCAACGGGTGGGCGGTGGTGCCCTCGAACACCACGCCCGCGTCCTCCGGTAGCAAGGCCTGGGTGGAGGCTGACCCGCTTCGCTCGGCGAGTTGCTCGTAGTGCTCGAACAGTTCGCGGTTGGCGGCGCCGCCGACGCGGATCGCCAGCGCATCGTCCGATAGCTGCAGTTCGTCGCGGAAGGCGCGTCCGGTCTGCAGCGTGAGGGTACGCAGGCCGAGCGCGAAGGCGCAGCGCAGCCCGCGGGACGGGTCGGTGAGCGCGTTCATGATGCGCGCGTTGGCCAGCGTCTTGCCGCAGCCGGTGGAGGCCATGTTGACGATGAATGCGCCGCGGCGGCCGGCGGATTCGCGCATGGATTCGGCAAGCTCGGCGGCGCGGTCCTGCCAGCGGAAACGGGCGTCGGCGCTGCGCTTGCGCAAGCCCTTGTGGCGGACCAGTCGGGGCAGGTGATGCTCGAATCCAGGCAGCGCGTGGGCGACCATGCCCGTGTGCCGGGCGACGCCGAGCAGGTGCTCGTCGAGGGTTTGATTGAACTTGCCGGTCTTGCGGTCGGTATTGGCGAACAGCGGATAGGCCGGGTTGAGATCGCTGCGGGCAGCTGGGTCGGTGAGGCTGGAATAGTGGTGATCCGCCAGCATCAGGGCAAGTCGGCCGAGATGCATCAGGTACGGGTCATGCAGCCAGTCGCGCGCATCCGCGCTTTGCACGATCGGCAGCAGCCGGCGTGCCACCCGCGCCGCGCGCTTTCGCCAGACATCGGTCGTGACCGGAAGGCCGTGGGGAAATTGCCAGTGGGCCTGGATCGGGTCCTTGTCTGTTCCGTGTGCAATTTCGTTCCAGTTCGCGTCCACCTTTTCCAGGAGCTTGTCCAGTTGAGCGGTGCTCAGATCGGCAACGCGCGCACCCAGCCACTTCCATTGCCTATCGGCATCCATGGTCGGCATCACCGGCAGACGGTGATGGGTCAGGACCAGCCACGCGACGACTTTCGCCAAGGGGGGGAGAACGGCGAACGGCTTGTTGTCTTGTGCTGCGATGTCGAGCCCATCACGCAGTCGGTCTTCGCACAGGCGCGCTGTCCAGCTCTGGTCGTCGTCCGCAGACGGGGCAATCAGCCGTTCCAGCCATTCGGCGTCGGTGCTGTCGCCGACGAAAGCCTGAAACAGACGCAGCGACACCCATTCGTGGCGATACAGGTTGCGCTTGGTCGGTCCCGTCGCCGTAAGCCGTTGCTGAAAGGCGAGGGAGGCCTTGCCCAGGTCGTGCAGCAGCGCGGCGAGCGAGGCCAGCAGGTGAATGATGGTCAGGCTGTGCCAGTCGTTTTCCGATTCAGCACGCAGCACGTTGCGCCGCGTCGAGTTCGTTGGCGTTGCCCCCCGTTCGCTGAACTGCCGCGCATCGCCCACGATCCACAGGAACTCGCTGTGGTCCTTGCCGCGTATCCAGTGGCAGGCCACGGCGGTGTTCTTGCGCGCGGACTTGCGCAGCAGGCGGCGCAGCGTTTCCAGCCCGGCCTGGGTGATCGGGGTCTGCCAGGTGCGGTCGCCACGGCGCTCGGCGAACTGGTCGAGGATGCGCCGGGTTTCGGTGAGTGCGTTCTTGGTGCATTGGGAAATGAGCAGCACGTTCATGCGGCGCGCTTCCCGGTTTCGGTGGCGATTGACTTCAGCGTGTCGATCATGAAGTCGAGCGATTCGGTCTGGACCAGGGCCTCAATGCAGCAGTCGCGAAACTCCTTTTCGCTGTCGCCGCGCATCGCAGAGACGAAGGCCTGCGGCAGGATCACCGCGTCCTTGACCAGATCGGCGACGTCGAACACCAGTCCGCCGCGCCGCGTCTTGCCGTGCAGCACGGCCAAGCCATGCGGCAGGCCGAGCACCCATGTGGCGGTGGCGCCCAGCCCGTAGGCGAGGTAATTCCCGTGGTCGAGGAAGCGGTTCGCCGGGTCGCCGCCGCTACCTCTCTTGGCTCGCGTGAACTCCCCGTAGTCCGTCGCATCGCAAGCGATCTTGAACAGTGTCTTGGTGAGGCGAGCCTCTTCCGTTAGCAGGGCAGTGTTGTCCGGCGCCGAGTCGATGGCGAGTCGAGAGGCCTTGAGCGCGGCCTCGAGTCTCTTGTCCGGAACTGTGAAACCTGCTTCACCGAGCGCGCGGTTGTTCAACCAATGCTCGGAGATGCGGGCCAGTCGCGCTTGCTGGATAGCTTTGGCCGCGCAAAGACGTAGCTCGTCGTGGAACCAGAAGCGGACCCACCACTGCAAGTATTCGGTTGGGCGATATTCGCTTTGCGGTGAAAACCACGCGACGTCAAAGTCGACCTCGTTTGCAGTGAAGAGTGGCGTACCTCCGCCGCCGCAAAAACCCACCAGTACGCCTGCCTTTGCAAGTTCGCGCATGGCGGCCTGCGTGATCGAGGTTCCTGTCCCGAGCAGGATCGTCGTGGTGTTGGCGATGGGGATGTTCCAGTAGAGGGAGCGATTGCCTTCTTCCGTGATGTACTCAACCCTGCCGCCATTCACCAGTACGCGGCAGTGTTCGAGGTAGTAGAGGTTCGCGCGTTTCGAGTGCAGGATGGTCTTGAGATCGGACGGGGAGAGATCTGTCATTCGCTGTCTGCATTGGTGTCTTGAGAACGCAATTTGCATTTGCAGAAAGTATAAAGCCGAGCGACTGCTCGGCTTTGATCTTGGTGCCCAAGTTGACGACCGGGCGGACGCCCCGGACGTCAGCGAGGGGGCTCGACTGCTCCGTCCAGGCCTACCCCGCCGTCCCCAGCCTCACCCGCTGCACCGGCACCCAGGCGATGAAGGCGACCGCGGCACTGCAGAAGGCCACGCCGATCACCATCGGCAGCGCGCTGCCGTCCATGTTGGCACCCACCCAGTAGGCGGCGCCGAACGCCACCAGCATCATCAGGAAGCCGGTGATCGCCGATGCGGCGCCGGCGGTCTTGGGGAAGGGCGCGATCGCGCCGCTCTGGCCGCAGGGCTGGTGCACCCCGTGGCCGAGCATGAAGATGAAGGCGGGCACCATGATCGTCCACACCGTGGTCAGCCCGGCGAGCGCGAAGGCCAGCATCAGCCCCCCGCCGCCCAGCGACAGGGCGCCGCCGATCATCACGCTGCGCTGCACGCCGAAGTGCAGGATCATGCGCCGGCACAGCATGGTGCCGGCGATATAGAAGGCCGAGAGCAGGAGCAGCAGCACGCCGTAGAAGCTCGGCGAGGTGCCGAGCAGGTTGATGAACACGAAGGATGATGCCGACAGGATGCAGAACAGACCGCCGAAGGACGCGGTGCACAGCGAGGCGTAGGTCCAGAAGCTGCCATTGCTGACGATGCCGCGCGCGGTGCGCAGCAGCACGGCGGGTTGCAGCGCCTCGGGGTGGCGCTCGTGCAAGGTTTCCTGGAAGTAGCGTGCGACTACGAACAGCGTCAGCGCACCCATCACCGTGAGCGCCAGCAGCGTGGCGCGCCAGCCGAACCACTCAGCCAGGAGGCCCCCGATCCAGGGGCTGAGACAGGCGGCCACACCCAGGCCCGACAAGCCCTTGCTCATTGCACGAGCGCCTTCCAGCGGCGGGTAGAGGTCGCGCACGATCGCCCGTGCACACACCGTGCCGGCGCCCATGAAGGCGCCCTGCAGCACGCGCCAGAACACCATCACCTCGATCGAGCCGGCTAGCGCGCTGCCGATCGCAGCCAGCGTGTAACCGACGAGGCCGATCAGCAACACCCGGCGGCGTCCGACCCGGTCGGATAGCGGGCCCCAGAACAGCTGCGACGCGCCGAAGGCGAGCAGCAACGCCGTCAGGGTCAGCTGCGCCTGCGCGGGCACCGCGCCGAAGCTGGCGGTGAGCGCGGGCAGGGCGGGGAGGTAGAGGTCGGTGGTGATCGGCTGCAGGCCGAGCAGCAAGGACAGGATCAGGATGACAAGCGGTGAAGACATGGATGTCACGTGAAATCGAGAATGAAAAAAATTATCGAGAAAATAGCATGGGTGATGCGTGTTGGTGCTGTTTATACATGGGCGCCTGGGTCTCTCAGCCGTTCCAGCATACGTGAGCGCATCGGCCCCTGCCGCGCACCGCGCTTGTGCACTGCACACCAAGATGGTGCATCCGCAGGCGCGTGCCTCGATTACAAGCTCATGATCAATAACGATTTACGTGCTGGCGCGACGTTTGCTTCGAGCAGGCCAGCACAGCGTCCGACCCGCCAGCGCCGGCGGGTTGAATTGGCAACGGAGTCATGCGCTGGAAATTCACGCGCCCACGGTGCGTACGATGCATGACTCTGGAGCCCTACATGGACGAGACATCCCGCTTTCAGCCCGGCGCCGGTTCGATGAAAGCGCACCCCGAGATCGAGGCTGCGGAGACCCTGATGGAAACCAAGGCCACCTGTCCCTACTGCGGCGTCGGCTGCGGCGTGCTGATCGAGCACGACGGCGCGCGCATCACCGGCGTGCACGGCGATCCCGCGCACCCGGCCAACTTCGGGCGCCTGTGCACCAAGGGCTCCACGCTGCACCTGAGCGCCCGCCCGGAGACCCGGCTGCTGTACCCGGAACTGCGCGCGACGCGCGGCGAAGTGCGCCAGCGCGTGGGCTGGGACGCGGCGATCGGCGTGGTAGCGCAGCGTTTCGCCGAGGCCATCCGTACGTACGGGCCGGATTCGGTCGCCTTCTACATCTCCGGCCAGCTGCTGACCGAGGACTATTACGTCTTCAACAAGGCGATGAAGGGCCTGATCGGCAGCAACAACGTCGACAGCAACTCGCGCCTGTGCATGTCGAGCGCGGTCGCCGCCTACAAGCAGACGCTGGGCGCCGATGCGCCACCCTGCGCCTACGAGGACTTCGACCACACCGACTGCCTGCTGATCGCCGGCGGCAACCCGGCCTATGCGCACCCGGTGGCCTTCCGCCGCATCGAGGACGCGAGGAAGGCGCGCCCGCACATGAAGCTGATCGTCATCGACCCGCGCCGCACCGACACCGCCGCCGCGGCCGACCTGCACCTGGCGCTGCTGCCCGGCACCGACATCTGGCTGTACAACGCGATGCTGCACGTGCTGCTGCGCGAAGGCCTGATCGATGCGGCCTTCATCGCCGCCCACACCGAGGGCTTCGAGGCCCTGCGCACGCACGTGGCGGCGGTGACGCCGACCGTGGCCGCCGAGAAGTGCGGCCTCGACGCGGCGGCCATCGTCACCGCCGCGCGCTGGTGGGGGCGGGCGCCGGCGGCGATGTCGCTGTGGTGCCAGGGCCTGAACCAGTCCACGCACGGCACGCACAACAGTGCGGCGCTGATCGCGCTTTCGCTCGCCACCGGCAAGATCGGTCGTGCCGGCTGCGGCCCGTTCTCGATGACCGGCCAGCCCAACGCCATGGGTGGGCGCGAGGTCGGCGGCCTGGCGAACCTGCTGTCCGCCCACCGCGATCTCGCCAACCCCGCGCATCGCGCCGAGGTCGCGCGCCTGTGGGGCGTGGACAGCGTGCCGGACAAGCCCGGCCTGACCGCGGTCGAACTGTTCCGCGCCGCCGCGGAGGGGAAGATCAAGGCCTTGTGGATCGCATGCACCAACCCCGCGCAGTCGCTGCCCGAGCAGGCGCTGGTGCGCGCGGCGCTGCAGCGCTGCGACTTCGTCGTGCTGCAGGAGGCCTACCGCAGCACCGAGAGCGCGCCCTTCGCCGACCTGATGCTGCCGGCCGCGACCTGGGGCGAGAAGGAAGGCACGGTCACCAACTCCGAGCGTCGCATCACCCGCGTGCAGCGCGCGCTGCCGCCGCCGGGCGAGGCGCGCGCGGACTGGCGCATCGTGTGCGATTTCGCGCAGGCGCTCGCACCGCTCATCGGCAAGCCGCAGGCGGCGGAACTGTTCGCCTATGACAAGGTGGAGGACATCTTCGCCGAGCACGTGGCCAGCACCGCCGGGCGCGATCTCGACATCACCGGGCTCGACTACGCCGTGCTGGAAGGCGCCGGGCCGCAGCAGTGGCCGTTCCCGGCGGGGACGGCGGTGGCCGACGCGGCGCGCCGCGCGCGGCTCTATGCCGATGGCCGCTTCCCGACCGCCAGCGGTCGTGCGCGCTTCGTCGTGCCGGTGGGCGAGACCACGGCGGAGCAGGCCGACGGAGACTATCTGATCCGGCTCACCACCGGGCGCCTGCGCGACCAGTGGCACGGCATGAGCCGCACCGGCAAGGTCGCGCGTCTGTACAGCCATGTGGACGAGGCGCGCATCGAGCTGCATCCGGCCGATCTGCGCATGTTCCAGGTGCAGAGCGGCGAGCTGGTGAAGGTGTCGAGCCGGCGTGGCGAGATCGTGCTGCGCGCGGTGGCCTCGGACGAGGTGCGTCGCGGCCAGGCCTTCGTCGCCATGCACTGGGGGCGCAACGTGCTCGGTTCGGCAGGTATCAACGAATTGATGGCGGGCGACTTCGATCCCTTCTCGAAGCAGCCCGAGCTCAAGCACGCCGCGGTGCGCATCGACAAGGTCGAGCTGCCCTTCCAGTTGCTGCTGATGCGGGTGGAGACCGGAGAGCGTGCCGCCACCGAACTTGCCGAGGCGCTGGTGCCCTGGCTGGCGCGCTTCGCCTACGCCTCGCTCGCGCTTGCCGGCCGCGACGAGGCGGCGGTGGTCATGCGCGTGGCGCACGACCAGCCGATCCCGTCCGCCTGGCTGGACGAACTAGACGCACTGGTCGGGCTGGACGTGGATGCGGCGCTGAGCTATTCGGACGCCCGCCGCGGCGTCAGCAAGCGTGCGCTGATCGAGGACGAGCGCCTGGTCGGCCTGCGCCTGTGCGGCGAGACCGTCGCCGGTGCCTGGTTGCGCGACGTGATGGTGGAGCGTCAATCGACGACCGCGCTGCGGCGCTGGCTGCTGGCGCCGCTGGCCGCGCCGCCCGAGGCCGCCCGTGGCCGGGGGCGGATCGTGTGCAATTGCCTGAACGTGGCCGAGTCGGACATCCGCGCCGCGATCGCCGGCGGCGAGGGCTTTGACGCGATGCAGCAGCGGCTGAAGTGCGGTACGTCCTGCGGCTCCTGCGTGCCCGAGATCCGGCGCATGATCACTATGGCAAGCGCGTGACAAGGTACGAAATCACGGCAGGCGGTCAAAAGCGCCCTGCAGACGCGGAAAAGAAAAAAGCCCGGAGGTCTTTCGACTTCCGGGCCAAATCCACACCAAAGGAGGAGGGTGGAGGAGACGGTTCAAATGTTAGCGGTGTTTTTTGTGCGGCGCAACAAACAATAATGCTTCAACTATAAGTTCATTTGATCCTGTGCTCGGCGCACTTCTTCGCGGCGGCTGCGCTGTGGGCGCTGCGGACTACTTCTCGTGCACATACCGCCCGGGCGCGTCCTCGAGCGTCGGGTAGCCGCGCTCGGGGGCGCCGAGCGCGGGCGGCGTGGCCGGGGCGCTCGAGCGCGCCGCCAGCCAGGTGCTCCAGGCCGGCCACCACGAACCCTCGTAGCGGGGGCTGCGGCGCACCCAGTCGTCGGGGGGCACGTAGTTGTCGCCGGCGGGCCGGGTCTGGATCTGGTATTCACGCCGCGGGTGGCCCGGCTCGCTGACGATGCCGGCGTTGTGACCGCCGCTGGTGAGCACGAAGGTGATCTCGGTCGGGGTCAGGTAGTGCAGCTTGTACACGGAGCGCCAGGGCGCGACGTGGTCGGTCTGCGTGGCCACGCAGAACACCGGCACGTCGATGTCGGACAGCGACACCGGCTTGCCGCCCACCGGGTAGCGGCCCTCGCTGAGGTCGTCGTTGAGGAACAGGCGGCGCAGGTACTGGCCGTGCATGCGCGCCGGCATGCGGGTGGCGTCGGCATTCCAGGCCATCAGGTCGCTCATCGGCGCGCGCTCGCCCATCAGGTACTCGCCGACGATGCGCGACCACAGCAGGTCGTTCGAGCGCAGGATCTGGAACGCGCCCGCCATCTGGCCGGCGGTCAGGAAGCCGGTCTCGGCCATCTGCGCCTCGAGCAGGCTGACCTCGCTCTCGTCGATGAAGAGCGCCAGCTCGCCCGGCTCGGTGAAGTCGGTCTGCGCGGTGAACAGCGTCATCGTCGCCAGCCGATCGTCGCCGTCGCGCTCCATGGCCGCGGCGGCGATCGCGAGCAGGGTGCCGCCGAGGCAGTAGCCGGTGGCGTGCACCTTCTGCCCGGGCACGATGGCGTTGATGGCCTCGAGCGCGGCATGGAAGCCGAGCTCGAGGTAGTCGTCCATGTCGAGGTCGCGCTCGTCCACGCCCGGGTTCTTCCACGAGATGCAGAACACCGTGTGGCCCTGGCTCACCAGGTACTTCACCAGCGAGTTGTGCGGCGACAGGTCGAGGATGTAGTACTTCATGATCCACGCCGGCACGATCAGCACCGGCTCGGGATGCACGGTGGCCGTGGTCGGGGCGTACTGGATCAGCTCGATGAGGCCGTTGCGCAACACGACCTTGCCCGGCGTGACCGCCACGTCGCGGCCGACCACGAAGTTCTCGGCGCCCGCGGGCGGGGCGCCGGTGAGCGTGCGCCCGAGGTCCTCGAGCGCATGCACCGCGCCGCGGGCGAGGTTGATGCCGCCGCTGGCGAGCGTATGGCGCAGCACCACCGGGTTGGTGGGCAGGAAGTTGCCTGGCGAGAACATGTCGAGCAGCTGGCGCGCGGCGAAGGACACCACCTGCTCGTGATGGCGCGACACCCCGGCCACCCCGTGGGTGGCGGCGTCCCACCATTCCTGGGCGAGCAGGAAGGACTGGTGCATCAGGTTGAAGGGCCAGGTGTGCCACTCCGGGGCCTTGAAGCGGCGGTCCTGCGCGGGCGGTTCGATGCAGTCATGCGCCGGCGAGCCCGGGGGCGAGGAGGCAATGGCCTGCGCATAGCGCAGCAGGCGGCGGCCCTGCTCGAGCCCAAGATCGGCGAGCTCCATGCGCTTGCCCGGCGACACCGCCAGGTGGCCCGCCCAGTCCACGGTCGCGAGCAGCAGCGCGATCGGCGACACCGAGGCCGTAGCGCGGGCGATCGCGGCATGCACGCGGCGGTCGAGCGGGTTGCGCTCGGGCGGCGGCGCGAAGGGGGTAGCCGGCCCGCGCCGCGAGGCCTTGGGCGGGGTTGCTGGTCCAGCGTTCGTTTCCGGCGTGCTCATCTGTTTCTCCCTTCTCCGGGCGGGCCGGAGTCAATTCTGCATCGTTGCGATTGCATGGCGCAGGCGGCGGTGGGCGAGACTCAGGAAGACCGCGCCGATCACCGCCACCATCAGGAATTCGGGCCACACCACGTCGATCCCGGCGCCGCGGAACAGGATGGACTGCGCCAGCGACACATAGTGCGTGGTCGGCGCGAGCGCCATCAGGGTCTGGATCGTCTCGGGCATGCTCTCGCGCGGCGTCACGCCGCCGGACAGGATCTGCAGCGGCAGCAGCACGAGGATGGACATCAGCCCGAACTGCGGCATGTTGCGCGCGACCGTGCCCATGAAGATGCCGATCGAGGCCGCGGCGAACAGGTAGAGCAGGGTGCCGAGCGCGAACAGCGCCGCCGACCCCGCCACGCTGATGCCGAGGAAGCCCTTCACCACCACCTGCAGCGAGAACGAGGACGCCACCAGCACCACCACGCCCATCGACCAGATCTTCGACAGCATGATCTCCAGCGGCGTGACCGGCATCACCAGCAGGTGCTCGATGGTGCCGTGCTCGCGCTCGCGGATCAGCGCCGCGCCGGTGAGCAGGATGCCGAGCATGGTGACGTTGTTGATCAGCGCATTGATCGCCGCGAACCACGAGGCGTTGAGGTTGGGGTTGAACATCGCGCGCGGCACCAGCTCCACCGGTTGCGGCGCGGGCGCGCGTATGCGCTGGACGAAGGCGCGGATCTCGTCGGCGAGGATGCTCTGAATGTAGCCGGCGCCGGTCTGCGCCTGGCTCTGGCGGGTGGCGTCGACGTTGAGCTGGACGGCCGGACTGCGGCCGGCGAGCACGTCGCGCTGGAAGCCGGGCGGGATGTCGAGCACGAAGGTGTGGCGGCCGGCGTCCATGCCGCGGTCCATGTCGGCCAGCCCGACCTGCTCCGGGGTGATGAACTGCGGCGGCTGCAGCGCGGCCACCATGCGGGTGGAGAGCTGCGAGCGGTCCTCGTCGACGACGGCGATCGAGGCGCGGTTCAGGCTCTCGGGCTTGGCACGGGCGTCGGCGTAGATCGACACGCTGAACATGAACGCGATCAGGAACAGCAGCGCCATGTCGCGCGCCAGGCTGTGGAACTCCTTGATGCCCAGATGCCAGGTGTTGCGCAGGTGGGTCGAGCGCCGGCTCGGGGTCAGGGGCGGCGTCCGTTCCATGGCTTGGTTGGGCCGCGCGCTCATTTCGCCTGCTTCTTCAGCAGCGCCACCGCCAGCACGGTCAGCACCGGGATCGCCGCCGCCAGCGGCAGGAACGAGCCGCCGAGCTCGGCGAAGCCGAGCGCCTTGGAGAAGGTGCCGCTCGAGATGGTGAGGAAGTGCGTGGTCGGGTAGACCGCGCCGATCAGCGCGCCGGCGCCCTCGAGCGAGGACACCGGGTCCATCAGCCCGGAAAACTGGATCGCCGGCAGCAGGGTGCCGATCGAGGTGCCGGCGAGCGCGGCGACCTGGCTGCTGGTCATGGTCGAGGCGAGCAGGCCCAGCCCGGTGGTGGCGGTGACGTAGAGCAGGGCGCCGCAGGCCAGCGCCAGGAAGCTGCCCTTGAACGGCACCTGGAACAGCGTGACCGCGA
>DMCZ01000010.1:0-1026 GCA_003446655.1 Thauera sp. | reverse complement strand
GCGTCACCGGCGTGGTGTACAGGTTGAGGATGGAGCCGAGCTCCTTCTCGCGCACCACGCCGAGCGCGGTCAGCATGGCCGGGATGAACACCAGCAGCAGCGGGATCACCATCGGCACCATCGCCACCAGGCTGCGCAGTTCGGGGTTGTAGCGGTAGCGCACCTCGATGGTGGCCGGGGCCGCCGCACGGCCGGCGCCGGCTTCGGCAGCGGCCATGGCCAGGGTCTGCGCGTGCACCCCGCTCACGTAGGCGCGGGCGAGCTCGCCGCGCAGCGGCATCGAGCCGTCGAGCCACACCGCCACCTGTGGCGCCTTGCCGCGCGCGAGGTCGCGGCCGAAGCCGGGCGGGATCTCGATCGCCATCGTCAGCCGGCCGCTGCGCATGCGCGCGTCGAGCTCGGCGTGGCTTTCGAGCGCGGGGCGCTCGGTGAAGTAGCGCGAGCCGGCGATCTGCAGCGTGTAGCGTTCGCTGGCGACGCTGCGGTCGTGGTCGAGCACCGCGAAGCTGAGGTTCTCGACATCCATGTTGATGCCGTAGCCCATGACCAGCATCAGCACCAGCGTGCCGACCAGCGCCAGCGTGAGCCGCACCGGGTCGCGGCGCAGTTCGATGGATTCGCGCGCGGAAAGGCTGAGGAGCCGCGCGAGGCTGAAGCCGGCAGAGCGTTCGGCATGGCCGGGCGCGCCGGCGCTGACCAGGTCTTCGACGGAGCGACGCGAGTCGCGATCTTCGCCCGCCGGACCAGGTGCGACGCCGCTGGCCTCCTCGAGATAGGCGATGAACGCATCCTCCAGCCGCGCGCAGCCGCGCGCGGCGGTGAGCGCCGCCGGCGTGTCGCTGGCGAGGATGCGACCGGCGTGCATCAGCGAGATGCGGTCGCAGCGCTGGGCCTCGTTCATGAAGTGGGTGGTGATGAAGATCGTCACCCCGTCCTGGCGCGACAGATCGACGATCAGCGCCCAGAAGTGGTCGCGCGCCACCGGGTCGACGCCCGAGGTGGGCTCGTCGAGGATCAGCACGTCGG
>DMCZ01000126.1 GCA_003446655.1 Thauera sp. | reverse complement strand
TTCCACTGACGCGTGCAGTGGCGGATCCGGCTGCGCCGAGTCCTGGCGGCAGCCGGACTGAAGGGGACGGGGTGTGCGTGCTAGACTCGCGCCCCGTCCCCCGTTCATTCGAGATGCCTCGCGCAAGTTTGGGGCCTGCTGTGGCTACCAACCGTTGCGCGGGCGAGAAGCGAGATTTCCATGTCCGGCAATACCCTCGGCACGCTCTTCACCGTCACCTCCTTCGGCGAGTCCCACGGGCCGGCGATCGGCTGCATCGTCGATGGCTGCCCGCCGGGACTGGCGATCTGCGAGGCCGACATCCAGGCCGAGCTCGATCGCCGCAAGCCAGGCACTTCTCGCCATGTCACCCAGCGCCGTGAACCCGATACGGTCGAGATTCTGTCCGGCGTGTTCGAGGGCGTGACCACCGGCACCCCGATCTCGCTCTTGATCCGCAATCAGGACCAGCGCAGCAAGGATTACGGCAATATCGCCGACACCTTCCGCCCCGGCCACGCCGACTATGCCTACCTGCAGAAGTACGGCCTGCGCGACCACCGCGGCGGCGGCCGCTCGTCGGCGCGCGAGACCGCGGTGCGGGTCGCGGCCGGCGCGATCGCAAAGAAGTGGCTGAAGGCTCGCCACGGTATCGTGATCCGCGCCTGCATGAGCGCACTCGGGCCGATCGAGATTCCCTTCGTGTCCTGGGACGAGGTTGACGGCAACCCCTTCTTCGCCCCCAATGCTGCGATCGTGCCCGAACTCGAGGCCTATATGGACGCGCTGCGCAAGTCGGGCGATTCGATCGGCGCGCGCATCGACGTGGTCGCCAGCGGCGTGCCGGCGGGCTGGGGCGAGCCGGTGTATGGGCGCCTGGACGCCGACATCGCCTACGCGATGATGGGCATCAATGCGGTCAAGGGCGTGGAGATCGGCGCGGGCTTCAGTGCGGTCGCGCAGCGCGGCACCGAGCATGGCGACGAGATGACGCCGGAAGGCTTCCTGTCGAACCACGCCGGTGGCGTGCTCGGCGGCATCTCCACCGGACAGGACATCATCGCCAGCATCGCCATCAAGCCGACCTCGAGCATCCGCCTCGAGCGCCGCTCGATCGACCGCGCCGGCAATCCCGTGATGGTCGCCACCCAGGGGCGGCACGATCCCTGCGTGGGCATTCGCGCAACGCCGATTGCCGAATCCATGCTGGCGCTCGTGCTGATCGACCACGCGCTGCGCCATCGTGCCCAGTGTGGCGACGTGCGCACCGACACGCCGCGCATCCCCGCGCTCGCACCCGAGGGGCGCCAGCGCCTGCCTTCGCCGCGCTGAGGCGATGCAGGCGCGATGATTCCCTACTGGCGCCTGTCCGCCTACTACTTCTTCTACTTTTCCTTCGTCGGCGCGTTCTCGCCGTACTTCGCGCTCTACCTGCAATCGATTTCGCTGTCTGCAACCGACATCGCGTTGCTGATGTCGCTGATGCAGCTGATGCGCGTGCTGGCGCCCAACCTGTGGGGCTGGCTGGCGGAGAAGCTCGGCATGCGCATCGCGATCGTGCGCCTGTCGGCACTCGCGAGCCTGGCGGGCTTCTCGGTGTTCTTCGTGACCACCGACTTCGCCGGATTGTTCGCGGCCATGGCGCTGATGGCCTTCTTCTGGAGTGCGGCGCTGCCGCTGATCGAAGGCCTCGCGTTTGCGCATCTGGGTGAGGCCGCGCATCGCTACGGCAGCATCCGGGTGTGGGGTTCGGTGGGCTTCATCGTCGCCGTGCTCGCGCTCGGTCATTCGCTCGACCGCCTGCCGATCGAGGCCGTGCTCTGGGTGACGGCTACCATCCTCGGCGGCATCGTGCTGTGCAGTTTCGCCGTCCCCGAGGCACCGCGTCCGCCCGCGCAGCGCGAGACGGCGAGCTTTGGCGACACCCTGCGCCGACCGGAAGTGCAGGCCTTGTTCGGGGCGTGCTTCCTCATGTCGGCAGCGCATGGCGCGCTCTACGTGTTCTACTCGATCTTCCTCGTCGACATCGGATACGACAAGGCGCTGGTGGGCTGGATGTGGACGCTGGGCGTGGTCGCCGAGATCATCGTGTTCATGCTCATGCCGCGCATCGCGCAGCGCTTCTCGCTGCGCGCCATCCTGCTGTTCTCATTCGCGTGCGCGGTGGCGCGCTTCCTGATGATCGGCTGGGGCGCGGACAGCCTCGCTGTGCTGCTGGTGGCGCAGGGGCTGCATGGGGCGACCTTCGGCGCTTATCATGCGGCTGCCATCGCGGTGGTGAACCAGTGGTTTCCCGGCCGTCTGCAGTCGCACGGGCAGGCGCTCTACGGCAGCCTGTCGTTTGGCGCTGGCGGCATGCTCGGCGGACTGCTCAGCGGGTACACATGGGACAGCCTTGGTGCCGCGTGGACATATACGATCGGATCGGGGTTTGCGCTCCTGGGCTTCATCTGGCTGTTGTTCGGCTGGCGCAGTCGCGGCCGGGCGGCTGGGTTGGCTGCCGGCGCGAACCCTCAGCAATGAGGAGGTGCAGAAGGTGAAACGAATTCTGAACATTGCCATGCCCGTGCTGATTGCCGGATCGATCACCGCTGCCTGCCAGACCGTGCAGACGACCCAGGCGGGCGCGGTCGGCGTGCAGCGTTCGCAATTGATGATGGTCTCGGCGCAGCAGATCGAGCAGGCTTCGAGCCAGCAATACCAGCAGATGGTCGCCGAGGCCCGCCGCAAGAACGCGCTCGATCGCGATTCGGCCACCGTTCAGCGCGTGCGCCGGATCGTGTCGCGGCTCACCGCGCAGACGGGCGCCTTCCGCCCCGACGCACCGGCGTGGGACTGGGAGGTGCACGTATTCAGCTCGAATGAACTCAACGCGTGGTGCATGGCCGGCGGCAAGATGGCGATCTACACCGGCCTGATCGAGCGCCTGAGCCTGACCGACGACGAGATCGCTGCCGTGATGGGTCACGAGATCGCTCATGCGCTGCGCGAACACGCGCGCGAGCAGGTGTCGAAATCGATGGCGACCGGGATCGGCGTCTCGGTGGCGGGCGCCTTGCTGGGCTTCGGACAGGCGGGGCAGTCCCTCATGAGCCAGGTCGCCAAGGTGACCTTCGAGCTGCCCAACTCTCGCGAGCACGAGACCGAGGCCGACCGCATGGGCGTCGAGCTGGCGGCGCGCGCCGGCTATGACCCGCGCGCGGCGGTCACGCTGTGGAACAAGATGGCCAGCCAGTCCGCCGGTGCGCCGCCGCAGTGGCTGTCCACCCACCCCTCGCACGCCAACCGCCAGCGCGACCTTACCGAATACGCCGCGCGCGTGATGCCGCTCTATCAGGCGGCACGGCGCTGAACCCCGCGGCGCTGTCCAGCCTGGCGGGCTTTGTGAAATAATCTTTTCTTTTTTTCTGACGCGGAATCATCGGGATGCACGCTCAAACGCTGTACGAAAAGCTCTGGTCCAGCCACGTCGTCCACCAGGAAGCCGACGGCACGGCGCTGATCTACATCGATCGCCACCTGGTCCATGAGGTGACCAGCCCGCAGGCCTTCGAGGGCCTCAAGCTGGCGGGGCGCAAGCCCTGGCGCATCAGCTCGATCGTCGCTACCGCCGACCACAACACGCCGACCGATCACTGGGATCTCGGTATCCAGGATCCGGTCTCGCGCCAGCAGGTCGAGACGCTGGACGCCAACATCCGCGAGGTTGGCTCGCTCGCCTATTTCCCGTTCAAGGACGCGCGCCAGGGCATCGTGCACGTCATCGGCCCCGAGAACGGCGCCACGCTGCCGGGCATGACCGTGGTCTGCGGCGATTCGCACACCTCCACGCACGGCGCCTTCGGCTGCCTGGCGCACGGCATCGGCACCTCGGAAGTCGAGCACGTGCTCGCCACCCAGTGTCTGCTGCAGAAGAAGTCGAAGACCATGCTGGTGAAGGTCGACGGCGAGCTTGGCCGCGGCGTCACCGCC
>DMCZ01000245.1:15710-16393 GCA_003446655.1 Thauera sp. | reverse complement strand
AAGCGGGCATAGGAGTTCTAGTAGGGTCTCGGGGGCTCGAAGAGGTTTAAAAGGGACGGGCTTCAGGGGGCGCGATGCCCCCCTCGCCGGGAATGCAGGCGTCGAGGAAAGGCTCCAGCCGGTCGAGCGGGAGCGCGAGCGTCCCGAGTATGAGCCAGACGGCTTCGTCGAAGCTGTCGTGCACCCCGTGGCCGCAGAAGATGCCGGCACGGTTGAAGCGGGTGACGGCATAGCGCAACCAGTCGCGAACCGTGACGAGCTCGGCCAGGGGGCCATGATCGTGTTCGTGTTCTTCGTGTTCGTGTTCTTCGTGTTCTTGCTCGTCGGCGTGCGGTGCTTGATCGGACATGGTGAGGGTTCTCTGTTTCGTGTGTCGCGATGCGCGTTCAGCGGCCGGCGCCGAGCAGCGCATCGAGGGTACGCTCATACACCCGCGACAGGGGTTCGATGGCATCGACGGCGATGCACTCGTTGAGCTGGTGGATCGATGCGTTGACCGGGCCGAACTCGACGACCTCCGCACAGATCTCGGCGATGAAGCGACCATCGGAGGTTCCCCCTGTGGTCGAGAGCTCGGTCTGTACGCCGAGTGTGTCCTGGATCGCCGCCGACAGCGCCCCGACCAGCCTGCCGCGCCCGGTGATGAAAGGCTTGCCCGACAGGTGCCAGTCGATCTCGTAGTC
>DMCZ01000245.1:13992-15519 GCA_003446655.1 Thauera sp. | reverse complement strand
CATACGCCCGGAATCACATTGTTGGCGCCGGTGCCGGCGTGGATGTTGGAGACCTGCCAGGTGGTGGGCGGGAAGAACTCGTTACCCTGGTCCCAGGTGATCGCCGCGAGCTCGGCCAGTGCCGGCGCGAACAGATGGATCGGGTTGCGCGCAAGCTGCGGATAGGCCACGTGGCCTTGCTTGCCCCTGACGCGCAGCGTGCCCGACAGCGAACCCCGGCGCCCGTTCTTGATCATGTCGCCGAGCGTCTTCACTGAGGTCGGCTCGCCGACCACGCAGTAATCGAGGCGCTCGCCACGCGCTGCCAGCGCCTCGACGACCTTCACCGTGCCATGCGTGGCGACACCCTCTTCGTCGGAGGTCAGCAGCAGCGCGATGCTGCCGGCGTGAGCAGGGTGCGTTGCGACGAAGCGTTCGATGGCGGTGACGAAGGCAGCCAGCGAGGACTTCATGTCGGCGGCGCCACGGCCGAAGAGAACGCCGTCCTTGATAGTCGGGTTGAAGGGCGGCGTGTTCCAGGCCTCGGCAGGACCGGGCGGGACGACATCGGTGTGGCCAGCGAAACAGAGCACCGGGGCGGCGGTGCCGCGTCGCGCCCACAGGTTGCATACACCACCGCCGTCGATGCGTTCGAGGGTGAAACCGAGCGGGCGCAGGCGCTCGGCGATGAGGTCGAGGCAGCCTGCGTCCTCGGGCGTGACGGAAGGGCGGGCGATGAGTTCGCAGGCCAGGGCCAGCGTGGCTTCGGTGGTCATCTGGGGATGGGTGCTCGCGGCAACGGATCGGAAGCCCGGCCGTTCAGTTGTTATCGACGTTGAGGGTGAATTCCTGGAAGGATGCGCCTTCCGGGTTGGTGCTCGAGAAGTCCATCAGCTCGGCGGACTTGTTGATCGACGGCTGGCTGTCTGCAGCCTGAATCTGGGCATTGTTGATCAGCCAGTTCAGGTTGGTGGGCGAGTCGGCGTTGGCAAGTGCCTCATCGAGCGTGATGATCTTGTCCGTGTGCAGACGGTAAAGCGACTGCTCGAAGGTCTGCGAGCCCGGCGCCAGCGATTGTTCCATCGCCTCCTTGATCGCGTTGAGTTCTCCGCGCTCGATCAGCTCGGCGATGTGCCGCGTGTTCATCAGCGTCTCGACCGCCGGGATGCGCTTTCCATCGGGCTTGCGGACGAGGCGCTGCGAGATGATGCAGCGCAGCGCCACTGCAAGATCGAGATACAGCAGCTGGCGGTTCTCCAGCGGGAAGAAGTTAACGATGCGATTGAGTGCGTGGTAGGCGTTGTTCGCGTGCAGGGTGGCCAGGCAAAGGTGGCCCGTCTGCGCGTATGAGATCGCCGCCTGCATGGTCTCGCGGTCGCGGATCTCGCCGATCAGGATGCAGTCCGGCGCCTGGCGCATGGCGTTGCGCAGGGCTTCGTTCCAGCTCAGGGTGTCGATGCCGACCTCGCGCTGGTTCACCACCGACTTGCGGTGCTTGAAGAGGTACTCGATCGGATCCTCGACGGTGAGGATGTGCCCGGTGCGGTT
>DMCZ01000245.1:13541-13684 GCA_003446655.1 Thauera sp. | reverse complement strand
GGCAGTCCCAGCTCGGCGATGGTCGGGATCTCGCTCTGGATGTAGCGGACCACCACCGCAGGCGAGTTCCGCTGCCAGAACACGTTAACCCGGAAATTGCCGAGATCGCGGCGGCCGAAGGAGAGGTTCAGTTCCCGGTCGCG
>DMCZ01000245.1:8495-13336 GCA_003446655.1 Thauera sp. | reverse complement strand
TGGCCCTGGATCTTGATGTGGATCGGGGCGCCGGCCGTGATGAAGATGTCCGAGGCCTTCTTCTCGGCCATCAGCTGGAACAGATTGTCGAAAATCACGCCTGCGGACTCCTTCGGCCTGATGAAACGCGCCGGCTCAAGCGCCGCGCAGCAGCTCGTTGATGCCGGTCTTGGCGCGGGTCTGCGCGTCCACCTTCTTCACGATGACGGCGCAGTACAGGCTGTACTTGCCGCAAGCCGAGGGCAGGCTGCCCGGCACCACGACCGCGCCGGCCGGCACGCGACCGTAGGTGATCTCGCCGGTCTCGCGGTCGTAGATCTTGGTGCTCATGCCGATGTACACGCCCATCGACAGCACCGCGTTCTCCTCGATGATCACGCCTTCCACGACCTCGGAGCGGGCACCCACGAAGACATTGTCCTCAATGATGACCGGGCCGGCCTGCACCGGCTCTAGCACGCCGCCGATGCCGACGCCGCCCGACAGGTGCACGTTCTTGCCGATCTGCGCGCACGATCCCACCGTGGCCCAGGTGTCGACCATCGTGCCTTCATCCACATAGGCGCCGATGTTCACGTAGGACGGCATCAGCACCACGTTCTTGCCGATGAAGCTGCCCTTGCGTGCCACCGCCGGCGGCACCACGCGGAAGCCGCCGGCGCGGAACTGCTCGGGGGTGTAGTCGCCGAACTTGGTTGCGACCTTGTCGAAGAAGTTGAGACCGCCCGCCTGCACCACCTCGTTGTCGCGCAGGCGGAAGGAGATCAGCACCGCCTTCTTGATCCACTGGTTGACCACCCACTGGCCGTCCTTTTTCTCGGCTACGCGCAGCGTGCCGGCGTCCAGGCCGGCGATGACCTCTTCCACCGCATTGCGGATCCCGGCAGGGGCGGAAGCAGGCGACAGGCTGGCGCGGTTTTCGAAGGCGTCGTCGATGATCTGTTGCAGAGCGTGCATGTGGGAATTCTCTCTCAGAGGGTTTTGCAGAAGTCGATGATGCGCCCGGCAGCCTCGACACACTCGTGCGTGTCGGCCACCAGCGCGATGCGGACGAAGCCGGCGCCCGGATTGACGCCGTTCGCTTCGCGGGCGAGGAAGCTGCCCGGCAGGACCGTCACATTATATTCAGCCTGCAGACGACGGGCGAACTCGGTGTCCGGGATCGGCGTGCGCACCCAGTAGTAGAAGCCGGCATCGGGTAGTACGACCGGCAGGTAGGGCTGCAGCATGGGCGTGATGCGGGCGAACTTTTCCCGATACAGGCGGCGATTCTCCTCGACATGCTCCTCGTCATTCCAGGCCACGACCGAGGCCGCCTGAACCGCCGGGTTGAGCGCGCAGCCGTGGTAGGTGCGATAGAGCAGGAAGTCCTTGAGGATCCTGGCGTCGCCCGCGACGAAGCCCGAGCGCATTCCGGGCACGTTCGACCGCTTGGACAGACTCGAGAACATCACGATGTTGCGGAAGTCGGTGCGCCCCAGGCGCCAGGCGGCTTCCAGGCCGCCAATCGGCCTGGCCGCGTCGTCGAAGTAGATCTCCGAGTAGCACTCATCGGCCGCGATCACGAAGCCGTAGCGGTCGGAGAGCTCGAACAGCGCCTGCCACTCGTCGAGCTTCAACAGGCGCCCGGTGGGGTTCCCCGGCGAGCATACGTAAACAAGCTGGATGTCCCGCCAGGTGGCCTCGTCGATGCTGCTGAAATCCGAGCCGAAGTCGTTCTCGGGCAGGTTGTTGATGAAAACCGGCTCGGCGTTGGCGAGCAGGGCCGCCCCTTCGTAGATCTGGTAGAAGGGATTCGGGCACAGCACCTTGGCGCCGGGTCGGGTGCCATCGACCACGCACTGCGCGAAGGCGAAGAGCGCCTCGCGCGTGCCCGCTACCGGAATCACCTGGGTGGCGGGATCGATCCGCGGCAGGCCGTAGCGGCGTTCAAGCCAGTGCGCGACCGCGCCACGCAGCGCGTCACTGCCGAGCGTGGCCGGATAGCTGGAGAGTCCGCCGAGATTGTCGGCCAGCGTCTGCCGGATGAAGCCGGGGGTGGGGTGTTGCGGCTCGCCGATCGAGAGCCGGATCGGCTTCAGGTGCGCGGGGGGCTCGATGCCGGCGAACAGGGTGCGCAGCTTCTCGAACGGATAGGTCTGGAGACGGGCGAGATTCGGATTCACTTTGATACGGACTGCGCGTGCGGGTGAGCGTGCGCGGCGAAGTGGGGAAGGGCGAAGATGTTATCATGCGCAGCCTTTGCGGCCCCCGAACCTGCCAGCGGCGGCGCGGCCGCTTTCCCGTTCCGCTCTTCGCCCCCGTTCAGTCCGAGCGTCACGGCTCGGCTTCGCTCTTCGCCTCGTTTCAGACGTGCGTCTCTCCAAGCTAAAACTCGCCGGTTTCAAGACCTTCGTCGATCCGACCACCGTGCTCACACCCGGCAACCTGGTCGGGGTGGTGGGCCCGAACGGCTGTGGCAAGTCGAACATCATCGACGCCGTGCGCTGGGTGCTGGGCGAGTCGCGGGCATCGGCGCTACGCGGCGAGTCGATGCAGGACGTGATCTTCAACGGCTCCACCACGCGCAAGCCGGTGTCGCGTGCGAGCGTGGAGCTCGTGTTCGACAACGCCGAAGGCAGGGCCGCGGGACAGTGGTCGCGCTACGCGGAAATTTCGGTCAAGCGGGTACTCGACCGCTCGGGCGAATCGACCTACTACATCAACAATGTGCACGTCCGTCGCAAGGACGTCATCGATCTCTTCCTCGGCACCGGTCTCGGTCCGCGTGCCTACGCGATCATCGAGCAGGGCATGATCTCGCGCATCATCGAGGCGCGTCCGGAGGATATCCGGGGCTTTCTCGAAGAAGCGGCCGGGGTCACCAAATACCGTGAGCGCCGCAAGGAAACCGAAGGTCGCCTGCGCGACGCACGCGACAACCTCGCCCGCCTCGACGACATCCGCATGGAGATGGGTGAGCGCATCGTCCACCTCGAGGCGCAGGCCGAGGTTGCAGCGCGCTATCAGCAGCTCAGCGCCGCGCACATCGAGAAGCAGCAGCTGCTGTGGCTGGTCAAGCGCAACGAGGCGCGCGCGGAGCATGCGCGGGTCGCGGCCGAATTGAACGAAGCCACCCGCCGCATCGAGGCCGATAGCGCCCGCCTGCAGGCGCTCGAGGCGGCGGTGGAGAGCAGGCGCGAGGCGCACTTCGAGGCCTCCGAGGCGGTGCATGGCGCGCAAAGCGAGCTCTTTGCGGTCAGTGCCGAGGTAACGCGCCTGGAGACAGAGCTTCAGCATCTTGGCGAGGCACGCCGGCGACTGGAGGCGCGCCTGACGCAGCTCGAAGCCGATCGCGGCCACTGGCTCGCACGTGGCGAGACGCTCGCGGCCGAGCGGGAGCGCTGGCAAGGGCTGGCCGAGAACGCCGCGTTGCGCGCAGCGCAGGCCGAGGCTCGGCACATCGAGATCTCTGACCGGCTGCCGGACCTGGATGCGGCGCGCCAGGCGTGCGACGCCACGGTCAGCAGCGCGCGCAGGGAGCTCTCACAAACCGAGCAGCAACTGCGTGTGGAAGAGGCCAATCGCGCCAGCGCCCTGCGCGCGCTCGATGCGCTGCAGCAACGGCGCGGTCGACTCGAGGGTGAGCACGGCGCCATTGCCGGTCCCGACGAGCGCGAGCTTGCTGAGCGCGAGGCGCGGCTGGAGGCGATGCAGGATGCGCTCGAGGCCCTTCAGGACGAACTCTCGGCACGCCAGTCAAGCCTCCCCGAGGCGCAGGCCGCGCTGAAGGCTGCGTTCGAAAATGAGCGCGCCGTGCAGCGCCGGCTCACCGAGTTGCGCGCACGGCGCGAGGCCCTGCTTCAGCTCCAGGCCCGTGTGCAGTCGCAGGGCAAGCTCGGCGACTGGCTCAAGCGCCATGGTCTCGATCGGCTGCCGCCGTTGTGGAAGCATCTGCAGGTGGACGCTGGCTGGGACGAGGCCGTGCAGGCCGTGCTCCGCGAGCGGCTGTCAGCGCTCACCAGTCCCGACCCCGCCGCTGCAAATGCGGCAGCGCGCACCGTGCTCGACGCGTGTCCACCCGAGTCGCTGGCGCTCGCATTCGCCGAAACCGGCGCGGCTGACGGCGCGAGCCTCGACGAAGGGCTTGCCGATGCCGCCGCGGCCGCCACATGGGCCGAGGCGCTTGCTGCCGTGCCCGGCGCGAGCACGCCCCCTCAGCCGTTGGCCGCACGCGTGCACGTCAGCGATCCTTCCTTGCGCAGGCTGGTTGCGGAGTTCCTTGCCGGCGCCTTTGCGGTCGAGCGCCTCGAAGACTGGCTTCCCGCCCATGCGCGATTGCCGTCCGGGCTGTGCCTGGTCGGACGGCAGGGCCAGGTCCTGAGCCGCGGCGCGCTCGTGCATCACGCACCGGATGCGCGCACCCACGGCGTGATCGAGCGTCAGCGCGAGATCGACGCCCTCGCGGGCGAGCAGGGCGCGCTCGAGGAAGACGCGGCGCTCGCCCACGAGGCCTTGCTCGCTGCCGAGGCGGGCGCAGCCGCCGTGCAGGATCAGATCAACACGCTGCGCCGCGAGCTTCAGGCCGCGCAGGCCCAGGTCCATGCCGAGCAGGTCGAAGTGCTCAAGCTCACCCAGGCGCGCAGCCGTGCCGACGAGCGCCGCAACCAATTGACGCGCGACCTCCGCGACCTGGTGAGCCTTGAAGCGACCGAGCGCGAGCATCTGGCGCGCGCCGAGACGGAGCAGGCGCGCGCCGTCGAGCTTGCCGAGCTGCAGCGTGAGCGCCTCGATGCGGCGATGGCCGTCCTGAGTGAACGCGACCACGCCCTGCGCGAGGCGCGTGCGCTGGAACAGGCCGC
>DMCZ01000245.1:4876-8299 GCA_003446655.1 Thauera sp. | reverse complement strand
CTGCAGGACGCGCTTGCCCTGCGCACCACCCGCGAAGCGGCGCTGGCTGCACGGCGGGACGCGATGGAGACCGCGACCACGGCCTTGAAGGAGGCCGAGGAAATGCGGCTGCGTACCGAGCACGAGGCGGCTCCGGTGCGCGCGCGGGTGGCGGAGCTGCGCCTCGCCGTGCAGGCCGCAGAGCTTGCCGTCGCCCAGTTCGAAGAGCGTCTGCAGGAGGTCCAGGCTGACGAAGCAGCCCTGGCGCCTCTGCTGGCCTCCGACCCGAAGGAGAGCACCCTGCAGCGCGAGGTCTCCCGGCTGGCGCGCGAGATCGCCGAGCTGGGCGCGGTCAACCTCGCCGCGCTCGATGAACTCAGGAGCGCGACCGAGCGCAAGGGTTATCTCGACGCCCAGACCGACGACCTGCTGCAGGCGATCGAGACCCTCGAGGATGCCATCCGCCGCATTGACCGCGAGACGCGCGAGCAACTTCAGGAGACCTACAATACGGTCAATCGCCAGTTCGGGGCGCTGTTCCCGCAGCTTTTCGGCGGGGGCAGGGCGGAGCTGGTGCTGACCGGAGAGGAAATCCTCGACGCTGGCATCCAGATCGTCGCCCAGCCGCCGGGCAAGAAGAACACGTCGATCCATCTGCTCTCGGGTGGCGAGAAGGCGCTGACCGCGATCGCGCTGGTGTTCTCGATGTTCCAGCTCAATCCGGCGCCGTTCTGCATGCTTGACGAGGTGGATGCACCCCTGGACGATACGAACACCGAGCGCTACGCCAACATGGTCAAGCGCATGTCATCGCAGACGCAGTTCATCTTCATCAGTCACAGCAAGATCACGATGGAGTTCGCGCAGCAGCTGGTGGGCGTGACCATGCAGGAACAGGGCGTATCGCGCGTCGTGGAAGTGGATATCGAAGAGGCGCTGCGCCTGGCCGAGCCGGCCGCAGCCTGAACAACAGCAATCGGCAAGACGGAGCAATTCGGGAATCTAAATGGACAGCGAACTTCAGATCGCGCTGGTTGGCGCCGGCATTGCTGCCGTGGTGCTGATCGTGGGTTACAACAAGTGGCAGGAGCGCAAGCACCGGCGCGACGCCGAACGTGCGTTTCGCTCGGAACATCGCGACGTGCTGCTCGAGCCCCGGGGCGATGCGGAGAACGTGGAGCGCCGCGAGCCGGCCATGGGTGTAGCTGAAGAGAGCGCCCGCCGATTCAGCGAGGCCCCGCTCAAGCGCGCTGCGCCCGATCTGCCTCGCATGCTCGATGATCGCGCCGACTGCGTGATCCGGCTCGAGGCGATCGAGCCGCTCGATGTCGGCGCGGTATGGCTGATGCAGGCCGAACAGCTGGCGGGCTTGAGCAAGCCGGTGCGCTGGTTCGGTTTCAACGACACGGACAACGTCTGGTTGCCGCTCGGACCCGACAGCACGGGCGCCTGCCACTGGTTCTGCGCGGCCTTGCAGCTGGTCAATCGCCAGGGCTCGATCGGTGAGACGGATTTCATGCGTTTCACGGGTGGCGTCCAGCGTGTGGCCGACGCCGTGATGGCGCTTCCGCCGGGGTTGCCGCTGCGCGCCGAGACTTTGAAGCGGGCGACCGAGCTCGATCGCTTCTGCGCCGATGTCGACGTCCAGATCGGTGTCAACGTTGTTGCCCGCGACGGCCAGTTCGATGGGCGCGACATCCAGCGCGTGGCCGAGAAGCTCGGCCTGCGGCTTGCGCCGGACGGCATCTTCCACGCGGTCGAGGGCGAGTCAAGCCTGTTCACGCTGGCCAACCTCGAGGCCGGTGCCTTTGCGCCCGATCGGCTGACGGGGATGGTGACCCGTGGCCTGACGCTGGTGATCGACGTACCGCGAGTCGCCCGCGGCGGCGCAGCCTTCGACCGCATGATGCGCACCGCGAACGAGCTCGCCGCCGGGCTCGGGGGAGATGTGGTGGACGACAACCGCGCCCCCTTCGGTGCCGAGGCGGCAGCCATCATCCGCGCTCAGATCGAGCAGTTCCAGGCTCGCATGGATGAGGTCGGCATGCCGGCCGGCGGCCCGCTTGCACAGCGCCTGTTTGCCCTTTGAACGATGGATCTGTTCGATTCGACCGGAGGGGTGACCTCCGCGCCGGCTGGGGGAGAGGCGGGCCCGGCTTCCCGGGCGGCCGTGCTGCGCGCCGAGATCGCGCGCCACGACCATGCCTATTACGTGCTCGACGCCCCGACCATCCCCGATGCCGAGTACGACCGGCTGTTCCGAGAACTGCAGGCGATCGAGGCTGAACATCCTGAATTGCGCACTGCCGACTCACCGACGCAGCGTGTCGGTGGCAAGCCGCTTGCACAGTTTCCCGCGGTCCGACATCGGGTGCCGATGCTGTCGATCCGCACCGAGACCGACACCGAAGCGAGCGGGGCCTTTGCATTCGACGCCCGCGTGCGGCGCGAGCTCGGCCTGAAGGACGAGGATCCGGCGGTGGAATACGCTGCCGAACTCAAGTTCGACGGCCTGGCGCTCAACCTGCGCTATGAGGACGGGGTGCTCGTCCAGGCGGCAACCCGAGGCGACGGCGAAACGGGCGAGGACGTCACCAGCAACGTGCGCACGGTCAAGGCCATTCCGCTGCGCCTGTCGGGCGAAGCGCCGCCGGTGATCGAGATCCGCGGCGAGGTTTACATGCGCCGCGACGACTTCGAGCGTCTCAATGTCCGTCAGGCCGAGGCCGGCGACAAGACCTTCGTCAATCCGCGCAACGCCGCCGCCGGCAGCATCCGCCAGCTTGACCCAGGCATCGCCGCACGGCGGCCGTTGTCCTTCTTCGCCTATGGGCTCGGTGACACGGGTGAGTGGACGCCGCCCGGAACTCATAGCGAAGTGCTCGACGTCATCGCCGCCTTCGGGCTCCCGGTTTGCGCGCATCGCGCCTTGGTCCGCGGAGCGGACGGGCTGGCGGCGTTCCACGCCCACATCGGCTCTCTGCGCGACAAGCTGCCCTTCGACATCGACGGCGTGGTGTACAAGGTCAACTCGCGCGCGCTTCAGCAGCGGCTCGGCTTCGTCACGCGCGAACCGCGCTGGGCGGTGGCGCACAAGTATCCCGCCCAGGAGGCGGTCACGCTGCTGCGCGGCATCGAGGTGCAGGTCGGACGCACCGGGGCGCTGACGCCGGTTGCGCGCCTCGAGCCGGTGTTTGTCGGCGGCGTCACGGTCACCAACGCGACGCTGCACAACCAGGACGAGATCGACCGCAAGGACGTGCGCATCGGCGACTGGGTGATCGTGCGCCGCGCCGGCGACGTGATTCCCGAGGTCGTGGCGCCGGTGGTGGAGCGCCGCAGCGGCGAGCTGCCGCGCTTCGTGCTGCTGGACAGGTTCCCGACCTGCCCGGTGTGCGGCTCGCATGTCGTGCGGGGCGAGGACGAGGCGGTGGCGCGCTGCAC
>DMCZ01000245.1:1954-4644 GCA_003446655.1 Thauera sp. | reverse complement strand
ATCGTCAAGACGCCGGTCGATCTCTACCGCATCGGCCTGCTCGCGCTCGCCAACCTCGAGCGCATGGGCGAGAAGTCGGCGCAGAACCTGCTCGCCGC
The DNA here is from genome assembly GCA_003446655.1 of Thauera sp. Taxonomy (GTDB): domain Bacteria; phylum Pseudomonadota; class Gammaproteobacteria; order Burkholderiales; family Rhodocyclaceae; genus Thauera. The sequence goes on along the minus strand of DMCZ01000245.1, from coordinate 4,546 downwards.
GATTCACAAGAGCCGCAACACGACGCTGGCGCGCTTCATCTTCGCGCTCGGCATCCGTAACGTCGGCGAGGCGACCGCGCGCGACCTGGCGCGTCATTTCGGCAAGCTCGATGCGCTGATGGCAGCCGATGTGGACGCGCTGCAGCAGGTGCCCGACGTCGGTCCGATCGTGGCGAAATCCATCGTCGAGTTCTTCGCCGAGCCGCACAATCGCGAAGTGATCGAGCAGCTGCGCGCCGCGGGCGTGCATTGGGAAGAAGGTGAGCCGGCCGGCACGGTCGCCGGTGCGCTCGCAGGAAAGACCTTCGTGCTCACCGGCACGCTGCCCGGCCTCAGCCGCGACGAGGCCAAGGCGCTGATCGAGGCGCAGGGAGGCAAGGTCGCGGGCTCGGTGTCGAAGAAGACCCATTACGTCGTGGCCGGCGCCGAGGCGGGCTCGAAACTGGACAAGGCGCAGGCGCTCGGCATCCCGATCCTGGACGAGAACGGCTTGCGTGAACTGTTGAACGAATCGGATACAAACGGCTGAGGCGCGCGGGCGCGAAACGGCGCATGATCGCGGCCGCTGCAATGCAGCACCCTTTCACTCTGGGAGAGCAAGAAAAATGAAGAAGGTCACCAAGGCGATTTTCCCGGTTGCCGGCATGGGCACGCGCTTCCTGCCCGCCACCAAGGCGAGTCCCAAGGAAATGCTGCCGATCGTTGACAAGCCCTTGATCCAGTATGCGGTCGAGGAGGCGGTTGCCGCGGGCATCACCGACATGATCTTCATCACCGGCCGGACCAAGCGCTCGATCGAGGACCACTTCGACAAGGCCTACGAGCTCGAGACCGAGCTCGAGGCGCGCGGCAAGAAGGAGCTGCTCGAGATCGTGCGCAAGACCGTGCCGAAGGGCGTCAACTGCATCTACATCCGCCAGTCCGAAGCGCTGGGCCTGGGGCATGCGGTGTTGTGCGCGAGCCATGTGGTGAGCGACGAGGCCTTCGCGGTGATCCTCGCCGACGACCTGCTCGACAACAAGGACAAGACGCCGGTGCTCAAGCAGATGGTGGATGTTTACAACTATCACCGCTGCTCGGTGCTCGGCACCATGAACGTGCCGCGCGAGGAGACCCGCAGCTACGGCATCGTCAGCACCGAATCCGACAAGGGCCAGGTGCAGCGCATGACCGGCATCGTCGAGAAGCCCAAGCCCGAGGAGGCGCCGACGACGCAGGCCGTGGTCGGCCGCTACATCCTGACGCCGCGCATCTTCGACCACATCCGCGCGCTCAAGCCGGGCGCCGGCGGCGAGTACCAGCTCACCGACGCGATCGCCTCACTGCTGAAGGAGGAGGCGGTGCTCGCCTATCAGTTCGACGGCGTGCGCTACGACTGCGGCTCCAAGCTCGGCTACCTGAAGGCGACGATCGAGTTCGGCCTGCGCCACCCCGAGACCGGGGCGGACTTTGCCGCCTACCTGAGCGGCCGCTTCGGCGCCGAGGGCAAGCCGGCGAAGGGCGGGAAGTAAGCACACGGGCGAGGCCGGCGCGCTCGTTGCGCGCGCCGTTCGCACAGGGGGCAGCCTGCGGGCTGCCCCTTTTCACAGGGTCTTCAGATACTCGATTAGGTCCGCCTTGTCCGCCGCCGGCAGTCCGGTGCCGAAGGCGTGGCCTATGCCGAGCGCCATCACCGGTGGATACGACGGCGCCCTCGGCGCCGGGGGGCGCGGAGGGCGTCGTGAGCCGGATGCAGCAGGCCGGTCAGGCTTCTGCGGCCTTCGCCGCGCGCTTGCGCTCGTGCTCCTGCAGGAAGCGCTTGCGCAGGCGGATCGACTTCGGCGTGATCTCGACCAGCTCGTCGTCGGCGATGAACTCGATCGCGGACTCCAGCGTGAGCTGGATCGGCGGGGTGAGGTTGATCGCCTCGTCCTTGCCCGATGCGCGCACGTTGGTGAGCTGCTTGCCCTTGATCGGGTTGACCACGAGGTCGTTGTCGCGCGAATGCACGCCGATGATCATGCCCTCGTAGAGCGCGTCGCCCGGATTGACGAACATGCGGCCGCGATCCTGCAGGTTCCACAGCGCGTAAGCCACCGCTTCGCCGTTGTTCTGCGAGATCAGCACGCCGTTGCGGCGCTCGGCCATCTGGCCGGCCATCGGGCCGTAGTCGTCGAAGACGTGGCTGGCGAGGCCGGTGCCGCGGGTCAGGGTGAGGAACTCGCCCTGGAAGCCGATCAGGCCGCGCGCCGGGATGCGGTACTCGAGGCGCACTCGGCCCTTGCCGTCGGGCTGCATGTCCTGCAGCTCGCCGCGGCGGCGGCCGAGCTCTTCCATGACGCCGCCCTGGTGGTCTTCCTCGACGTCAACGGTCAGCAGCTCGTAGGGCTCGCACTTGACGCCGTCGATTTCCTTGAACACCACGCGCGGCCGGCCCACCGCCAGCTCGTAGCCTTCGCGGCGCATGTTCTCGAGCAGGATGGTGAGGTGGAGCTCGCCACGGCCCGAGACCTCGAACACGTCCGAGTCCTGGGTGTAGTTGACGCGCAGGGCGACGTTCTTCAGCAGCTCCTTCTCCAGGCGCTCGCGGATCTGGCGGCTGGTGACGAACTT
>DMCZ01000245.1:0-1827 GCA_003446655.1 Thauera sp. | reverse complement strand
TCGTCGTCCAGGTTCTCGACCGCGAAGCCGTTGAGGCCGGAGGCGTAGATCACCGGGAAGTCGAGCTGCTCCTCGGTGGCGCCGAGCTTGTCGAAGAGGTCGAAGGTGTGGTTGATCACCCAGTCCGGGCGCGCGCCCGGGCGGTCGATCTTGTTGATCACCACGATCGGCTTGAGGCCGAGCGCGAGCGCCTTGCGGGTGACGAAGCGGGTCTGCGGCATCGGGCCTTCGACCGCGTCGACCAGCAGCAGCACGCTGTCGACCATCGACAGCACGCGCTCGACCTCGCCGCCGAAGTCGGCGTGGCCCGGGGTGTCGACGATGTTGATGTGGGTGTCGCCGTACTGGATCGCGCAGTTCTTGGCGAGGATGGTGATGCCGCGTTCCTTCTCGATGTCGCCCGAGTCCATGACGCGCTCGGCGACCTGCTGGTTTTCGCGGAAGGTGCCGGACTGGCGCAGCAGCTGATCGACGAGGGTGGTCTTGCCATGGTCGACGTGGGCGATGATGGCGATGTTGCGGATGGCGCGGGACATGGAGGAGGGCGGGAAGTCTTTGAAAGGACTCGGATTCTAACATGGGCTGCGGCGCCGCAGCATGGAATTCTCGAGCTTTCGGGGGGCCGTGCTAGAATCCCGCGCCCAGTCTCGAGAGGTCTAGGAATGCTTGCGATCATCGGCGGCAGTGGACTCACCCAGTTGTCGAACATGGAGATCGAGCGCCGCGAGGTCGCGCGCACGCCCTATGGCGAGCCCTCCGGAGCGCTCGCCTTCGGCCGCATGTGCAACGAGCCGGTGGTCTTCCTCGCCCGCCATGGCTACGGCCACACGATCCCGCCCCACCTGGTGAACTACCGCGCCAACATCTGGGCGCTGAAGGAGGCGAAGGTCTCCGGCATCGTCTCGGTCGCCTCGGTCGGCGGCATCCGCGCCGACCTCGCGCCGGGCACGCTGATCGTGCCCGACCAGATCATCGACTACACCTGGGGTCGCAAGAGCACCTTCTTCGACGGTGGCGACTCGCCGGTACGCCACATCGATTTCACCCATCCGTATGATCAGGCGTTGCGCACGCGCTTGCTGGCTGCCATTCAGGCCGCAGGCGACAGCGCGGTGGATGGTGGGGTGTATGCCAGCACGCAGGGCCCGCGGCTGGAGACGGCAGCGGAGATCAACCGCCTCGAGCGCGACGGCGCCGACATCGTCGGCATGACGGGGATGCCCGAAGCCGCGCTCGCCCGCGAGCTCGACTTGCCCTACGCGGCGATTGGCGTGGTGGTCAATTACGCCGCCGGGCGCTCTTCGAGCGAAAACGGCATCCACTTCGACGACATCGAGCTGGTGCTGCAGGAATCCATGGTTCGGGTGCGTAACGTGCTCGAGTGCTTGTGTCAGGTTTGAGGCTGCAGACAATGAAACGCGTGGAATCCACCTTCGAGCACGTGCTCTTCACCAGCCGGTGGCTGATGGCGCCGGTGTATTTCGGCCTGGTGCTGGCGATGGTGTTGCTGCTGGTGAAGTTCGCCAAGGAACTCCTGGGCCTGTTCAGCCACATCTGGACGGCGACGGGCAGCGAGCTGATCATCGGCGTGCTGTCGCTGGTGGACGTGGCACTGATCATGAACCTGCTGATCATCATCATCTTCAGCGGCTACGAAAACTTCGTCTCCAAGATGGAGGACCTGCACGCCCATCAGGACCGTCCGGAGTGGATGGGGCACATCGGCTTCTCGGACCTCAAGCTCAAGCTGATCGGCTCGATCGTGGCAATCTCCGGGATCGAGCTGCTGAAGGCCTTCATGAATGCGCACAACCTCACTGATCGGCA
>DMCZ01000189.1:16232-16386 GCA_003446655.1 Thauera sp. | reverse complement strand
ATCGAATCCTTCTGGGCCGCCTACCTGTGGGCGGAATACAAGGACGTCGCCACCTTCGGCATCCTGTGCCTGGTGCTGATGCTGCGCCCCTCCGGCCTGCTCGGCCGGCCTGAAGTGGAGAAGGTCTGATGAGCGCCGTCGTCTTTGCGCGTCA
>DMCZ01000189.1:14249-15943 GCA_003446655.1 Thauera sp. | reverse complement strand
GTGGCCGCGGTGTTCGCCGGCCGCCTGCTGCTGCGCTGGGCGATCGACCAGGCGCGCAACCGCAAGCAGGAACGCGACCGCGCCAGCACCGCGACCGCCGCCGACCGCGCCCATGGCGCGCAGCGCGTGGTGAACGTGCTCGGCTGGGTCGCGCTCGGCGCCTCGATCGCGCTGCCGATCGTGTTCTCCGACAACCGCTACGTGGTCGACACCGCCACCACGGTGCTGATCTACGTGATGCTGGGCTGGGGCCTCAACGTGGTCGTCGGCCTCGCCGGCCTGCTCGACCTCGGCTACGTCGCCTTCTACGCGGTCGGCGCCTACTCGTATGCGCTGCTGTCGACCCAGTTCGGCTGGAGCTTCTGGGAGGCGCTGCCGGTGTCGGGCGCGATGGCCGCGACCTTCGGCATCCTGCTCGGCTACCCGATCCTGCGCCTGCGCGGCGACTACCTCGCCATCGTCACGCTCGGCTTCGGCGAGATCATCCGCATCATCCTGGTGAACTGGACCGAGTTCTCCGGCGGGCCCAACGGCATCAGCTCGATCCCGCGGCCGAGCTTCTTCGGCCTCGACTTCACCCGCAGCGCGCCGGAGGGCGGGCAGACCTTCTCCGGCTTCTTCGGGCTGGAGTTCTCGGCCATGCACCGGCTGATCTTCCTCTACTACCTGATCCTGGTGCTGGCGCTCCTCACCCACGCCTTCGTGTCGCGCCTGAGGAAGCTCCCGGTCGGCCGCGCCTGGGAGGCGCTGCGCGAGGACGAGATCGCCTGCCAGGCGATGGGCATGAACACCACCAACATCAAGCTCTCGGCCTTCGCCATCGGGGCGATGCTGGGCGGTTTCGCCGGGGTGTTCTTCGCCGCGCGCCAGGGCTTCATCTCGCCCGAGAGCTTCACCTTCACCGAGTCGGCGATCATCCTCGCCATCGTCGTCCTGGGCGGCATGGGCTCGCAGATGGGCGTAGTGCTGGCGGCGACGCTGCTGGTGCTGATCCCCGAGTTCGGCCGCAACTTCGCCGAGTACCGCATGCTGCTGTTCGGCCTGGCAATGGTGCTGATCATGGTGTGGCGCCCGGGCGGCCTGCTCGCGCACCGCGAACCGACCGTGCGCCTGAACGCGCTCGACAAGGCTGCCGCGACCAAGGAGGCCGCGCGATGAATGCACCCGCCACCCTACTGTCGGTGCGCAACCTGACCATGCGCTTCGGCGGTCTCACCGCGATCGACGACCTCTCGCTCGAGGTGCCGGCGGGCAGGATCACCGGCATCATCGGCCCCAACGGCGCCGGCAAGACGACGCTGTTCAACTGCCTCACCGGCTTCTACAAACCGACCACCGGCACCCTGCGCCTGGCCCACCCGAGCCGCGGCGAGATGCGCCTGGAGGCGCTGCCCAGCCACCGCGTCGCACGCGACGCCCAGGTGGTGCGCACCTTCCAGAACATCCGCCTGTTCCCGAAGATGACGGTGCTGGAGAACCTGATCGTCGCCCAGCACAACGTGCTGCAGCGCGCCTCGAAGTTCTCCATCGCCGGCCTCTTCAAGCTGCCCGGCTACCGCAAGGCGGAAAGACAGGCGATCGAACGCGCGGCGATGTGGCTCGAGCGCCTCAAGCTCACCCACCTCGCCGACCACGCCGCCGGCGACCTGCCCTACGGCATCCAGCGCCGCATCGAGATCGCGCGCGCGCTGTGC
>DMCZ01000189.1:9408-13971 GCA_003446655.1 Thauera sp. | reverse complement strand
ATCCTGCTCATCGAGCACGACATGAGCGTGGTGATGAACGTGTCCGACCACATCGGCGTGATCAGCTACGGGCGCAAGATCGCCGAGGGCACGCCGGCGCAGGTCAAGCACGACCCGCAGGTGATCAAGGCCTACCTGGGCGAGGACGAGGAGGAAGACGAGAAGGTGGACGCAGTGACTGGAGGGGCCGCAGCATGATGCTCAAGATGGAGGGCGTGCATGCCCATTACGGCCACATCCACGCGCTGCGCGGCATCGACGTCGAGGTGCAGGTGGGCGAGATCGTCACCCTGATCGGCGCCAACGGCGCGGGCAAATCGACGCTGATGATGAGCCTGTTCGGCAACCCCAAGGCCAGCGCCGGGCGCATCGTGTTCGATGGAGAGGACATCACCCGCGTGCACACGCACGAGATCGCCCGCCGCGGCATCGCCCTGGTGCCGGAAGGCCGACGCATCTTTCCTCGCATGACGGTGATCGAGAACCTGCAGATGGGCACGGCGCATGCCGACCCGGCCAACTACGCCGCCGACATCGCGCGCGTGTTCGCGATGTTCCCGATCCTCGAGGAGCGCCAGTCGCAGCGCGCCGGCACGCTGTCAGGCGGCGAGCAGCAGATGCTGGCGATCGGCCGTGCGCTGATGAGCCGGCCCAAGCTGCTGCTGCTCGACGAGCCTTCGCTCGGGCTGGCGCCGATCTATATCCGCAAGATCTTCCAGATCGTGAAGGAACTGAACCGCGACCACGGCATGACCATCCTGCTCGTCGAGCAGAACGCCAACCAGGCCCTGCGCGTCGCCGACCGCGGCTACGTGCTGCAGCACGGCGAGATCACGCTCGCCGGCACCGGGGCAGAGCTGCTGGCGAGCCCGGAGGTGCGGGCGGCGTACCTGGAGGGCGGTCACGTCTGATCGGCGATAATCCGCGGCCCTCCAACTTCAAGCCATCCGATGTCCCACACCCCCCAACCTGCGCGCTGGCTCCCCTTCGTCGTCCTCGGCATCGGCCTTACCGCGATCTCCTTCGGCGCCATCTTCGCCCGCCTCGCCCAGGCCGAGGGCGTCGGTTCGCTCGCGGTGGCGACCTGGCGGCTCGGCTTCGCCGCGCTGATCATCACCCCGGTGGCCTTCCTGCAGTCGCGCCACGAACTCGCCCGCCTCACCCGGCGCCAGGTCGGCATGGCGCTGGCAGCAGGCTTCTTCCTCGCGCTGCATTTCGCCACCTGGATCAGCTCGCTGGAATACACCTCGGTCGCCTCGAGCACCGCGCTCGTCACCACCAACCCGCTGTGGATCGGCCTGGCCTCCTTCCTGATCTTCCGCGAGACGCCGACGAAGATGATGATCGGCGGCATCGCGCTGTCCTTCGCCGGCAGCCTGTTCATCTTCTGGAGCGACAGCCAGACCGTCGGCGCGGGCAGCAACCCCATGCTGGGCAACCTGCTGGCGCTGATCGGCAGCTGGTGCTTCTCCGCCTACCTGCTGATCGGCCGCCGGCTGCGCGCCGGGCTGGGGCTGCCGGCCTACATCTGGCTCGCCTACGGCGCGGCGGCGCTGTTCCTGTTCGCCGCCAGCGGCGCCGGGGGCGCGGAACTGTTCGCCCTGTCGGATACGGCATGGGCAGTGCTGCTGGCGATGGCGCTGGGGCCGCAACTGCTCGGTCACACCGCCTACAACTGGTCGCTGCGCTACGTGTCGGCCACCTTCGTTGCGGTGGTCACGCTGGGCGAGCCGGTGGGCAGCGCCCTGCTCGCCTTCCTCGTCTTCGGCGAGGGCTTCGCGCCGCTGCAGTTCGTGGGTTTCAGCCTGCTGCTGGTGGGCATCTACCTTGCGGCAAAGGGCGAGCGCAGCTAGCCCCGCCGCAGGGCGCAACAGCCACGCCACCTCGTCCGCACCCACGCGGCAAGCCACGCACTGCTCGCGTCCCGTCCGGCGCGCTCGGGAACGGTCGTAGCCCGGCGTGCGTCGGAAGCGCAGGAGGATCTGACCATGCCCGCTCCTTTCGCCCTGCCCGAGGGCCTTCCGCCCAGCTTGCCCATGAGCCGTGCCAAATTCCTGCGCCTTGCCGCCGCAGGCGCAGCCAGCCTGGTGCTCGGCGCCCCCGCCCGCGCGGCCGATCGCCCGTCCGTCCCCGCACTACGCACCCGCCCCATTCCCGCCACCGGCGAAGCGCTGCCGGTCATCGGCTGTGGCACTTACGTCGGCTTCGACGTCGCCGGTGACAGCGCCGAGTACCAGCGCCTGCCCGGCGTGCTGCAGGCCCTGTTCGACGCCGGCGGCTCGGTGATCGACAGCTCGCCGATGTACGGGCGCGCCGAAGCGGTGACCGGCGAACTGCTCGCCGCCACGGGCAGCCACGGCAAGGCCTTTCTGGCGACGAAGGTGTGGACGCGCGGGCGCGCCGAAGGCATCCGTCAGATGGAGGAGTCGCTGCGCCGCCTGCGGGTCGAGCGCCTTGACCTGATGCAGATCCATAACCTGGTCGACTGGCAGACCCATCTCGCCACCCTGCGCGAATGGAAGGCCGCCGGCCGCGTGCGCTACCTCGGCGTCACCCACTACACCGCCGGCGCCTACGACGCGCTCGAGGCCGTAATGCGCACCGAAGCCCTCGACTTCGTACAGATCAACTACTCGCTCGACGAGCACGAGGCCGCGCGCCGCATCCTGCCGCTTGCCGCCGAGCGCGGCATGGCGGTGATCATCAACCGCCCGTTCGGCGGCGGCGGCCTGCTGCGCCGGCTGCGCGCGCAACCGCTGCCGCCCTGGGCAGCGGAGATCGACGCCTCGAGCTGGGCGCAGCTGCTGCTGAAGTTCGTCCTCTCCCACCCCGCAGTCACCTGCGCGATCCCCGGCACCAGCCGACCCGAGCACATGGCCGACAACGCGCTTGCCGGCAGCGGCCTCATCCCGGAACCCGGCTTCTGGGAACGGCACCGCATCGACGCCGCCTGAAGCCCCAGCCGAGACCCACCGCGAGGCGCCCGCCGGCCGCGCATCGGTACGCTCACCGTGCGCTTGGCGTGCCACGGTGCGTCACCGCCGCATCGTCGAGGCCGACCCGTCCGATCGCGGGCAAGCGCAGGCCAGGGGCGTTGAGGTCGATGCCAAAGTTGAGCCCCAGCACGTTGAGCTCCAGCCCTTCCTCGAGCCCGACGCTGAGGCCAAACAGGCCGAGCAGCGAGAACTGCAGGCCGGAACCGGTCGGCGAAACGCCCAGCGGACGCGTGACCGGACGATAGTCCTTGCCGATCGCATTAGCGGGCAGGTCGAGCCGCAACGCGGGCACCTCGCGGCCGATGTGGGCGAGGAAGGTGTTGCTGTTCGGGCCTGGATAGCTGCGGTATTCGTCGGCATGCGGATAACGCGCGATGGCCGCCTCGACCGCATCGATCATCGCGTCCACGCCCTCGCCACGATGATCGACCAGCACCCTGGGGGTGGCACCGAACCACAACCCGTCGGGGAGCGCGTAGTTGCGCCGCACCACCGGGCGGCTGCCCCAGCCGATGACGTCGTAGCGCGTATAGGCCACCTCGCCGGCGCGCTTGTAGATGATCCACGGATGCACGGCGAAATAGCCGCGCCAGCCATAGGTGGCGGCGGCGTAGACCTGCACGATCGCGGTGTCGGCATGGCGCGCCGGGTCGGGCGCGATGCCGGCAGAGTGGCGCGCAGCAGTGCGCCAGCTACGCGCTTCGCCGGCATCGGCGGGGCGGGGGTCGTTGGCCAGGCTCAGGCCGACGGACAAGAGCAACAGGGCGGAGAGGCCGAGCGCGGCGACGGAGGCAGGTTTCACGCGGGAAAGGCGCACAGGCGCCCTGAAAGAATCTCGGTGGTTGGAGCGGACGGCCGCGGCCAAGTTCGATCGACCCGCGCTCGAGCACCCCACACCCGGCTTTAAGCACAATTCGTTATATCGAAGTGATCGAACAGTTATTCAGAGAATAATAACTTTCCCGTATTCTCCGCAGCCTCTCCCGTACCTGCTGCGCCTGCGAGTCACCTCGCGCCGCACCGCTCCGATCCCTGAGGATGAATACGCCATGCTGAAGCAAACGACCCGCCGCGCCCTCGCCCCGCTCTCCCTCGCGCTGACCCTCGTGCTCGCCGGTGGCGGCCTCGCGCTGCCGTCGCCCGTGCTCGCCACCCCCGGCGCCCAGCCGGCGGCAACCGCCACGCTTACCGCGCCCGCCCCACTGCTGCAGGCCGCCGACCTCAAGGCCCTGCTCGCCCAGCCCGGCGTGCGCGTGCTCGACATCCGCGCCGACAAGGACTACGCGGCCGGCCACATTCCCGGCGCCGTCAACACGCCCTACGGCAAGTACCGCGGCCCGAAGGAGAACCCCGGGCAGCTCCCCTCCGAAGCCGCACTGACTGCCGTGCTGCAGGCCGCCGGCGTCGATCGCGACACCCACGTCGTGGTCGTGCATGGCGGGACCGACCACACCGACTTCGGCGCTGCAGCACGCGTGTACTGGACGCTGAAGGTCGGCGGCCTGACTCGCCTTTCGATCCTCGACGGCGGCACGCAGGCCTGGAAAACCGCCGGTGGCGCGCTTGA
>DMCZ01000189.1:7983-9168 GCA_003446655.1 Thauera sp. | reverse complement strand
AAGGGTGGCGCCACGCTCAAGCCTGCGAGCGAGCTGAAGGCGCTGGTCGCGCTGGCGGGCGCCGATGCCGCCCCGGCCGTGTCCTTCTGCAACACCGGCCACTGGGCCGCGACCAACTGGTTCGTGATGTCCGAGATCGCCGGCAACAAGGCGGTGAAGCTGTACCCGGCCTCGGTGGTGGAATGGAGCCAGTCCGAACGCCCGATGGACAACCAGCCCTCGCGCGTCACGGCGCTGGTGCAGGACGTCAAGCGCGCCTTCGACAAGTAAGACGGGGGCACATCGATGCGCTGGCTCAACCGAACCTTCCTCATTTCCGGCGGCCTCGCCGGCGTGCTCGCGGTGACGCTGGCCGCCGGTCTGCGCCAGGGGCTGCTCGCCCTGCTCGGTATCGGCTTCGGCGCGGTGCTGCAGGGCGCGCGCTTCGGCTTCACCACCGGCTGGCGCGACTTCATCGAACGCCGCGACCCGCAGGGCCTGTGGGCGCAGATGCTGCTGATGGTCCTCACCGCCGCCTTCACGCTGCCGCTCATCGCCGGCAGCGGCGGCGAGCTGGTCGGCGCGGTGGCGCCGCTGACAATCAGCCTGGTGCTTGGCGCCTTCCTGTTCGGCGCCGCGATGCAGCTCGCCGACGGCTGCGGCTCGGGCACGCTGTACAAGGCGGGCGCGGGCTCGCCGCTCTCATTCGTGGTGTTGCCGACCTTCGCCTTCGGCAGCTTCCTCGGCGCCTCGCACCAGCCGGCATGGATCGCGGCTGGCGGCCTGCCGGCGGTGGATCTGCTCGCTTTCGGCTGGCCGACCGCGCTCGCCATCACCGTTGCCGGCTGCGGTCTGGTGGCATGGCTCGCCGGACGCGCCGCGCGTCGGGCCGCGGCAGCGACCGCCACGCCCGGCGAGGCGCGTACCGCGACCTCGCCGCAGGCCCTGGCACAGCAGCTGGTGCGCGCCGGCACGGCGAGCTTCATCGCCGGCGCGGCGCCGGACCGCGGGCTCAAGTGGGCACGCCGCTGGTGGCTGGGCGCGCTGCTGCTGGCAGTGCTCTATCTGCTGCATCTGGTCGTCGCAGGCCAGCCCTGGGGCATCGTGTATGGCATGGGTGTGTGGGGCGCCAAGGCGGTGAGCGCGCTTGGCTGGGATCTGACCGGGGATGCCTTCTGGGGCGTGGCGCCCCATGCGCAGCGCCTG
>DMCZ01000189.1:0-7756 GCA_003446655.1 Thauera sp. | reverse complement strand
CCCTCGGGCAAGCGCCTGGCGGCCGCGGCCATCGCTGGCCTGGTCATGGGCTACAGCGCACGCATGGCCTTCGGCTGCAATGTCGGCGCCTATCTCGGCGGCATCGCCTCGGCCAGCGTGCACGGCTGGGTTTGGTTCGCACTCGCGTTCGCCGGCTCGATCTTGGGCGTGCGCATCCGCCGCCGGGTCGGCGCCTGAGGAGGACGACATGGACAACAAGAGGATCTTCCGCGCCGCCTTCGCGCTGTTCTGGCTGGTGGCCCTCGGCCTGCTGGTACTCGACACTGCGGGCAGCCGCAGCGTGCGCGTCGAGCCACCACCGATCGCGCTCGGTAGCGGCCAGGCCGCCTCAGGCGGGCACTGCTCGGGGCGCTGACGACGCGGCCCGCCTTACAGAGGGCAAGCCCTGCGCTCAGGGCGCCGCGCCGTGGGCGCCGATCCAGAAGATGCCGGCAACCAGCCCGAGCGCGACCGCGCCCATGCCGATGGCGGCCTTCGCACCCAGCTCGCGGCCGCCGATCATCGCCGCCATGCCGAGCTTGAAGCCCAGGTTGGCGAGCATGGCGATGCCGATTGCGGTCACCGTGACGCCGAGCGCCAGGCGGTCGAGCGCGAACAGGCGCAGGCTGGACAGCGTGATCGCATCGACATCGGTGAGGCCGGACACCAACGCAAGCACGTAGAGCCCACGGCTGCCGGCAAAGTCCGACAGCCAGGCCGCGGCCAGCAGCACCACCGCATAGAGCGCACCGAAACCGAGCGCGGTCTTGAGTTCGGTCGGGTTTGAGGTCGTGGGCAGCACCGCTTCGCCGCGCTCGAGCAGCCGCCGCCAGTACCAGAGCGCAGAAGCCGCCCCCAACACCACCGCCGGGGCGATGATCAGCGCCAGGGTTCCCGCCACCCCCGGTGCGACCAGCGTGGCGATGACCGCCACCCGCAGCACCATGACGAGATTGGCCATCACGATGACGAGGGCGGCCATCGCCGTCATGGCCGGGAACTCCCGTGCCTGCCGGGCGTAGAGCATCGTGGTCGCCGTGCTCGAGGCGAGACCGCCGAACACGCCGACGAAGGCCGCACCGTAGCGCACCCCCACGAGCTGCAGCGCCGCGTAGCCAGCCAGGCTCACACCGGCGATCAGCACCACCATCCACCAGATCTGGTGCGGGTTCAGCGCGCCGTAGGGGCCCATCTCCTCATTCGGCAGGATGGGCAGGATCACCAGCGACAACACCCCGAACTGCAGGATCGAGATCCAGTCGCGCGCATCCAGCCGGGTCGCCATCCCGCGCAGCTGGGCCTTGAAGTAGAGCAGTACGGTCGTGCCGACGGCGAGCATCACCGCGAGCTGCGCGTGACCGAGCCAGGTCGCCGCACCCAGGCAATAGCACACGACGAGCGCGGCCACCGATGTGGTGCCCGGGTCGGCTGCGTCGGGATGGCGCAGGTAGGCGGCGATGATGGTGAGCGCAACGATGACCAGGCCGGCCACGAAGGGCGCGAAGCTGCCGAGCTGCTCGCCGAGCATCGCCACCAGCGCGCCCAACATGCCGACCAGGGCGAAGGTGCGCAGGCCGGCGCGCGCCGACGTGACGCGCTCGCGCTCGAGGCCGATCAGCAGGCCGATTCCGGTCGCGATCAGGAAGGCTTCGAGCTGGTCGGCATCGAGGGGCAGGCTCTCGGGCATGGCGGCGGGCCGGGCGACGAAACGACGAGCGACCCATGATACGCCGATACCCCGCGCGCGCGGCCGCGCGCTCTGCTGAGGGCGTGCCTGCCTCTGTGAAGGCGGGCACGCCCGCGCTAGCATTGCGTCGCCGGAGCCGGCGCCGCCGCGGGTGCACGCCCGACCAGGCGCACCGTGCCGGAAATCGAGAGGACGACATGAAGCTTCTGCTGGTTGAGGACGACCCCACGCTCGCCGAAGGCATCGCCGAGTTCCTGCGCGGACAGGACGACGAGGTCACGGTGGAGAACGACGGCATGCGCGCCGACCGCCTGCTGCAGGAGGACGGGTTCGATTTCGTGCTGCTCGACCTCGGCCTGCCGGGGCTGGGCGGCTACGAGGTGGTGCGCCGCATTCGCAAGCGCGGCCAGCGCATGCCGGTCATCCTGATCACCGCGCGCGACGCACTCGACGACCGCATCTACGGCCTTGACCTCGGCGCCGACGACTATCTGGTCAAGCCCTTCGAGCTGGCCGAACTCAGCGCCCGCATGCGTGCGGTCTTGCGCCGCGGTGGCAGCATGTCCGAGCCAGCGCTCAGCTTCGGCCCGCTGGTGCTCGACCTCGACGGCCGCCTCGCTGAACTCGGCGGCGCCCCGCTCGCCCTCAGCGGCCGCGAGTGGGAGGTCCTCGAGGCGCTGGTGCGCGCGGACGGTCGCACCGTCGCCCGCGAGCGCCTGCAAGGCGAAGGCAGCGGCAACGCGCTCGAGGTCTACATCTCGCGCCTGCGCCCGCGCCTGGAGGCGGCCGGGGTGCTCATCCGCACCGTGCGCGGCTTCGGCTACCGCCTCGAGCGTGCGAAGGAGCATCCCAGCGGTGCAGATTAGCCTTCGCCGCAAGCTGCTCAGTGCGCTGGCTGCGCCTACCGTGGTGCTGATCATCACCGCGGGCGCGGTCGCCTACAGCAGCGCGAACTGGGTGGTGCGCAATGCCTACGACGGCAATCTGCTCAATCTCGCGCAGGCCATCGCCACCCATGTTCATGCCGCACCCGACGGCCTGACGTTGACGATCTCGCCCGAAGTTGAGGCCGTGCTGCGCACCGACACCGTCGACCGCATCTATTTTCGAGTACGTGACAAGGATGGACGCCTGCTCGGCGGCGATGCCGAACTGCCCATCCTCGAGGACGGCGACAGCCTGGCATCGATCCCGATCCCGTATGCGCCGGTCGGCCGTGACGCGGCCGCGCCCTCCCCCCGCCCACTGTTTGGCGACCTCATCCACGCGGGCAAGCCGATCCGCGCGGTCAGGCTGTTTCGCAGCAACGACGCGGGCGGCTTCTACATCACGGTCGCCGAGACCCTGGGCAAGCGCAACGAGGCGATCGATCGTCTGGTGCTCGGCTTTGCCTGGGCCGGCGCGCTGCTGCTGATTGCCGCGGGCGTCGCCGCCCGCTTCGGCATCCCGAGCGGGCTTGCACCGCTCGAGCGGCTGGAGGACTCGCTGCGCACGCGCTCGGGCGCCGACCTGTCGCCGATCGATCTCGCCGGTGTGCCGCGCGAGGTGCGCGAGGTGGTGCATGCGCTCAACGGGCTGCTCGAGCGCCTGCGCGCCGCCAACGCGCAGCAACGGGAATTCCTTCAGGACGCTGCCCACCAGCTGCGCACCCCGCTCGCCGGCCTGCAGTTGCAGCTCGAGCTGCTCGAGGCGCGACCCGCCGACGCGTCAGCGCGCGCGCGGCTGCGCCAATCGGTGGCGCGCGTCACCCGGCTTGCCAACCAGCTGCTTGCGCTCGCACGCGCCGAGGCGGGCGGCCGCCTGATCGCCGACGCCAGCGAGGTCGACCTCGCCGCGCTGATCGACGCCATGGTGGAGGACTGGGTGGATCGCGCCGACGTACGCGGCATCGACCTCGGCATCGACCGCGCGCCGTTGCGGATCCAGGGCGACCCGACGCTCCTGCAGGAGTTGATCGCCAATCTGATGGACAACGCGCTCAAGTACGGACGTGAGCATGGCACCGTCAGCCTGCGCTGCGTGCGCGCGGGCGAAGACGTGCTGATCGAGGTCTGCGACGACGGGCAGGGCATTCCACCCGCCGTGCGCGAACAGGTCTTCGAGCGCTTCTACCGCCACTCGCGGACGGCATCCTCCGCCGGCAGCGGGCTGGGCCTGTCGATCGCGCGCGAGATCGTGCGCAGCCACGGCGGCCGCATCGACATCGACGACGGCCCCGATGGGCGGGGCACCTGCGTACGGGTAAGGCTGCCCGCCGGGCTCGTCGCCTGAACCGCGCGACGCCGCGCAGGCAAGAAACCGCGGGGCGGTGAGCCTGCGCCCACCGCCCCGCGGTCGTTTGCGCCGCCCGGCCACCCCCTGCGGGCGCGGCCGGCGCGGCCTGCTGCTTAGTGCGCCGAAGCCGCCGCGGCGCCGATGCCCGTCTCCGAACGCACCTTCTGCGCCAGGTAGCCGGCACGGTCGGCCTTGGCACGCGGGCTGCTGTCGAGGATCGAGAACAGCCAGATGCCGATGAAGCCCGCGGCCATCGAGAACAGCGCCGGCGACGCGTAGGGGAACAGCGCCGAACCCTTCGGGTTGCCGAGCGTGGCTTCCCACACCGAGGGCGACACGATGGTCAGCACCACCGCGGTGATCAGACCGATGAAGCCGCCGATCGTGGCGCCGCGGGTGGTGCAGTCCTTCCACAGCACCGACATGAACAGCACCGGGAAGTTGGCCGAGGCGGCGATCGCGAAGGCCAGCGACACCATGAAGGCGATGTTCTGCTTCTCGAAGGCGATGCCCAGCACCACGGCGACGAAGCCCAGCACCAGGGTGGTGATGCGCGACACCTTGAGCTCGGAGGCCGAATCGGCGTTGCCCTTCTTGAACACCGTGGCGTAGAGGTCGTGCGACACCGCCGAGGCACCCGACAAGGTCAGGCCGGCCACCACCGCGAGGATGGTCGCGAACGCCACCGCCGAGATGAAGCCGAGGAACACGTTGCCGCCGACCGCGTTGGCGAGGTGGATCGCCGCCATGTTGCTGCCGCCGATCAGGCCGCCCTTGGCATCGAGGAAGCCGGGGTTGGTCGACACCAGCACGATCGCGCCGAAGCCGATGATGAAGGTCAGGATGTAGAAGTAGCCGATCCAGGTGGTGGCCCAGAACACCGACTTGCGGGCTTCCTTGGCGTCCGGCACGGTGAAGAAGCGCATCAGCACGTGCGGCAGGCCGGCGGTGCCGAACATCAGCGCCATGCCGAAGGAGATCGCCGAGATCGGATCCTTGATGAAGGAGCCCGGGCCCATGATCGCCTGGCCGATGGTGGAGGCTTCCGCCGCGCTCTTGCCGGCCGCGGTGGCCACTTCGGTCTTCACGCGCACCGCGTCGGCGAACATCGCCTCGGGCGAGAAGCCGTAGTTCAGCAGCACCATGAAGGCCATGAAGGATGCGCCGGCGAGCAGCAGGCAGGCCTTGATGATCTGCACCCAGGTGGTCGCGGTCATGCCGCCGAACAGCACGTAGATCATCATCAGCGCGCCGACGATGACCACCGCCATCCAGTACTCGAGGCCGAACAGCAGCTTGATGAGCTGGCCTGCGCCGACCATCTGCGCGATCAGGTAGAAGGCCACCACGACCAGGGTGCCCGAGGCCGCGAAGGCGCGGATCGGGGTCTGCTGGAAGCGGTAGGCGGCGACGTCGGCGAAGGTGAACTTGCCGAGGTTGCGCAGGCGCTCCGCCATCAGGAAGGTGATCACCGGCCAGCCGACGAGGAAGCCGATCGAGTAGATCAGGCCGTCATAGCCGTTGGCCATCACCGCCGCCGAGATACCAAGGAAGGAGGCCGCCGACATGTAGTCGCCGGCGATCGCGAGGCCGTTCTGGAAGCCGGTGATGCCGCCACCGGCGGTGTAGAAGTCGGCAGCCGACTTGGTCTTGGAGGCCGCCCACTTGGTGATGTACAGGGTGCCGAGGACGAACACGCCGAACATCATGATGGCCGTCCAGTTGGTGGCCTGCTTCTCGGCCTGGCCGAGGTCGCCGCCTGCGGCCAGCGCCAGCGAGGACAGCAGGGCGAGCGCGAGGCCGCCCGCGAGCTTCAGGTGGGTGCCGTTCATTTTCCGGTCTCCTGCACGATCTCGCGGGTCAGGCGGTCGAACTCGGAGTTGGCGCGCCGCACGTAGAAGCCGGTGATCAGGACGGTGAAGAAGATCACCCCGAGGCCGACCGGAATGCCGACCGTCATGACCCCCTCGCCGAGGCGCTGCGAGAACAGCTCCTTGTCGAAGGCGATGATGGCGATGTAGCCGTAGTAGACGACCATCATGATCGCCGTGAGGATCCAGCCGAAGCTGGAGCGTGTGCGTACCAGCTGCTGGTACTTGGGGTTGGCAGCGATTTTGGCCGCCATGTCGTTTTCCATGTCTCCCTCCTGCATCGGTGAAAGGGCCGGACGCCCGTCCGGTTAGGACGAACCTTAGGGGGAGAGACTTACGTTCTGCTTACGCAGGCATAAAAATATTCTTTGATTACAGATACTTAATGCTTTCTTAACGTAATCTGAAGCGCGCAGCGATGTAAGCCTGCGCCTTGAATACCCGCTCACGCGCCGCGCCGAGCGGGCGGCCCATGGCGGCGGCGGTGGAATGCGCCGGCCTCAATCGCCCGGCAGGAAGCGCTCGAAAGCCGCCGGCAGCGGCGCGTTTTCCAGGCTGCGCTGGGTGAACAGGAAGCGGCCGTCGCAGACGAAGCCGAGATCGGCCCAGTCGACGGCGTTGAGCGCGTCGCGGAAGGCCTCGATGTCGACGTCCGCACGACGCGGGAAGACCGCCATCACCGCGCCGTCGTAGTCATTGCAGGGATGGACGAAGAAGGGCTTCGCCACCCGCGTCTTGCCATTCACGTACACCCGCGGCTGGGTGCTGCGGTGGTGCAGGCGGCCCCACATCCACCAGTTCGACTCGTCGAACCTGGTGACCTTGCGCTGCAGCAGCCGCGCCTTGTGCGGCAGCAGCGCGTGCGGCGGACGCTCGCCCGGCTCCGAGAAGATCATCCGCCGCGTCTGCCCGCTGCTGACGGTGTGCGAGCACACGAAGTCGCGGTTGCCCTGCAGCAGGTCGGTGTACAGCTCGTCCGCCCCGGACACCGCGCCCACCTTGACGAAGGCCACGTCGGCCAGGCGCAGCGGATAGTCGCCGCGCGCGAACATCAGGTGGCCGGCGCACTCGATGAAGTGGCGCGTCTCCCAGGCCGGCGCGGCGAGCGCGGCGGCGAGGTCGTCACCGGCGCCGATCTCGCAGTAGCGCAGGCTGCGGTCGCCGCAGCCCTTCTCGAAGCGCCAGATCAGGCAATTCGGCACCGCGTCGGGGAACACGCGCGCGTCGCCGAGCTCGATCGCGTCGGTGATGCTGCCGGCCTCGAACAGCAGGCGGTTCAACTTCACCGCCGAGGTCGCCTTCAGGAAGTCGCGCGGGGTGATGAAGATCAGCTCGCCGCCCGGTTTCAGGTGGCGCAGGCACTTGTCGATGAAGAACAGGTAGAGGTTGGCGCGCTTGTCGAGGCAGGCACCGTAATGGCCGCGCGCGATCAGGGCCTGGGTCGCGGGCGGGATGTCCTGGCAGCGCACGTAGGGCGGATTGCCGATGATGGTGTCGAACTGCTCGCGCTCGGGGAAGGCGAAGAAGTCCATCGCCTGCGCGCCGGGCGGGCAGTGGTCGGGGTCGAGCTCCAGCCCCACCGCGCCGGGCAGGTGGCGCAGGAAGGCGCCGTCGCCGCAGGAGGGCTCGAGCACGCGGCCGGCGTTGCGGCGCAGCGCGAGCATCGCGCGCACCACCGGTTCGGGGGTGAAGATCTGGCCGAGCGCGGCGACGTCGCGCAGGCCGAGGGCGAGCTGGTCAGGCATGGGGCGTTCCTCGGCGGGGAACCACCCGGGGGGTGCGGGAATCAAGGCAGGCAGACATGGGCGGCGATGTTACCAAGCCCGCCGTCCGCCGGGGCGGCCCGCAGCGCGAGACGGTCCGCCCGATTCCCTGTCCCCGAGCCGCCCGGCGGCGCGCAACCGGCTGTCTCTTATACACATCT
>DMCZ01000212.1:53168-54035 GCA_003446655.1 Thauera sp. | reverse complement strand
AGATGTGTATAAGAGACAGATGTCGAGCACGCGGGCGATCTTCTCCTGGTGGTCGAAGAGCAGGCGGTCCTCGGCGCGGCCGGTGAGGTAGTGCAGACGGATGCGCAGGTGCTGCAGGAAGCGCTCGACGTTGCGCAGCTCGCCCGCCTCGCTGCCGGTGATCAGCCGCCGGCGGGCGAGGTCGCGCCAGCTACGGCCGAGCCCCGCTGCGCGGGCGATCCAGCCCAGCATCTGCAGGTCGCGCAGCCCGCCCGGGCTCTCCTTGCAGTTGGGTTCGAGCGCATAGGGCGTGTCGTTGAAGCGCGCGTAGCGCTGTTCCTGCTCGAGCAGCTTGGCCTTGAAGAACGTGCGCACGTCCAGCGCCTCGCGGTAACGGCTCGCCAGCTCGGCAAAGAGGATGGCGCTGCCGGTCAGCAGCCGAGCTTCGAGCAAGCTGGTCTGGACCGTGATGTCGTCGGCTGCCGCAATCAGGCACTCGTCCACCGTACGCACCGAGTGCCCGACCTCCAGCCCGATGTCCCACAGGCCGCCGACGAGGCTTGCTAGGCGCGCCTGCATGGCTTCGTCCGGCGGATCGGGCAGGAGGATCAGCAGGTCGACATCAGATGCCGGAAACAGCTCGCCGCGGCCATAGCCGCCGACCGCCACCACGGCCGCTTCGGCCGGCATCCGGCAGGTCATCCATAGTTGGGTGATCTCCCGGTCAACCAGCGCAGCGCGCCCCTTGAGGACGGTCGCGGTGTGCGGCCGGGCCTCGTACTCCACGCGCAGTTGCGCCATGTCCTGCGTCATGCGCTTGCGCGCTTCGGCCAGCAGCGGTTGCAGGGACGTAGTGAGCGCGTCGTTCATGGCGATGGTTCCGGGGGG
>DMCZ01000212.1:40736-52872 GCA_003446655.1 Thauera sp. | reverse complement strand
TCGACCCCGGTCTCGGTGACGACGACCGTGTGCTCCCATTGGGCTGACAGGCTGCGGTCCTTGGTGACGATCGTCCAGCCGTCCGGCAGCTCGGAGATCGCAGCTTTGCCGGCGTTTATCATCGGCTCGATGGTGAAGATCATTCCGGGTTTGAGCTCCGGGCCGGTACCCGCCTTGCCGTAATGCAGCACCTGCGGCTCCTCGTGGAACTTGCGCCCGATGCCGTGACCGCAGAATTCGCGTACCACGGAGAAGCCGTTGCCCTCGGCATGTTTCTGGATGACCGCGCCGATGTCGCCCAGTCGGCCGCCCGGCCTGACCGCGGCGATACCCAGCCACATGCACTCGTAGGTGATCTGGGTCAGACGCCGGGCGATGATGCTCGCCGCGGCCTCGCCGCCGACCATGAACATCCGGCTGGTGTCGCCGTGGAAGCCGTCCTTGATCACCGTGATGTCGATGTTGACGATGTCGCCCTTCTTGAGCGCCTTCTCGCCTGGCACACCATGGCAGACCTGGTGGTTGATCGAGGTGCAGATCGACTTGGGGTAGGGGCTGTAGCCCGGCGGTGCGTAGTTCAGCGGCGCCGGGATGGTGTTCTGCACATTGACCATGTAGTCGTGGCAAAGCCGGTCGAGCTCACCCGTGGTCACGCCTGGCCTGACGTGGGGCTCGATGTAATCGAGCACCTCGGCAGCCAGCCTGCAGGCCACGCGCATATGCTCGATCTCTTCCGGAGTCTTGATGGCGATGCTCATTCTCTGTCTTCTTCGTCTTGGGGCTGAAAAGCGTGAAGGCTATCGCATGCACCCCCTGGCGGGCAAACACGCCCGTGGCGAAATCTTGAGTCGCGTCATGTGCGCGTGCTAATATCGTCGGCTTGTCTGTTCAAGCAGGCAAAATCCGCACGTCCCGTGGCAAAGGGTCCGTCCGGATCACGCGAGTGACGGCGCCGGTATCGGTGCGCATTCGAGGTGTTTCGGGTGGCGTATTCGCGGAGCGGTCCGGCGCATTGCGCCGAACCGCTTGGCATCCGCGGGGCGGAGGTTTGAACCCTTTATCAATGTTTGGAGTTACACATGTCCGTCACGATGCGTCAGATGCTGGAAGCCGGCGTCCACTTCGGTCACCAGACCCGCTTCTGGAACCCGCGCATGGCCCCCTACATCTTCGGTCAGCGCAACAAGATCCACATCGTCAACCTCGAGAAGACGATGGTGAAGTACAACGAAGCCATGGACTTCGTGCGCAAGCTCGCCGCCAACCGCGGCAACATCATGTTCGTCAGCACCAAGCGCCAGGCCCGCGAGATCATTGCCGAAGAGGCGCAGCGCGCCGGTATGCCCTATGTTGACGAGCGCTGGCTCGGCGGCATGCTGACCAACTTCAAGACCGTCAAGCAGTCGATCAAGCGCCTCAAGGAAGTCGAGGCGATGATGGAAGACGGCTCGATCGAGCGCCTGTCCAAGCGCGAAGCGCTGACCGTGCGTCGTGAGCTCGAGAAACTGCAGAAGTCCATCGGCGGCATCAAGGACATGGGCGGCCTGCCCGACGCGCTGTTCGTCATCGACGTGGGTTACCACAAGATCGCCATTACCGAAGCCCAGAAGCTCGGCATCCCGGTCGTGGCCGTGGTCGACACCAACCACTCGCCGGAAGGCGTGGATTACGTGATCCCGGGGAACGACGATTCCTCGCGCGCCATCCGTCTCTACGCTCGTGGCGTGGCCGACGCCGTGCTGCAGGGTCGCAGCCAGGTGCTGCAGGAGATCGTCGATGCGGGCGGCGACGAATTCGTCGAAGTCGAAGAAGGCACGCAGGAACAGGCCTGATCGATGACACACGGGGCCGCGAGGCCCCGTTTGCAATCCGGGGCGATCGGCAGCGCTGCCGACAGTCGCCCAGGGGGCAGCAGGTTTCAGGACGCAGTGCGGTCGCCATTCATGCGCCACTGCGTCCTTACGCAAGACGTTCAACCCAAGATACTCAGGAGCTAGCATGGCGGAAATCACCGCAAGCATGGTCAAGGAACTGCGCGAGAAGACCGACGCGCCGATGATGGAATGCAAGAAGGCGCTGACCGAGGCGGCCGGCGACATGGGCAAGGCCGAAGAGATCCTGCGCGTCAAGCTCGGCAACAAGGCCTCCAAGGCTGCCGCGCGCGTGGCTGCCGAGGGTGTGGTCGGGATCAGCATTTCGGCCGATGGCAAGCTCGGCTCGATCATCGAGGTGAACTGCGAGACCGACTTCGTCGCCAAGAACGATGACTTCCTCGCGCTGGTGCAGGGTTGTGCCGAGCTTGTCGCCGCCAAGAACCCGGCCGATGTCGCCGCGCTGTCGGCGCTGCCGATGGGTGAGGGCACTGTCGAGTCGACCCGTACCGCGCTGGTCGGCAAGATCGGCGAGAACATGTCGATCCGCCGCTTCGCGCGCGTCGAAGCCAAGGGCAGCCTGTTCTCCTACATCCACGGCGGCGCCAAGATCGGCGTGCTGCTGGATCTGGTCGGCGGCGACGAGCAGCTCGGCAAGGACATCGCGATGCACATCGCCGCCTCCAAGCCGAAGGCGCTGGACGCCTCGGGCGTGTCGCAGGACCTGATCGACGCCGAACGCCGCATCGCCATCGAGAAGGCACGCGCCGACAACAAGCCTGAAGCGATGCTCGAGAAGATCGCCGACGGCACCGTGCAGAAGTTTCTGAAGGACGTTACCCTGCTGGCCCAGGTCTTCGTCAAGGCCGAGGATGGCAAGCAGACCATCGAGCAGCTGCTCAAGGCCAAGGGTGCTTCGGTGGCCGGCTTCACGCTGTACATCGTCGGCGAAGGCATCGAGAAGAAGGTCACCGACTTCGCTGCCGAAGTCGCCGAACAGGCCGCTGCCGCCGCTGCTGCCAAGCAGTAAGGAGATGGACATGTCCGCCGCCTATAAGCGCATCCTGTTGAAGCTCTCCGGTGAAGCCCTGATGGGCGACGACGCCTACGGCATCAACGAGGACGTGGTCACCCGCATCGTGTCCGAAATCGCCGAGATCACGCGTCTCGGCGTCCAGGTCGGCGTGGTGATCGGCGGCGGCAACATCTTCCGTGGCATGAAGGGCGCGGCCTCGGGCATGGACCGCGCCACCGCCGATTACATGGGCATGCTGGCCACGGTTATGAACGCGATGGCCCTGGCCGACGCAATGCGCCGCATGGACGTGCCTGCGCGCGTGCAGTCGGCGCTGCGCATCGACCAGGTGGTCGAGCCCTACATCCGTGGCCGCGCTATCCGACATCTGGAAGAAGGGCGGGTGGTCATCTTCGCTGCCGGCACCGGCAATCCCTTCTTCACCACCGATACCGCCGCGGCGCTGCGTGGCGCCGAGATCGGTGCCCAGATCGTGCTCAAGGCCACCAAGGTAGATGGTGTCTACACCGCCGACCCCAAGAAGGATCCGCAGGCCCAGCGTTATCACCGCATCAGCTTCGACGAGGCCATCGGTCGCAACCTGGCGGTGCTGGACTCCACCGCGTTCGCGCTCTGTCGCGACCAGAAACTGCCGATCAACGTGTTCTCGATCTTCAAGCCGGGCGCGCTCAAGCGCGTGGTGATGGGTGAAGACGAAGGCACGCTGGTCCATTCCTGAACCCTGGAGAATGCGCGCATGATCCCTGAACTCAAGAAGAACACCGAGCAGAAAATGCAGAAGTCGGTCGAGGCGCTCAAGACCGACCTGGCCAAGGTGCGTACCGGCCGCGCCCACACCGGGCTTCTCGATCACGTCATGGTCGAGTACTACGGCTCGATGGTGCCGGTCAATCAGGTTGCCAACATCACCCTGATCGACGCGCGCACGATCGGCGTGCAGACCTGGGAAAAGCCGATGCTCCCCAAGGTCGAGAAGGCGATCCGCGACAGCGACCTTGGCCTCAACCCATCGAACATGGGTGAGCTGCTGCGCGTGCCGATGCCCGCACTGACCGAAGAGCGCCGCCGCGACCTGACCAAGGTCGTCCGCCATGAAGGCGAGACCGCCAAGGTCGCGATCCGCAACCTGCGCCGCGACGCCAATCAGCAGCTCAAGGATGCGGTGAAGGACAAGGCGATCTCGGAAGACGACGAGCGTCGCGGCGAGGACGAGATCCAGAAGCTCACCGACAAGTACGTCGCCGAGATCGACAAGCTGCTCGCCCAGAAAGAGCAGGAACTGATGCAGATCTGATCCTGCCTGGATCGGCTGGTCCCGCATGGGTTCGACAGGAGGCAGATCATGACCGGTGGTCGTTTCAGAAGCTCCACCCGGGAGATCCCCGAGGTGTCGGCAGTGCCCCGGCATGTCGCCATCATCATGGACGGCAACGGACGGTGGGCGCGCAAGCGACTCATGCCGCGCGTTGCCGGGCATTCACGCGGCGTCGAGGCCCTGCGCTCGGTCATTCGCGGCTGCATCGAGCACGGCGTCGAGTACCTCACCGTGTTCGCGTTCAGCTCGGAGAACTGGCGTCGTCCGCAGGACGAGGTTTCGTTCCTGATGCAGCTGTTCCTGAAATCGCTGCAGAAGGAAGTGGCGCGCCTCCACGAGAACGGCATCCGCTTTCGTGTGATCGGCGATCTGTCCCGGTTCGAGGCGCCGCTGGTCAATGTGATCCGCGAAGCCGAGGCTCTGACCGCCGGGAATCAGCGCTTCAACCTGACGGTGGCCGCCAACTACGGCGGACGCTGGGACATCATGAACGCGATGTCGCGGCTGATGGCCCGCCACCCGGACCGCCACGATGGTTTCACCGAGGACGAGCTGGCGAGCGAGCTGTCAATGCACTTCGCGCCCGAGCCGGATCTCTTCATTCGGACGGGTGGCGAGAAGCGCATCAGCAACTTCCTGCTCTGGCAGCTCGCCTACACCGAACTGTTCTTCACTGATGTGCTGTGGCCCGATTTCGACGCCGCGGCGCTGGCGGACGCGATCGCGTCCTATCAGGGGCGGGAGCGCCGCTTCGGACGCACGAGCGAACAACTCACGACGGCTGCAGCCGCGGGGCGGTCGCTCGATGCTTAAGGACCGCGTACTTACTGCGATCGTGTTGCTCGCGGGCCTGCTGGGCGCCGTCTTCCTGCTGCCGGCGGCGGCGTGGATGGTGCTGTGCGCCGCGCTGTGTGGCGGGGCGGCCTGGGAGTGGGGTGGGCTTGCGCGCTTCGAGCGGCCGCTTCGCATGATGACGGCGATCGTGTTCGGCGTGACCTGTCTGATGGTGGGTTTTCTGTCTGGCCTGGGCGATGGCAGCCTTGCCGGAGCCTTCCTGCTGATTCCGCTCTACCTCGTAAGCGCGGTGTTCTGGGTTTTCGTCGTGCCGGTCTGGCTTGCGCGCAAGTGGTCGCTATCCAGCCCGACGCTTGCGTCCCTGGTGGGTTTTGTGGTGCTGATCCCGACTGCGCTTGCGATGATGCATCTGCGCACGATCGGCCCATGGGTGCTGCTGGGCACGATGGCGGTCGTATGGGTCGCAGATATCGCTGCGTATTTTTCCGGACGCGCGCTCGGCCGTCACAAGCTCGCGCCGAGCATCAGTCCGGGAAAGACCTGGGAAGGCGCGGGCGGGGCCGCGGTCGCGGTACTGTTGTTCGGTTTCGGGGTGCTCGTCGCTCTCGGCGCGCGGCAACCTGGTGGGGCGCTTGCGATCGCAGTCGCCTTGCTCGCCTGGACGGCGATCAGCGTCATCGGCGACCTCTTCGAGTCGCTCCTCAAGCGCCAGGCAGGACTCAAGGACAGCGGCAGTATCCTGCCCGGCCACGGCGGCATTCTCGACCGCATCGACAGCCTCACGTCGACGCTTCCGCTCGTGGCCCTCGTATCGGTCTGGCTCGCTGCTTGAGTCTTGCCGAGGCCGACACGGCTCTGGATCTGGAATACAAAAATGGCTGAATCCGCCCTCCGGCGCCTGACTGTCCTGGGCGCCACCGGCTCGATCGGGCGCAGCACGCTCGATGTCGTCGCACGCCACCCCGACCGATTCGAGGTCTTTGCGCTCAGCGCCTTCCGCCAGCATGAAATCCTGCTCGCTCAGTGCCTGCAGTTTGCTCCCCGCTACGCGGTGCTGGGGGATGCTGCTGCCGCGGAGGAACTGGCCCGGGCCCTGCGCACGGCCGGCAGCCGGACCGAAGTTCTGTGCGGCGAGGCCGCGCTTGAGGAGGTTGCAGCGGCCGAGCAGGTGGAGATGGTCATGGCGGCGATCGTCGGGGCGGCGGGCCTGCGGCCGACGCTTGCCGCGGCCCGCGCCGGCAAGAAGGTGCTGCTCGCCAACAAGGAGGCCCTGGTCCTGTCCGGCCAGCTCTTCATGGATGCGGTGAAGGCGGGCGGGGCGACGCTGCTGCCGATCGACAGCGAGCACAACGCGATCTTCCAGGCCCTGCCACCGAATTACGCGCGCAGCCCTGCGGCGGCCGGTGTGCGGCGCGTACTGCTCACGGCCTCGGGCGGGCCTTTCCGTACTGCGCCGCTGGAGTCGCTCGCGGAAGTGACCCCTGAGCAGGCTTGTGCCCATCCGAACTGGGTGATGGGGCGAAAGATTTCGGTGGACTCGGCCACCATGATGAACAAGGGGCTGGAAGTCATCGAGGCGCACTGGCTGTTCGGTGCATCTGCCGACATCATCGAAGTGGTGGTTCATCCGCAGAGCGTGATCCACTCGATGGTCGATTACGCGGACGGTTCGGTCATTGCGCAGCTGGGCAACCCCGACATGCGCACCCCTATTGCGCACGCGATGGCATGGCCTGCGCGGATCGATGCAGGCGTACGGCCGCTGGATCTGTTCGAGATCGCGCGGCTCGACTTCGAGCGCCCCGACTTCGCGCGTTTTCCCTGCCTGCGCCTGGCCTTCGAGGCCCTGCGTGCCGGCGGTGCCGCACCTGCGGTCCTCAATGCCGCGAACGAAGAGGCGGTG
Organism: Thauera sp.; assembly: GCA_003446655.1. Lineage (GTDB taxonomy): Bacteria > Pseudomonadota > Gammaproteobacteria > Burkholderiales > Rhodocyclaceae > Thauera. The sequence continues at coordinate 45,952 of DMCZ01000212.1, read as the reverse complement.
GCTGCCTTCCTCGAGCGCCGCATCGGCTTTCTCGACATTCCTGCGGTCATCGCCGCCTGCCTGGAACGCAGCGGCAGCCTGGCGGTCGATTCGCTGGATGCGGTGATTGCCGCTGACGCGCGCGCGCGCGACTGGGCGCGGGCGGAGATCTCACAACGGACGGTCCGCCGATGAATCTGCTGGATTACCTCGTTCCCTTTGCGCTGGCGCTCGGGCTGCTGATCCTGGTGCACGAGCTGGGCCACTATCTGGTCGCGCGCTGGTGCGGCGTAAAGGTGTTGCGTTTTTCGATCGGCTTCGGCAAGCCGCTGGTCGTAAAGCGCGCTGGCCGTGATGGCACCGAGTGGGCCCTGGCAGCCTTCCCGCTGGGCGGCTACGTCAAGATGCTGGATGAGCGCGAAGGCCCGGTGGCTGCGGAAGAGCTGCATCGCAGCTTCAACCGGCAGAACGTCTATCGCCGATTCGCGATCGTGGCCGCCGGGCCGATCGCCAATTTTCTGCTCGCGATCGTGCTCTACTGGGGTCTGTTCGTTGCCGGTACCGACGAGTTGCGGCCGCGCGTCGCGCTGTCGGACACGCCGGCCATCGCTCAGGCTGCGGGCATCCGGGACGGTGATCTGGTGGTGTCGATCGACGACGAGCCGGTGCGGAGCTGGCAGGACCTGCGCTGGATGCTGCTCCAGCACGTGCTGGACAGCCGTGAGCTGGTTTTGAAGGTCCGTACGCTGGAGGGCGTCGAGGCCTTCCGGCGACTTGATCTGCGGGGCGTTGCGATCGACGAGGGCAACACCGACCTCATCGCGCGGATTGGTCTCAGACCATGGCGGCCGCACATCCCCGCGATTGTCGGCAAGATTTCCGACGACGGCGCCGCGGCGCGCGCGGGGATGCAGTCCGGGGACGAGGTGCTGGCCATCGACGGGCGGGAGATCGACGCCTGGGGCGACCTCGTTGCGTCCGTACGTGGGGCTCCAGGGCGCAGCCTGCCCTTCGAGATTCGGCGCGGCGAAACGATCCTGACGCTGCAGGTCACGCCCGACGAGGCGAGCGAGAACGGTGAGCGCATAGGACGCATCGGTGTCGGCGTCGCGGAACCCGCGCCGGGCGGCGTGTCCATGTTCGGCGAAGTTCGCTACGGCGTGGCCGAGGGGCTGGCGAGAGCGGTGGGTCAGACCTGGGACACCAGCGTGCTTAGTCTGAAGATGATCGGCCGCATGTTCACGGGCGAAGTTTCCTGGAAGAACCTTTCCGGACCGGTCACGATTGCGGATTATGCCGGGCAGACGGCGCAGCTCGGGCTGAGCCATTACCTCAAGTTCGTGGCCCTGATCAGCATCAGCCTGGGGGTCCTTAACCTGCTCCCCATCCCGGTTCTGGATGGTGGACACTTGTTGTACTATACGGTCGAAATCATCAAGGGCGGTCCGATTCCGGAGCGCGTCATGGAGATCGGTCAGCAGATCGGTCTCGTCCTCCTGGTGATGCTGATGGCATTCGCCTTCTACAACGACATCAACCGTCTCATTTCCGGCTGAATTCCCGCATGAATCGCAAGCTCCTGCCCGGGCTCATCATGGCCCTCTTTGCCGCTGCGCCGGCGTTCGCGTTCGATCCCTTCGTCGTCAAGGACATCCGGGTCGAAGGCATCCAGCGCACCGAGGCGGGCACCGTCTTCAACTACCTGCCGGTGCGGGTGGGTGAGACCTTCAGCGAGGCGCAGGCAGCCGACGCAATTCGGGCGCTGTTCGCCACCGGCTTCTTCAGCGACGTGCGTATCGAGACCGAAGGCGACGTGATCGTCGTCGTGCTCGACGAGCGTCCCGCAATCGCCGACATCAATTTCGTCGGCGTCAAGGAATTCGACAAGGACGCGCTCAAGGCGGGTCTGCGCGAGGTCGGCCTTGCCGAATCGCGGATCTTCGACCGTGCGCTGCTCGAGCGCGCAGAACAGGAACTCAAGCGCCAGTACCTGTCGCGCGGCAAGTATGCCGCAACGGTGACCACCACCGTCACGCCGCTCGAGCGTAACCGCGTCGGCATCAACTTCGCGGTGGAGGAGGGTGACGTCGCCAAGATTCGCCAGATCAACATCGTCGGCGCCAAGGCGTTCGAAGCTGATGACCTCATTGAGCAGATGCAGCTCACCACGCCAGGCTGGCTCACGTGGTACACCAAGAACGACCAGTACTCGCGCCAGAAGCTGTCGGCCGACCTGGAGACCCTGCGTTCCTTCTACCTGAACCAGGGTTACCTCGACTTCAACATCGACTCGACTCAGGTCTCGATCACGCCCGACAAGAAAGACATCTACATCACGGTGAACATCACCGAGGGCGAGCAGTATACGGTGACCGGCGTGCGCTTCACCGGCGATCTGGTGCTGCCGGAATCGGAATACACCGCGCTGACCCAGATCCGCCCGGGCGAGATCTTCTCGCGCGAGAAACTCACCGAAACCACCAAGGCGATCACCGATCGCCTGGGCAACGAGGGTTATGCCTTCGCGAACGTGAACGCGGCGCCGGAGGTGGACAAGGACAAGCGCGAGGTCGCCTTCACCGTCTTCGTCGATCCCGGCCGTCGCGTCTATGTGCGCCGCATCAACGTCGGCGGCAACACCAAGACGCGCGACGAGGTTGTTCGCCGCGAGATGCGGCAGATGGAGGGCGGCTGGTACGACGCTGCTGCGATCAACCGCTCGCGCACCCGCATCGACCGCCTCGGCTTCTTCGATGAGGTGAATGTCGAGACGCCCGCTGTTCCCGGCACCACCGACCAGGTGGATGTGAACTTCACGGTGAAGGAGCGCCCCACCGGCAACCTGATGCTGGGCGCAGGCTTTTCCAGCGCCGAGAACATCGTGCTGTCTGCCTCGATCGCGCAGCAGAACCTGTTCGGCAGCGGGAACGCGCTGACGCTTGGCCTGAACACCAGTGAGTCCAGCCGTACGCTGGCATTGTCGTTTACGAATCCGTACTACACGGTCGATGGCGTGAGCCTGGGCTGGGACCTCTATCACCGTACCTATGATGCTGACGAGCTCGACTCGGTGTCGCCGTACAAGACGGTGTCGACCGGCGCCGGCATCCGGCTGGGGTGGCCGATCGCGGAAGACGATCAGATCAACTTCGGGCTGACTGCGGACCAGACCGAGATCACCACTTACACGCTCAGCCCGAAGCTCTACAAGGACTTCTGCAGGGACTTTGGTGGTTGCAATAACCCGGACGGTACCGGCGATGTGACCGTGCGGAGCTTGCTCGCAACGGTGGGGTGGTCGCGCGATGGTCGTGACAGTTTCACCTACCCGCGTTCGGGTACGTATCAGCGCCTGTACGGGGAGGTTACCGTACCGGTCGGTGATCTGCGCTATGGCAAGCTCGGCTACCAGTATCAGCACTGGTTCCCGATCGGCCGCGACTATGCCCTGATGCTCAATGCTGACGTCGGCTACGCCAAGGGCTTCGGTGGCAAGGACGTGCCGTTCTACAAGAACTATTACGTCGGCGGCATCGGTTCGGTGCGAGGTTTCGATCAGGGCTCCATTGGCCCGAAGTTCCGTGACACGGACGGCGACATCACCTCGACCGGTGGTACGCGTAAGGTCGTGGGTAACGCCGAGTTCTACTTCCCGATGCCGGGCGCCGGCAAGGACCGCTCGTTCCGCGTTTCGGCGTTCTTCGACGCGGGCTATGTGTGGGGCGAGGACGAGCAGCCGCTTGGAAGCGACAGCTTCGTCGAGCAGGATGTCCGTTTCAGTGACCTGCGCTACAGTACCGGCCTCGCGTTCTCGTGGAGTTCGCCGATCGGCCCGCTGAAGTTCAGCTTCGGCCATCCGCTGAACAAGAAAGACAACGACGAGATCCAGCGATTCCAGTTTCAGCTCGGCAGCGTCTTCTGATCTGCGGGCTACCCAGTTCCATCCGGAGGCATAAGTGAAAGTCAGTACCCTCTCCCTGCTGGCAGCCGCACTGCTCGGCGTGTCGCAGGCTGCGATTGCCGAGAACAAGATCGGCTTCGTGAATTCCGACCGTGTCATGCGCGAGGCGGCGCCAGCCGTGCGCGCGCAGCAGCGTCTCGAGAAGGAGTTCGAGAAGCGCGATCAGGAGCTCCAGCGCATCGCACGCGACCTCAAGTCGATGCAGGAAGACCTCGAGCGCAACGGCCCGACCATGGGTGACGGCGATCGTCGCAACAAGGAACGTGCGTTCAACGAGCTCAACCGTGACTTCCAGCGCAAGCAGCGCGAGTTCCGCGAAGACCTGAACCAGCGCCGCAACGAGGAACTTGCCTCGGTGCTCGACAAGGCCAACCGCTCGGTCAAGGAGATCGCAGAGCGGGAAAACTACGACATCATCTTCCAGGAAGCGGTGTACGCGAATCCACGCATCGACATCACCGACAAGGTCATCAAGGCCCTGTCCGACGCCAAGTAAGCGGTCGCTCGCGCGCATGTTTCGACTGCAAGAGCTGATCGATCGACTCGGGGGCGAACTTCACGGTGACGGGAACGTCGCGGTGGCGCGTGTCGCCACCCTCGAGAAAGCTGGCGAGGGCGATCTCGCCTTCCTCGCCAATCGCAAGTATCTGTCTCAGGTCGCGGCGTGCTCAGCCAGCGCGCTGATCGTCGCTCCTGAGGTGCGCGAGCAGCTCTCGGACCGGGCGCTGATCGTCACCGCGGACCCTTATCTGTACTTCGCCCGCGTCGCCCAGCTCTTCAACCCGCAGCCAGCGCCGCGCGCGGGCGTGCATCGATTTGCGGCGGTCGAGTCCGCCGTCCCGGCCAGCGTAGAAATCGGGCCGGGTGCGTGCGTGGAAGAGGGGGTCGAGCTTGGCGAAAACGTGGTGATCGGCGCCAACTGTTTCGTTGGCCGCGGCACGCGGATCGGACGCGGGACCCGTCTGTACGCCAACGTCACCGTCTATCACGATTGCGTCATCGGCGAAGACTGCATCCTGCACTCGGGCGTAGTGATCGGCGCGGACGGTTTCGGCTTCGCTCGCGAGAAGTCGGGCGCATGGGTGAAGATCCCCCAGACGGGCCGTGTCGTCATCGGCAACGACGTCGAGATCGGCGCTGGCACGACGATTGACCGCGGCGCGCTCGACGACACCGTGATCGGCGACGGCGTCAAGCTCGACAACCTGATCCAGATCGCGCACAACGTGCGCGTAGGCGAGCACACCATCATGGCCGGCTGTGCCGGTGTGGCGGG
>DMCZ01000212.1:32468-40455 GCA_003446655.1 Thauera sp. | reverse complement strand
CTGCGCCATCTGGACGCGCTCGCGAAGCGTGTCCGCCAACTTGAACAACATAACGACGGTCCCCAGGACCGCACGCCGGGCTGAACGATCATGGACATCAAGGAAATCCTGCAGTACCTGCCGCACCGCTATCCCTTTCTGCTCGTCGACCGCATGCTGGAGATCGAGCCGGGCGTGCGCGCGCGCGGGCTGAAGAACGTGACCATGAACGAACCCTTCTTCCCGGGCCACTTCCCGCACCACCCGGTGATGCCGGGGGTGCTGATCATCGAGGCGATGGCCCAGGCGGCTGCGCTGCTGTCGTTCAAGAGCACCGGGGTGAAGCCGGACGACAACTCGGTCGTGTACTTCGCCGGCATCGATAACGCGCGCTTCAAGCGCCCGGTGGTGCCTGGCGACCAGCTGATCTTCGACGTCGAGATCACTCACGCCAAGCGCAACATCTACAAGTACAAGGCCCGCGCAAGCGTCGACGGCGAGCTGGCCGCCGAAGCCGAACTGATGTGCGCGATCAAGACGCTATGATCCATCCGACCGCCATCGTCCATCCCGGCGCGAAGCTCGCTGCCAACGTCAGCGTCGGTGCCTACTCGATCATCGGCGAGCACGTCGAGGTCGGGGAGGGTACGCGTATCGGGCCGCACGTCGTGATCGAAGGCCACACCCGCATCGGCCGCGACAACGAGATCTTCCAGTTCTGCTCGATCGGCGCCAGCCCGCAGGACAAGAAGTACGACGACGAGCCCACCCGGCTCGAGATCGGCGACCGCAACACCATCCGCGAGTTTTGCTCGTTCAACGTCGGCACCAGCCAGGACGCGCACGTCACGCGCATCGGCAGCGACAACTGGATCATGGCCTACGTGCATGTCGCGCACGACTGCCAGGTCGGCGACCACACCATCTTTGCCAACAACGCCACGCTCGCCGGCCATGTGCATGTGGGCGACTGGGCCATCCTGGGCGGCTTCACCGGCGTGCATCAGTTCTGCCGCGTCGGCGCGCACAGCTTCTGCGGCGTCGGTACCGTGCTGCTGCAGGACCTGCCGCCTTTCGTGACCGTGGCGGGCAATCCCGCCAAGCCTCACGGCATCAACAGCGAGGGGCTCAAGCGCCGCGGCTATTCCGCAGAGGGCATCGCTGCCATCAAGCGCGCCTACCGTGCGTTGTACCGCTCCGGGTTGACGCTCGACGAGGCCCGCCAGCGCGTGGCCGAGATCGCTGCCGCCCAGCCCGAAGTTGGCCTCTTCTCCGAGTTCATCGCCGCATCCGGCCGCGGCCTCGTACGCTGAGGCAGCGGCGACGCAATGACCGTCCGCATCGCGATGGTTGCCGGCGAGACATCCGGCGACCTGCTTGCCAGCCACCTGATCCGCGCGCTGCGCCAGCACCTGCCCGACGCCGAGTTCTTCGGCATCGGCGGCCCGAAGATGCAGGCCGAAGGCTTCGATGCGCGCTGGCCGTGCGAGCTGCTCGCGGTGCACGGCTATGTGGATGCGATCAAGCGCTACCGGGAGTTGTCCGGGATTCGCCGTGAACTGCTCGCGCAGATCCGCCGCGAACGCCCGACGGCCTTCATCGGTGTCGATGCGCCGGATTTCAACCTTTGGCTGGAAGGCAAGGTGCGCGACGCTGGCATTCCATCCATCCACTTCGTCAGCCCGTCCATCTGGGCCTGGCGAGGTGGGCGCATCAAGCGCATCGCGCGTTCGGTCTCGCACATGCTGTGCCTGTTCCCCTTCGAGCCGGAGCTCTACGAGCGCGTCGGCGTGCCGGTGACGTACGTCGGTCACCCGCTGGCTGACGTCTTTCCGCTTCATCCCAAGCGTGAGGAGACCCGCGAGCGGCTCGAGATACCGCTCGAGCGCAAGGTGATCGCGATGCTGCCAGGCAGTCGCCAGTCCGAGGTGCGCAACCTGGCCGACTCCTTCATCGAGACGGCGCGGCTGCTGCTCGAGCGTGATCCCGAGCTTCGCTTCCTGGTTCCGCTCGCCACGCGCGAGACACGGCTGATCTTCGATGAGGCCCTTCATCGCAACCAGGCTACCGGGTTGCCGATCCGCATGCTGTTCGGGCACGCGGTTGATGCGATGACCGCGGCTGACGTGGTGCTGGTGGCCAGCGGCACCGCGAGCCTGGAGGCCGCGCTGCTCAAGCGCCCGATGGTGATCACCTACCGTATCGGAAAATGGCAATACCGCTTGATGAAGCACATGGCGTATCTGCCCTGGGTCGGCCTGCCGAACATCCTGTGCAACGAGGGCATCGTCCCTGAGCTGCTGCAGGACGACGCAACGCCCGCGAACCTGGCCGACGCGCTGGAGGACTGGCTGCAGGATCCGTCGCGCCGCGCTGCGGTCGAGGCGCGCTTCATGGACCTGCATCTGGCGCTCAAGCAGGACACGGCGCGGCGCGCGGCCGAGGCGATCCTGCCGTATCTGGGCGTGGCCGCGCGCTGAGGCCTGGCGATGACCCCCGACCTTTTTGCCGCGCCGCTTCCCGCCACTGATCTGGTGTGTGGCGTTGATGAAGCGGGGCGCGGCCCCCTGTGTGGTCCGGTCATGGCGGCGGCAGTCATCCTCGACCCTGGACGTCCGATTCCCGGCCTCAATGATTCCAAGAAACTGAGCGAGGCCGCGCGCGAACGCCTTGCGCCCCAGATCCGCGAACATGCCCTGGCGTGGGCCGTGGCCGAGGCCAGCGTAGAGGAAATCGACCGCCTGAACATCCTGCACGCAACCATGCTGGCCATGCAGCGTGCGGTCATGGCGCTCGGCGTGGCGCCGGGCGAGGTGCTCATCGATGGTAACCGCTGCCCGCAGCTGCCGTATCCGGCACGCGCGATCGTCAAGGGCGACGCCACCGAGCCGGCGATCTCCGCTGCCTCGATCCTGGCCAAGACCGCGCGTGACGAGGCGATGCGCGTGCTCGATGCGCAATGGCCGCAGTATGGCCTGGCGGCCCACAAGGGCTACCCGACCGCGGCCCACCTCGCAGCGCTCGAGACGCACGGTGTGCGCGCTTTTCACCGCCGCAGCTTTGGCCCCGTGAAGAAACTGCTGGCGGGCGGGGCAGGGGGCTGAGCGCAGCATGAAGTCGATCACCTCGCGCGACAACCCGCTGGTCAAGCGCCTGCATGCGCTCGCCCAGTCCGGACGCGATCGGCGCCAGCGCGGAGAAACCCTGCTCGACGGCGCCCATCTGGTCGAGGCTGCGCTCGAGGCGGAATGGCCCTTGAAGGCGCTGGTATGCGCGGAAGGTGGTCTCGCGCGCCTGGAGCACCAGCGCCTGCTCGAGCGTGTCGCTGGCGACGTGCCGCGCTATCAGCTTCCCGACGCGGTATTCAGGCACGTCAGCCCGGTGGACAGTCCGTCTGGCGTGCTCGCCCTGATCGACCTTCCCGCATCCGTTCGCGCTGGGCCGCTTGTCGATAGCGTCGTGGTACTCGATGCGGTGCAGGACCCGGGCAATCTCGGCACCATCCTGCGCACCGCAGCGGCCGCCGGAATCCGTCGCGTGCTGCTGGGCAGCGGCTGCGCCCAGGCGTGGTCGCCCCGGGTGCTGCGGGCCGGCATGGGCGCTCACTTCGTCCTCGAAATCGAAGAGGGCATCGACCCCCTCGTGCGGCTCGAGGACTATCCTGGGCGCTGTCTGGCGACGGCGCTGGGGGAAGGTGCCTGTTCGCTCTACGCGCTTGATCTGTCGGGTCCGATCGCGTGGCTGTTCGGGGCTGAAGGCCAGGGCCTTTCGCCAGCGCTGCTAGCGCGTGCCGATCAGCGCGTGCTGATCCCGATGGCGTCCGGGATCGAGTCGCTCAACGTCGGTGCAGCGGTCGCGGTGTGCCTGTTCGAGCAGCGGCGACAGACGCGCGAGCGTTAAAAGCCTCACGGCCCGCGTGCGCCCGTTGTTGACCCGGGCTGGGCCCACTTCCATGCTTTGCGCATGTCTGCTCGCGACGCAGGCGAAAAGAACACGCAGACGGCCACAGGCCGCGCCGGCATGGAGACGATCATTGATGAAGAGGTATTGCAAGACGGCCAGGGGGCATCAGGAGATCGCCGCGCGCTCAAACGGCCTCGGCCTGCGCGCCCGCCGGCTGTTGATCCTTGTCGACGGTCAGCGGCCCCTGGAGGATCTCGCCCGCCTTGCGGGCGATACCGACCTTGCGCAGACCCTGCAGGAACTGGTCGATGGCGGCTTCATCGATTCCAGCGCGGATGAGGCGCCAGCCCCCTCCGTTGCGGCGCCGGGTCCAGCCCAAGGTGCTGGAGCACCTGGCGCCCGCCAGGCGAGCCTCGGACTCGCGCAGGATTTCATGATGAACACCTTGCGCACGTTCCACGGTCCCTACGGCAAGCTCGACCTCGTCAAGCGCATCCACGCCACCACACAGGCCGACGAATTGCGTGGTCTGTTCGATGAGTGGCTCAGTTCGATCAGCGAGTCACGCATCGGCCGAAAGCGTGCTGATGAGCTCTCGGCGCGTCTGCTGGAAGTGATCCCCGCCTGAGCTGCGGCGGAGCCGAGGGGCGCGCGGGCCGGCGCAGCAGTGGGTGCTCGGCGGCGGGTGCTGGGCCGCGCGCGCCGATTCGCGTTAACATCGCCGGCTCAGGCGATTGCGCCGCTTCGAACGACCGAATCCATGATCCTCGTCATCTCTCCCGCCAAGGCGCTCGACTACGAAACGCCGCCGACCACCTCGACGTTCACCCAGCCCGACTTTCTCGATCAGTCCGCAGCGCTCATCACGGTGCTGCGCGAGAAGTCCCCGGCCGAGATCGCCGACCTGATGGCGCTCTCGGACCAGCTCGCCACGCTCAACGTCGCGCGTTATGCGAGCTGGTCCGTACCCTTCACTGCCGACAACGCCAAGCAGGCGCTGCTCGCCTTCAACGGCGACGTCTATGAAGGGCTGGACGCCAGGAGCCTGAGCGAGGAGGAGCTGACCTGGGCGCAGGACCACCTGCGCATCCTCTCTGGCCTCTACGGCGTGCTGCGCCCCCTCGATCTGATGCAGGCCTATCGCCTCGAGATGGGCACCCGGCTCGCCAACCCGCGCGGCAAGAACCTTTACGAGTTCTGGGGCGAGCGCATCACTGACGCGCTCAACCGCCTGCTCGCGCGCGAGGAGGACGCGGGCCGCGAGCGTGTGCTGCTCAACCTTGCCTCCGACGAATACTTCAAGTCGGTCAAGCCCAAGAAGCTGAAGGGCCGCGTCGTGACCCCGGTGTTCGAGGACTGGAAGGGCGGGCGCTACAAGATCATCAGCTTCTACGCCAAGCGTGCGCGCGGGCTCATGAGCCGCTACGTGATTACCCACCGCATCGACGAGGTCGAGGCGCTGCGGGCCTTCGACGCCGAGGGTTACGCCTTTGCCGCCGACGCTTCGGACGCGGATACCCTGGTTTTCCGCCGCAGGGAGGCATGAGCATGCTGAAGGTCAGCGCCAGCTTCGATTCCGGGGCGATCGAGGTGGTCAGTCTCGACGATCCGGGTAACATCCGCCTGCGCCTGCGCAAGGACAACGCCGCCGACTTCCACCAGTGGTTCCACTTCCGGCTGATGGGCGCGGCGGGCAAGCCGGTGCGGATGGTGTTCGAGAACGCGGCGAGCGCGGCCTATCCCGAGGGTTGGCCGGACTATCGCTGCGTGGCATCGTACGACCGCCAGAACTGGTTCCGCATCGCCGGTACACGCTACGAGGATGGACAGCTGATCGTCGAGCACACGCCCGAGCGCGACAGCCTCTACTACGCCTACTTCGAGCCGTATTCGCACGAGCGCCACCTCGACTTGCTCGCGCGCGCCGAGCTTTCACCCTTCGCCCGCGTGTGCAACCTGGGCAGCACGGTCGAGGGGCGCGACCTGGATCTGGTGACGGTCGGGCGCAATGCGCCCGGGCGGGTTCCGGTGTGGATCATTGCCCGCCAGCATCCGGGTGAGACGATGGCGGAGTGGTTCATCGAAGGCCTTCTCGAGCGCCTCCTCGACAATGCGGATCCGGTCGCGCGCAAGGTGCGCGAATACGCGGTGCTGCACATCGTGCCGAACATGAACCCCGACGGCGCGGTACGCGGCAACCTGCGCACCAACGCTGCCGGGCGCAACCTCAATCGCGAATGGCGCGAGCCTGATCCTGGCGCCAGTCCCGAGGTCTTTGTGGTGCGAGCGGAAATGGAGCGCACCGGTTGCGCGCTTTTCCTCGATATCCACGGTGACGAATCGCTGCCCTACGTGTTCTTTTCAACCGCAGAGGAAGTGCCCGGCTTCACCGCCGAGGCTGGCGCGGCGCAGGCGCGCTTCGTCGACAGCCTGCTCGCGGTCAGTCCCGACTTCCAGACCGAGCACGGCTACAAGCCTGGACGCTTCGGCGAGGAATTGCTGACCCTGGCGAGCAAGTGGGTCGCCAACCGTTTCGGCTGCGTGTCGCTCACGCTGGAGATGCCGTTCAAGGACAACGCGATCCTGCCCGATGGACAGGTGGGGTGGAACGGTGGGCGCAGCAAGCGGCTTGGGGCGGCGATGCTCAACCCGATCCTGCGTCATCTGGAAGGCGCCGTCAGTCAGACGTCCTGACGGAAGGCGGTCCCGCGCGCCCGCTTCCGGCGGCTTGCCGGGCGGGCCGCTCAGCCCTTGCGGCCCAGTTCGGCCAGGATTGCGGTCGCACAGGCCACCCCCGAACGCACCGCCGACTCGAGCGTCGCCGGATACTCGGAATCCAGATAGTCGCCTGCCAGCCACAGCCCGGACAGCGGGGTGCGAATGCCGGGGCGGAAGATGCCCGGGCGGCAGGCGATGGTGGCGCGCTTTTCTACGATTACCTGCGACCATTCGGGCGCGGGCAGGCGACGGCCGAGCTGGCGCTCGAGCTGGGCATGGACCGCGAGGATCAGTTCGTCGCGCGGCAACGCCTCATGTGGCCCGTGCGCGCTGATGACGCAGGCGAAGAGCCCCTCCGGTCCGCCCAGCTGGCCGCGGTCGAACACCCACTGCGCCGGGTCTGCCGGCCCCTCCGCGAGCAGGCCGATCATCGGCTCGGGCAGGGTCTGGCCGCGGCCGAGTGCCAGATACACCGAAACGATCGGCTCATGCTCGAGCGCGTCGATCTGTTCCGCGAGGCGTTCGCAGGCCCCGGTGGACGCGAGCAGCGGTGCAGCGTGATAGGGCGCGGTGGCCACCACCACGTGCGGCCAGGGCTGGCTACCCGGGTCGCCCTCGAGTCGGAAGCCGCCGTCGACCGGACGAATCGCCTCGATCGCGTTGCCGGTGCGCAGCTTGCCGCGCCGGGTAGCGAGGTAGCGCGCAGCTGGCACCGGAAAGAGCTCGGACAGGTCGGTGCGCGGCAGCAGCAGCTCGCTGGCCGCCGCGCCAGCCGCAAGGCTGTCGCGCAGCACGTTGGCAAAGACCTGCGCCGAGGCGTCCTGTACCGGGGTGTTGAGCGCGGCCACGCACAGCGGCGCCCAGATCAGGGTGTTCAGCCTGGGGGTCTGCCGGGTCTCGGCAAGCAGTTGCGTGACCGTCATGTCGGCGACCGGCAGGCGAAAGCTGCGTTTCTTCAGCCAGCGCATCAGGCGCAGCATGGCCAGGCGATCGCCCCAGTCCAGGCCCTTCGCGCGCAGCAGGCCGAGCGCAAGATGCAGGGGGGCGGGCAGCGCGGCTGCTTTCAGATGAAGCTCGCCCGGCACGTGCAGCGTCAACGGCAGATGGGCGAGCTGTTTGGGCGAGCAGCCGGTCAGGCGTAGCAGGCGGGTGAGCTCGCTGTAGGCGCCGATCAGGATGTGCTGGCCGTTGTCGACCCGCCAGTGATGGTCCTTGGGCACGACGCGCGCGCGTCCGCCCAAGGTGTGCGAGCGCTCGAACACCGTCACGTGCACGCCCGCCCGGGCGAGCTCCACCCCGCAGGCCAGCCCGGCGTAGCCGGCGCCGATGATGGCGACGACGGGCACGCTCATGGGTGCCTCAGGCGGATAGAGCGGATGCGCTCGGC
>DMCZ01000212.1:21929-32240 GCA_003446655.1 Thauera sp. | reverse complement strand
TGTCTGGCGCGCTCATGCGCGGAACCAGGTGGTACCCGCCAGCCACACCTTGCGCAGCGGGGTCAGCGAGGTGCGGCGGTCGAGCACCTGGAAGCCGTCGCGCGCGATCTCGCGCAGCAGGGTGCGGTAGATCGCCGCCATCACCAGGCCCGGGCGCTGCGCCTTGCGGTCCACCGCCGGCAGCTGGGCGAAGGCCTGGTCGTAGAAGCGCTCCGCGCGCTCGGCCTGGAAGGCCATCAGCTCGCGGAAGGCGTCGGAGTAGCGCGCCTCGAGGATGTCCTTGGCGGGCACGTTGAAGCGCTGCAGATCCTCGATTGGCAGGTAGATGCGGCCGCGGCGGGCGTCCTCGCCGACATCGCGGATGATGTTGGTGAGCTGGAAGGCGAGGCCGAGGTCGTGCGCGTACTTGAGCGTCTGGCGGTCCTGGTAGCCGAAGATCTCGGCGGCGAGCAGGCCGACCACGCTGGCCACGCGGTAGCAGTAGAGCTGCAGGCCCTTGAAGTCGAGATAGCGCGTCTGCGCCAGGTCCATCGCCATGCCGTCGATGATCTCGAGCAGCTGCTCCTGCGGCAGGCGAAAGCGCTCCAGAACGTCCTTCAGGGCGTGGCCCACCGGATGCGTCGGCGTGCCGCCGTAGATGCGCCCGACTTCCTGCCGCCACCAGTCGAGCTTGGTCTGCGCCAGCGACAGGTCGTGGCACTCGTCCACCACGTCGTCCACCTCGCGGCAGAAGGCGTACAGCGCGGTGATCGCCTGGCGGCGTTCTGCGGGCAGGAACATGAAGCTGTAGTAGAAGCTCGAGCCGCTCTTGGCGGCCTTGTCCTGACAGTAGTCGTGCGGATTCATGCGGGTTTTCCGAAAGTCAGTGCGCGCCAGCCCAGGCGCAGCCAGTCGCTGCGGCGGAGCGCAGGGCGGTGGCGGAAGACATCGTAGCCGACCGCCTCGATGCGTTCGAGGATGCGCAGGCCGCCGAGCACCACCAGGCGCAGTTCCCAGCCGATGCGTCCGGGCAGCGCGCGGGCGAGCGGGGCGCCCTCCAGCATCATGGCGCGGGCGCGTTGCACTTCGAAGGCGAGCAGGGACTGCCAGTTCGCGCTCACCGGTGCGTCGGTGCGCGCCATGCGATCCAGTGCGGCTTCGTCTACACCGAAGCGCGTCATGTCGTCCTGCGGCAGGTAGATGCGCCCCTTGTGCCAGTCGATCGCGACGTCCTGCCAGAAGTTGATCAACTGCAGGCTGGTGCAGATCGCGTCCGAGCGCCGCAGGTTGTCGTGCGTGGCGGCATCGTAGAGATGAAGCATCAGGCGTCCGACCGGGTTAGCCGAACGCCGGCAGTAGTCGAGGAGTTCGTCGAAGTCGCGGTAGCGCGTCTTGCCCACATCCTGCATGAAGGCGTCGAGCAGGTCGCGAAAGGGCTGCAGCGGCAGGGTATGGGACGAGATCGCGCTTCCAAGGCGCGCAAACATCGGCGCGAGCGATGGATCGAGTACCGGGTTGCCGTGTGCGCAGTTTTCGAGGGCCAGCTGGTAGTCGTGCAGTCGGGCGAGACGGACGACCGGCGGCGCGTCACCCTCGTCGGCCACGTCATCGGCGCTGCGGGCAAATGCGTAAATTGCCTCCACGGGTTCGCGCAGGCGCGCCGGCAGCAGCAGCGAAGCGACAGGGAAGTTTTCGTAGTGCTCGACCGGCATCGGGACCCCGGGGCGGACGTCACCGCAAGCCGGTGAATGCATCGCAAGGGCCGGGAGTATAGCGCGGCAGGCCTGCGGCCGCGGTGCTGCGGATCGCACCGTTTGCGCGTGCCATGGCGATCGCGAGGTCTGGAGGGGGGCGATCCAGCAGGCCTTGCGGGCGAGCCCGCGATATCCATTCATGCAACTTTCCGCACTTCAAGCTGACACAATCGCGGGCATGCGCCGGAGGACGGGCGTGACGCCGACCCTTCGCCAACTTGCTTGAGCGCCTCACCCGGATTCGCCTGACATGCTGGAACTTCGCCATCTGTGCAAGACCTTGCCCGGCACGCCGCCGCGCGTGCTGTTCGATCGCCTGTCACTGCGCGTGGATTCGGGCGAGTGCGTGGCGATCGTGGGCGAGTCCGGCGTGGGCAAGTCGACGCTGCTCAACTGCATCGCCGGCCTCGAGCCGATCGATGGCGGCGAGATCCAGGTCGGACCTTCGCGCGTCGACCGCCTGGACGACGACACCATGGCGCGGCTGCGGCGCAGCCATTTCGGTTTCGTTTTCCAGGCTTTCCACATCCTGCCCCACCTCAACCTGCTGCAGAACGTGGCCCTGCCGCTGTGGTTGCTGCGAGAGCCCGAAGGGTCTGCCGCCGGGCGTGCGCGCACGATGCTCGAGCGCGTCGGTCTGGGTGGCCGCGCCGAGGATCCGCCGCAGCAGCTGTCCGGAGGCGAACTGCAGCGCGTCGCGATCGCGCGTGCGCTGGTGCATCGGCCGCATCTGGTGCTCGCGGACGAGCCGACCGGCAACCTCGATCCCGAACGCGCCAGCGGGGTGCTCGACCTGCTGCTCGGGCAGATTCGCGACAGCCGGGCAGCCGGCGTGCTGGTCACGCATTCGCGCACCGCGGCAGCGCGGGCGGACCGTGTTCTGGAGCTGCGTGCCGACGGCCTGCACGACATCACGAGGCGCGTGTGAGTCCATCGCTGCGTCGCGTCTTTCTCGCCAGCCTGCTACGCCGGCGGCTCGCCACGGCGCTGTCGCTGCTGGCCATCGCGCTCGGGGTGGCGCTCGGGCTTGCGGTGCAACTCATCCACGCTGCGGCGCTCGACGAGTTCGGCCGTGGCATGCGGCTGCTGGCCGGCGAGGCGGATCTGCAGCTGGTAGGTCCGCGCGACGGCTTCGACGAGGCGGTGTTCGCACAGCTCGCCGCGCGCCCCGAGGTGGCGGTCGCCAGCCCGGTGCTGGAGCTTGAGGTGCGCCTGCCCGGCCGCGACGACAGCCTTCGTATCCTGGGGGTGGATCTGTTCCGCGTGCTGCGCGTGCAGCCCGGGCTGGTGCCCCTCGCCGAGCGCGCGGGGGATGAGGACGGACGCTTTGCCGCGCTGCAGGCGGATAACGTGTTCCTTACCGACGAGGCCCGTGTGCGGCTTTCTCAGCCGCATCGCGGCATGGACGGTGCGCCGCAGCCGCCGGCCCTCGAGCAGGGCAAGCTGCGGGTGCAGTCGGGAGTGCGCGGCTTCAGCCTCGAGCTGGCCGGGCGTGTGCCGGGTGCAGCGGGCGTTCTGGGTGTCATGGACATTGCCGGGGCCCAGCAGCGCTTCGGGCGAGTCGGTGTGCTCAGCCGGGTGGACCTGAAGCTCGCTGATGGGTTGAGCCCGGCGGCGGGCATCGCCACGCTGTCGCCGCTGCTGCCACCGGGGCTGGCGCTGCGTGAGCCAGAGGCCGCAGCGCAAGAGGTCGGCACGCTGTCGCGGGCCTACCGGGTGAATCTCACCATGCTGGCCGCGATCGCACTGCTGACCGGCGGTTTCCTGGTGTTCTCGACGCAGTTGCTGTCGGTGGCGCGCAGACGGCGGGAGTTCGCGCTGCTGCGCGCGCTTGGCCTGGAGCGGCGCGAGCTGATGCACGGGTTGCTCGCCGAGGGCGCGGCGGTCGGCATGGTTGGCGGGGTGTTCGGCGTGGCGCTCGGGCATGCGCTCGCGGCGGGCGCCTTCCGGCTGGTCGGGGGCGATCTGGGGGCGGGATTCTTCCGCGGCCTGGCGCCGGCGCTGCAGTTCGATGCGGGCCTCAGTTTCGGCTATCTGCTGCTGGGTGTGTTCGCTGGTGTCGCTGGCACCTGGCTGCCGGCGCGCGCTGCGTCGCGGGTTCCTCCGGCGCGTGCCCTGCGGGCGGGCGAAGGCGAGCGCGCCGGTCTGCCGCAGGCGCAGCTTCGCACCCGGCACGCCGTGGCGATGCTGGCGCTGGCAGGGGTTGCCTGCACCTTGCCCGCGCTTGGCGGGATCCCGGTCGGCGGCTATGCGGCGGTGATGTTCGTGCTCGGCGGGACGGTGCTGGGCTTGCCGGCGCTGGCGCGCGCGGCGCTTCCGCTGCTCAGGCGCGGGCGCGGTGTGACCTGGCGGCTGGCGCACGCACGCCTGTCGGCGACGCCCGGGCAGGCGGTGGTCGCCGGAGCGGGCGTGATCGCGAGCGTGGCGCTTGCGGTGTCGATGGCGATCATGGTCAGCTCTTTCCGCGTGTCGGTCGATGAATGGCTGGCGCAGGTGCTGCCGGCCGATCTGTACGTGCGTGCGTCGTCGTCTTCGGGTAGCGGCTATCTTGATCCGGAGGCGCTGGCAGAGATCGCCGCGATCAAGGGCGTGGATAAGGTAGATACGACCCGGCTTGTCAACCTCCGGCTGTCGGACGAAGAGCCCTTGTTCAGCGTGCTGGCACGGCCGGCGCAAGGTAACTGGGGGCTGCCGCTGGTGAGCGGCTCGATGTCGCCGGTGGAGCATGTCGACAGTCTGCCGCCGATATGGGTCTCCGAGGCTGCGGCAGACCGTCACGACCTGCAGCGCGGCAGCCGGTTCGAGCTGCCGCTGGGTGGGCGGGTGCAGGCTTTCGCCGTGGCTGGGGTGTGGCGGGACTATGCCCGCCAGCATGGCGCGGCGCTGATCGAAAGCGGCGACTACGTCCGGCTCACCGGCGACGAGCGCATCAACGATGCGGCGCTGCGCGTCGCTCCCGGCACGCCGCCCGCTGCGGTTGCCGAGGCGCTGCGCGCGCGCTTCGGCGCAGAGCACATCACCATCGCCTTGCCCGGCGAGATCCGCGCGCTCAGCCTCGAGATCTTCGACCGCACCTTTCTGATCACCTACCTGATGGAGGCGGTGGCGGTGCTGATCGGGCTGTTCGGCATCGCCACCACCTTCGCCGCGCTTGCCACCACCCGCCAGGGTGAATTCGGCATGCTGCGCCACCTCGGCTTCACCCGCGCTGAGGTCGGCCGCCTGATTGCGGTGGAAGGTGCGCTGACGGCCGGCATGGGCGTGCTCGCCGGGCTGCTTGCCGGCGGCGCCATCGCGTGGGTGCTGATCGAGATCATCAACCGTCAGAGCTTCCACTGGAGCATGGACGTGGCAGTGCCCTGGGGGGCGCTCGCGCTGTTCGCGGTGACCCTGGTGGTCCTGGCGGCGCTGGTAGCGCGGCTGGCCGGGCGGCACGCGATGCAGCGCTCGGCGGTCCTGGCGGTGAAGGCAGACTGGTGATCGAGGCAGGAGACGGCGGATGGCGTGCGGAGAAGGTGCGGCAGGGCGTAGCGTGAGGCTTGGAGGCGTTGCGATGCGGGAGGGCAGGATAAGCGCCGCGAGGACGGTGCGCCCGAGCCGTGGCGGTTTCTGGCTGCGCGGCTTGCCGGTCGTGCTCCTGCTGCTGGCGATGCTCCTCGGCATCGGGGCGCAGGCGCAGGACGAACTGTCGTCGTATCCGCCGGTGGTGCCGGGCAGGGCGCTTGTGTTCCCGCAGGACTTCGGCGCACATCCCGACTATCGTACCGAGTGGTGGTACATCACCGGCTGGTTGCGGGATGCGGAGGGCGTCGAGCGGGGCTTTCAGCTCACCTTTTTCCGCGTTCGCACCCGTATCGGCGAGGACAACCCGAGCCGCTTCGCGCCACGACAGCTGGTGCTTGCGCACGCCGCGATCGCGGATCCGGCGACCGGGCGCCTGCGTCACGCCGAGCGGTCGGGGCGAGCCTATCCCGGGCTGGTGGAGGCGCAGGAAGGGCGTACCGAGGTCAGAGTGGATGACTGGTTCCTGAGCGGCGGCGAGGCGCTGGATGCGTCTTACCACAGCCGAATCCAGGCCGCGGATTTCGGCTTCGAACTCGCTTTCGCGCCCGACCGCGCGCCGGTCCTCAACGGCAAGGCAGGCTTCAGCCAGAAGGCGCCTGATCCGCTCAATTCCAGCTATTACTACAGCCGGCCGCAGCTCGCGGTGAGCGGCACCTTGCGCCTGGACGGCGCGGAAGTGGCGGTGAGCGGCCACGCCTGGCTGGACCACGAGTGGTCGAGCGAGATCCTGCCCGAGGGCGCGCGCGGCTGGGACTGGATTGGCATCAACCTGCATGACGGCGGCGGGCTGATGGGCTTCCAGATGCGCGATGGGGAGGGTAGGGCGATCTGGGGCGCAGGCACCTTGAGCGATCCGCAGGGCGAAAGCACCGTGCTCGGACCGGGGGACGTGCGCTTCACCCCGGTGCGGCGCTGGCGCTCGCCGCGCACGGGCATCGAGTATCCGGTCGAATGGACGCTGGCGCTCGGCGATGGCCGGCGATTCCGCCTGCAGCCGCTGATGGACGACCAGGAGCTCGACAGCCGCGCCTCCACCGGTGCGATCTACTGGGAGGGGGCCGTGCGCCTGTTTGCGCTCGAGGACGCCGGGGGCGAGGCCAGCGAGCGGGAGGTCGGGCAGGGCTACCTCGAAATGACCGGCTACGCCGAGCGTCTGCGCATGTAGCGAAAGCTGGAGTCCGGACCCCGTCGGCCAGCCTCCGGCTCCGGTCGGTGCAACGTGGTCGCGGGCTGCGTTCGCGCAGAACCGGGGGCGTTGAAGGGGCTTTCGTGCCGTTCGTCTCCCTGCCCCCTGATTCCGGATGCCATAATTGCGCCTTTGGCAATTGGGCAGGGACGATAACGTGATCCTCGTGACAGGCGGCGCTGGCTTCATCGGCGCGAACTTCGTGCTCGACTGGCTGGCTGCCAGCGGCGAGCCGGTCATCAACCTCGATGCGCTCACCTACGCCGGAAACCTCGAGACACTGGCTTCCCTGCGGGACGACCCGCGTCATGTCTTCGTACAAGGTGACATCTGTGATCGCACGCTGGTCGATCGGTTGTTCGCCGAGTACAGGCCACGTGCGGTGGTGCACTTCGCTGCCGAGAGCCATGTCGACCGCTCCATCCATGGCCCGGGCGCCTTCGTGCGCACCAACGTCGATGGCACCTTCACGCTGCTCGAGGCCGCGCGCGCGCACTGGAGCGCGCTGCCCGCAGGCGAGCGCGAGGCCTTCCGCTTCCTGCACGTGAGCACCGACGAGGTTTACGGGTCGCTGGGTCCGACTGAACCGGCCTTCACCGAGACCAAGGCCTACGAGCCCAACAGTCCCTATTCGGCGAGCAAGGCCGCGAGCGATCATCTGGTGCGCGCCTGGCACCACACCTACGGCCTGCCGGTGCTCACCACCAACTGCTCGAACAACTATGGCCCCTACCAGTTTCCCGAAAAGCTGATCCCGCTGATGATCGTCAATGCGCTCGCCGGCAAGCCGCTGCCGATCTATGGCGATGGCCAGAACGTGCGCGACTGGCTCTACGTCGGGGACCACTGCGGTGCGATCCGCGAGGTGCTCGCGCGCGGCCGCCTGGGCGAGACCTACAACGTCGGCGGCTGGAACGAGATGGCCAACATCGAGATCGTCCGCACCCTGTGCGCGTTGCTTGACGAGCTTCGCCCCGACGCGGCCGGCAGCTACAGCCGGCTGATCACCTACGTCAAGGACCGCCCAGGGCACGACCGTCGCTACGCCATCGATGCGCGCAAGATCGAGCGCGAGCTGGGCTGGCGTCCGGCCGAAACCTTCCAGACCGGGATCCGCAAGACAGTGCAGTGGTACCTGGACAATCCGGGCTGGATCGCCAACGTGCAGAGTGGCGCCTATCGCGAATGGGTTGCGCGCAACTACGCCGGGCGCGGGGAGCAGGCATGAAGATCCTGCTGCTCGGCAAGAACGGCCAGGTCGGCTGGGAACTTCAGCGCGCGCTGGCGCCGCTGGGGACAGTGGTCGCGCTCGATCGTGGCGGCGCGGACGGTCTGTGCGGCGACCTCGAGGATCTTGACGGGCTCGACCGTACGGTGCGCAAGCTCGTCCCCGATGTCATCGTCAATGCTGCGGCTTATACCGCGGTGGACAAGGCCGAGACCGATGCCAACCGCGCGCATCGCATCAACGCCGAAGCGCCCGGCGCGCTGGCGACAGCGGCTTCGGCGCTGGGTGCGCTATTGGTGCACTACTCGACCGACTACGTCTTCGACGGGGGTGGGGACCGGGCCTGGCGCGAGGACTCGCCCACCGGCCCGCTGTCGGTCTATGGGCGCACCAAGCTCGCCGGCGAAGAGGCGATCCGTGCCAGCGGCTGCCGACACCTGATCTTTCGCACGTCGTGGGTGTACGGCGCACGTGGAGGTAACTTCGCCCGCACCATGCTGCGCCTGGCCTCCGAGCGCGACCGCCTCACCGTGATCGCTGACCAGATCGGGGCGCCCACCGGCGCCGACCTCATCGCCGACGTCAGCGCGCATGCAATCCGTGCCTGCCTGGCAACGCCAGAGCGTTGTGGCACCTACCACCTTGTCGCCAGCGGCGAGACGAGCTGGCACGGCTATGCCGGCTTCGTGATCGAGACCGCGCGCGAACTCGGGGTTGCACTGAAGGTCGAGGAGGTCGCAGCGATCGCCAGCCGCGACTACCCAAGCGCTGCAGTGCGCCCGCTCAACTCCCGCCTCGACACCGCGCGGCTGCGCGACACCTTCGGCCTGCATCTGCCGGACTGGCGCGATGGCGTGGCGCGCATGCTGCGCGAAGTTCTCAGCTGATTCCCGGATCAACCTTCGCCGGGTCGCTGCGGCACGCGCCCGCGACCCGCTCGTCTGCGGCGCACCTGCGCATTGGCAACTCGAAAAGGACCACCCTGACATGACGATCAAGAGCGTGATTCTCTCCGGCGGCTCCGGTACCCGTTTGTGGCCGGCTTCGCGGGAGAGCTACCCCAAGCAGCTCCTGCCGTTGACCGGCGAACACTCCTTGCTGCAGGAGACGGCAGCGCGCCTGAAGGGCTTTGCTGCGCTTGAAGTCGATCCTCGGCCGCTGGTGGTCACGAACGAGGAATACCGTTTCATCATCGCCGAACAACTCCGCCAGATCGGCGTGCGTTCGCCGCAGATCGTGCTCGAGCCAGTGGGTCGCAATACCGCGCCGGCGCTCACCCTCGCCGCGCTCGCTGCGCAGGAGGAGGGGGATCCGATCCTGCTCGTGATGCCGGCCGATCACGTCATCACCGACCTCACGGCCTTCCAGCATGCGATCGCGGTCGGCGCCAGGGCCGCTGCGGATGGAGCGCTCGTGACCTTCGGTATCGTGCCCGACCACCCGGAGACCGGCTACGGATATATCCGGGCGGGCAGGGCACTGGAGGGCGGCGAGGGTGCCCGGGCGCTGGAGGAGTTCGTCGAGAAGCCCGACCTGACGACGGCCGAGCGCTATGTCGCCAGCGGGGAGTACTACTGGAACAGCGGCATTTTCATGATGAAGGCCTCTGTCTGGATGCGCGCGATCGGCCAGTTGAACCCGGACATGGCCAGCGCCTGCAGCGCAGCGATTGGTGCCCGCAGCCACGATGCCGATTTCATCCGCCTCGATGCCGCGGCATTCGAGCGCAGCCCGAGCGATTCCATCGACTATTCGGTCATGGAAAAGCTCGCTGGCGCGCCGGAGCTCGGGCAGGGGGTGGTCGTACCGCTCGCGGCCGGCTGGTCGGACGTCGGCGCCTGGGATGCACTGTGGGCGGTATCCGCCAAGGACGCGGACGGCAACGCCGCGCGCGGCGAGGTGTTGTTCGAGTCGAGCAGTAACACGCTGGTGCATGCGGGCAGTCGCCTGGTTGCGGCAGTGGGCTGCGAGGACATGATCGTCGTCGAGACCCCTGACGCGGTCATGGTTGCGCACAAGGACCACACCCAGGACGTCAAGAAGGTCGTGGCCCGACTCAAGGCAGAAGGCCGCAGCCTTACGCAGACTCATCGAAAGGTCTATCGCCCTTGGGGATGGTACGACTCGATCGACGCCGGCGAACGCTTCCAGGTCAAGCGCATCGTCGTCAATCCAGGGGCCAAACTGAGCCTGCAGATGCACCATCACCGCGCCGAGCACTGGATCGTGGTGCGTGGCACGGCCGAGGTGACCAGCGGCGACCGGACCTTCCTGCTCGCGGAGAACGAGTCGACCTATATCCCGCTTGGCCACACGCACCGGCTTGCCAACCCGGGCAAGGTGCCGCTCGAGATCATCGAGGTGCAGTCGGGCAGTTACCTGGGCGAAGACGACATCGTGCGCTTCGAGGACACATACGGCCGCGCACCCGCCTGACGGGCTTCGAGCGCGCAGATGTGCTGGGCCCTGGTTCCGGTGCTGGCCGATGTGGCTTTCAGCGGCATGAGGACCCGTCGCGCTGTGTATAATGCGGCCCGCTTCACTGAAGCGCCGCGGGGATGGCGGAATTGGTAGACGCACTGGATTTAGGTTCCAGCGCC
>DMCZ01000212.1:6375-21652 GCA_003446655.1 Thauera sp. | reverse complement strand
TTCGAGTCTCTTTCCCCGCACCAGGACACCGCAGGCACGAGCATCCGGTCAGGGGTTCGTGCCTGTTTTGCTTTGCACGTCGCCGTGGTAGAGGCGCGGATAGAAAAGCGCGGAAGCGGCGGGAATTAAACCGCGCTGCGGAAGGTTGGACGCGGATTTAAGCCGCCCCGGGTCGGGAACAGGGTCGGTTGATTGTCGCCATGGGTCGGGCCACCGATTCAGGGCTATGGCGTGCGTCTCGCCCTGCGGTGATTGCCCATCTTGGGAGGAAGATTGCATTGCCGAGCGGGACACCCCCTTGCCCCAGGCTGCGAACCCGGTCCTTCAGCCAGGCAAGGTCAGGGAGAAAGCACTCGGCGACCAACGCACGAAGCATCCCGCCTGCCCCGTTTGCGGGCGTTTTGTCGCAGCGGGGTCAATACTCGGCCGATTGGCCTGGTCCGTCGCATGTCGCCGGCACGAAGCCACCGTCAGGACTGGCATCGCCCTGCACCCGGAGCTGTTGCCCCTCGGCCTTCGGGGATACCGTCTTCAACACGATCGACACCCACCGAGTAGTGACCCCGAACGCGAGGGCGCACTCTTCAAGCGTTGCCCCGTCGTCATAGAACGAAACAATTGCACGATTTCGGGCGCGGCGAAGCGCCGTTTTGCAGTTGGGGATGTTGAGCACGTCGTCACCGTAACAGCGCAGGATCACGTCAGCAGCCTGCCTTCCGACGATCTCGGCGAGTTGCAGATACCGTCTGGCGCCGGCCGCGTTATTGTTCGCCCGCTTGGGTACGGGAAAGGGCACTCCTCCCAACTCGGCAATCAGTGCTTGAGTGCGCTCCCACCCGATCAATCCGATCAGGTCCAGAGCCGTCTCGGGCAGATCGTGATCGGAAATGAAGCGACTCGCTTGGGCTTGGAGATCCTTTCTCTTCATGCCTTTTCCTATGGTAAGTCGTCGGCGCTACGGGTTGCCCTGATCAACCCCGGTGCGGGGCGAAGATTCTAGTCAGTCGCGTCACCCCCGGCGCCCGCGTTGCAGGGCCGCCCGGCGGAACAAGTTGATCATGTCTTGCTCCACGTCGCGCCTGGTCTCGATTTGCCATTGCCCAACCCCGGGGACAACCAAGGTAGAGGGGACCCGCTGCGCGCCAGGCTCATCAACCGAGCTCGGCATGATGCCGCTCTGGACAAGCCCGCCTGCGGCGAAGCGGGGCAGCTGAAGGGCGTTGATCCGGGACAGAAGATCGGCACCGTAGTAACGCACGGCGGCTGAGCGCATCACGAACTCGCCGTTCGACAGACGAGCAAGAATGCTGTCGCTCGTCCCTGTTCCCGGCCCGCGAACCATGCCGCCTGAGGCAAAGGACCCCTCGGGCTTGATGGCGTTCTCGCCACTCAAGAGATTGCCGCCACCGACGCTATTCACGGTCACCGTGATGGTCTTGTCCTGCAGCCCATCCAGTCTCGCCTTCAGGGCATCAAGGTTCTTCTCCGCCTCGGCGATCTCGACCTCGACTGGGACGGGCTCATCCAACTCCGCCTTCAGCGAGGCGATCCGCTGTTCGACGGACGAGAGCTGTTGATCGATCGCGCTGGCCGCAGCTTCCTGAGTGGAGGCCTCCCGTTCGCGCATCTTTCCTTGTGCTTCCAGCGCTCTCTTCTCGACCTCGCCGATCTGCCGCAGAAACCGGGCCGCGCTGGGGTCGTCACCCATGTCCCTCACATAGCCGGCAGCCTCTTGCGCGAGTCGCAATGCGTCCTCGGCGTTCTTCCTGACCGCATCAGCTCGCCCGTCCATTGCGGCCACGCCGGCGACCTGCGAAAGGTAGTCCGCCTCCTGGATGAGCGATCGCGGAGATTTCGCGTTCGAGAAGCTGCTCAGTCCCCCAGAACGTTCCTCAGCCGACGTACCGGTTCGGCTCGCCTCTGCCTCACGCTTCCGGGACGCTTCGTCCGCCTGTCGGAAGAACTCGACAGCTTCTCTCCGTGCCTCACGGGCTGCCTGCGCGCTCTCTTTCCAGGCACTGCGCAGCGCGTCCCCGAGGCGCTCTGCACCCTTGATCTCTTCCTTCGTCGCATTGCTGGCCGCCGTCTGCCGCAGCTTGTCCAATCGGGCGGAGGCTTCGGCGACCTCCCGCTCGAGCTTGGTACGGTCTTCCGCCAGGCCCTTCTCGGTGTTCAGGCGTTGGCTGGCGAGCTTCTCGTGACCCCGCGCGAGCTCTTGCGTATCGGCGCCGTCCGCACTCTCGGCGACGTCGTTTAGTACATTCCGGAGCGCGAAATAGGCTGCCGTCGCCGCTACAACACCGGCGGCCGCCATGAGGGGATTCAGGGCAGCGAGCGCGATTGCTGCCCTGGTCGCGGCGACAGTGGCGAGGCCCAGACGCGCGATAAGCGGCACGGTCGCCGCCGCGACGAGTGGAATCGTCACCTGCGCGACAACATCAAGGTTTGCGGCAAGCGCGGCGATCCCGCCCGACAGCAAGCTCGTTGCCCCTACGCTCTTGTCGATCTCGCCCACGAACTTCAGGAAGGCATTGCCCAGCAGCGTAATCGACTGCCCCACCGTGATGGGCAGCTTCTCAAAATCGTCCTGCACGCGGCCAGCGACGCGCTGAAGCGCCTTGACGACCTTCTCGCTTGTGAGCACGCCCTGTGTTCCGAGCTCCCTGAGCTCGCCGATCGTGACGCCAAGGCCTTCCGCAATTGCAGAGGCGAGCGCCGGCGTCTGCTCAAGCACGCTGGCGAGCTCGTCGCCCCGCAAGGCGCCAGAGGCGAGGGCCTGGCCGAACTGTGTAAGCGAGGCCTCTGCGGCCTGAGCAGAGACGCCCGATAGCCCGATGGCCTGGTTCACGGTCGTAACGACCGACACAGCGCTCTTGCCAGTCAAGCCCAGCGCGTTCAGTGCCGGGGCCATTCGGGTGTAGAGCCCCACGGTCTCGGTCAGCGGTGCGCGGGTGGCGGTCGCCGATTTCTCGAGCAGCCCCATCACCAGGCTGAAGTCACCGGTTTCCTTCGTCGCGAGTTGCAACCGAGCCGTCATCTGGGCATACGTGTCCGCAAGTTGGATGACCTCGCGCACTCCGATGCCCGCAGTAACCGAGGCGAGCGCCGTGCTCAAGGGACGAAGCTGCGTGACGAGCGAGTCGGCGCCCCGTGTCGCTCGAGCGACGGAGTCGGTGAACGGGTCAAGCGCGTTTCGTCCAGTGCCCCCGACGCCTCGAATCGCTTGCTGCACCTTCCTGATTTCGGCCTTGATGTCGGCAGATCCGCCCACGCCGAGCGCGTCGAGCGCCCTGCCGTCGATGGCGGCGCCTACCTTGCCCTGTCGCGCAGCGCGCTCGGCGCTCGCTGCTGCGGCGACTTGCTGCGCCGCCGATGCCTTCGCTTCTTGCCCCAGGCGGCGATACTCGGACGCGAGGTTCTTCACGTCCACTCCGGACGCGGCGAGCGAGCGGCGCGACATCTCTAGCGCCTCGCGCTTCTCGGTAACGGCGCCCTTGAGGCTAGCCGCCTCTCGCTTGGCGGCCTCGAAACTGCGCTGCAGCTCCTTCGTCGGCGCATCGGTTGCCTTGAGCTCGCGCGCAAGCGTGGCGACCTTCTCCTGAGCGGCCTGGAACGCCTTTTGTGTGTCGGCCAGCCCTTTCTTGAGCTGCACGAATGCGTCGATACCTTGCCTCGCGTCAGCAGTGACGCGGACGGCAAGGCTCAAATCTCGCGAGGCCATCGATCAGCCCCCCAGTCGTGCCAGAGCTTGCTGTAGGCTTTGCGCGATCGACTTGTAGCCCTTTCCGCTGGCCGCCGCCGCCCGGGCGATCACCAGATCGTTTATCCGCTGCTCGGCGGCCAAGCGCGCGTGCGCGAGGCTGAGTTGCTCGATCTGAGCAAGGGTGTAGCCCTTGATGTCCTCGAGGCGATGCCCACGCTCGACCAGGAGCGCTACCGAGGTCTCGATGCTTCGCAGGCCATGACGCCCAGCCGCCCCTTTTGCGCGCGCCCGGGGCAAAGCGGCGTCGCCAAATATCGATGGATTGGCCGCGCGGCATGCCGCTTCCAGGAAGGCGAAGTCGCTATCTGAAAGCGCGGCGATGTCGGCAGGATCGAGACCCGACATCAGCGCGACCAGCGCAAGCGCCACCTCCAGCCGATCCCCTATCGACTCGTCGTCATCCGGCATCGAACTGCTGAGGTTGAGCAGCTCGATCAGATCGGGGAGTCCTGCCAGCGTGATAGGGTTCAACATGACCGTGCCGGTGCTCAGGTGACACGGCCACGGCAAGCCGAGGAGTTCTTTCAGGCTCTGGTCGAGTGACCGTTCATGGCTCGGTGCGTTCACGTGTTGCTGCTCCTGTTGAGTCTTCCGGGATGGGGCAAGCCAATCCGCTGGCGGCGACCGTGCCCCTGATCCTGGCCGAATGCTGGCAATGCGGCTGATTGGCTGCCTGCGGGGCCGTTCACGGATCAAGCCCCAAGATCGTTCCGAATGCGTTCATGAAGGCCTCGCGCGCCCGATCGGAGCCCAGCCGATCGACCGCCCGCCTGAGCTCGATCCGCCGCTGCGCCTCGCTCGAGATGGGCGTGACGGCAGGCGCTGCAGATGGGAGCGCAGCCACTGGCGGAACCATGGACAGACGCGCCAAATCGGCGAGTCCTTTCAGCGCCGGCATGTTGGTGAGCGCTACGCTCACCACGCGGGTAACGGCGCCGGTATCGGCGTCGAAGGTGAACACGGGCGACACGTGCCGGTACTCGCCCGCCTCGATCATGTCGCGCGCCGGGTCGGCCCAGCGTATTCCGGCCATGTACAGCCCATCGCCCTCACGCCACTCGAGCGAAGAGAACCAGCCGGCTGCGGGGGCCGGCAGACCGTTCTTGCTCGCGTTGAGCGACTGGTGTTCGTAGTCGATCAGGAAATCGCTGCCGCTCGGCGCCCCGGCCGCAACCAGGCGGGCGGCGATCGCGGCGTCGAGATACCAGCCAGGCGCGCGCAATGGCCGGCCATCGCCCGGGCGAAACCGGCCAGCCGGAAGAATCCGCACCTGTGCGCCTGGCTGCAGCGCCGCGCGGCTCAGGGCCGGGAAGGGGCCAGGATCGAACATCACACACGCCTGCCGAGCTTGCGGCGCAGCTGCGCCAGGCGACCGATGTTGCGCTCATGCTCTTCCAGCAACGCGTGCAACTGCGCTTCGGCGGCCTCGACCAATAGGGCACGCGCGGCAAGCGACTCACCTGCGACGCCGCCGCTTCCATAGGACACCGGGCGGTGTGTGACCAGCGTCTCGAGCTTGGCCTTGATCTGGTCGGCGAAGAGGTACATCAGGACCTCAGTCCTGATGGCGCCGCCTTGGCCCACGGGAAGAGGTGAAGGGCAGGGACCGACCAGGCGAGGCACGTCGCGCCCGTTCATCATGGCGACCGCCTGATCGAACGCCAGGGGCACCCGGCGCGCCAGGTTGTGCGGGTTGTCCTGAACGTTGGCAACTTCGGCGTCGAGGTGCTTGCTGAGGATCTCGCTCCCCTTCGCAGCGATGGCGTCGACATAGCCCGCCAGGAAGGCGCCAAAGTCGTCGGCCGGAATCGGCTGGGTCTTCAGCCTGTGAAGGGTGTCCCGGCACCGGGCAATCTCACGCTCCAGTTCGGACACCTTGGGGGCAAGCTCATCGACGGCGGCTTCGAGCGCGGAAAAGTAAGCGCTTTCGCGGTCATCGATCAGCGCGATCGAAACGGTCGGGTTCTCGGTTTTCGGTTCAGTCATGTCGCGTTACTCCAGGGGAAGGGGGGCGGGTACGGGGCCGTCGGGTGACGGCTGATGCGGTGATGCAAAAAGCGGCGGTGCGCCGCTGTGAACCTGCTGCTTCAACAGCTTGCTGATGCGCCGGGAACTTAGGCCGAACTCGCAAACGAGGTTCTCGATCGTGGCGCCCTCCTTGAACCGGGCACAGATGGCGCGATCGCGTGCCAGAAATGCCTCGCGTTCGAGCGCATGCGCGCAGCTCGGGATGGTCACGACCTGGCCGCCGTGTTCCGCTACAAGGCATGCAGCGCCAGCCTCGCCGACTGTGTCGACGAGCTGGGCGTAGCGGCGGCTTCCGTCCGGATTGTTCCCGGCGGCCTTGGGCACGGGGAACTTGCGGCCGCCGAAGCGGCTGATCAGGCTTGCGGCGCCCTTCCATCCAAGCACTCGCACAAGCTCGATAGCCGTTTTCGGCAGGTGTGCCTTCATCCCCGGCGAGATGCGCTCGGCAAAGTGCGCCAGCGTCATCGCCCCCGGGGGGGCCGCCGCCTCTGGGGCCGCCACCACGGATGCGGACAGCAAGCGAACCGGCACACGGGGGGCCGGGCGCTGCTCGAGCAGCACGGCGAGGTGGATTACTCGCTCGGAACGGAACCGGCGCCGGGCCGCTTCGGACCACTCAACCCCCGTGGCGACGATCCCCTTGTCGGGTACGAACGCCAGGGCGGCGATACGCGCAGCGTGCTGGGCGGGCTCACCCACCTGCGTCTGAACGCGGCTGGCGCCGGGAGCGATCTCGACCTCGCGCAGCTGCGCACTTGCATCGAGGATCGCGGGCGCCGTGTGGGCATCAAGGCGCCACCCGCCCCCCCGTTCCCCGATTTGGTTAACCGCGCAGAACCGCCCCGGCGGCAACAGCGCGAGGCTTGCCTCCAGGGCGGTCAGGCGGGCGGTGAACACGGCGAGCATTGTCGGGGGCACGGGCAATCTCCAAAGGACGGCCCCACGATAGGTGACGCGCTTCACCGTGCTGCAGGTGAAGCCGTTCCCCTCCCCAGCCGTTGAAGCGTGCCGCGGCATCGTTCAGCGGCTGCAGCGCGATGCCGCGCCGCGCCGCGCAAGGCGATCTACCCCTTGCTCTTGCCCGGGTAGATGGCTGGCGCGTCTGCCAAGGGCGTGCCGTCGCGCTCCACGAAGCTGGCGCAATCTGTCTGGAAGCCGAACGGCACGGGCGCGTTTTCCACGAGGCACCACGCCACGCCGCGCCGAACGGGCTTGGTACGGTTGCGGCAATCCCGGCACTGGTAGGGGAGACCCTGAGCGAATCTGGGCATTCTCAATCTCCTGAGAGTCTTGACGGGTTCCCAAGCGATCGCGAAACCCAACGTCGGCCACGCGCGCGAGGAAGAAAAAAGCCCGGACGCGAAATCCGGGCTTCTGAGCGGTTTAGATGGTGCGCCTAGGGGTAGGTATGGGCGCGAACCCAGTAACGGAGTGGAGGCGAAAGTAACGGCGGTTCCGGGTCAAGACTGGGTGCCTGCATTGGACATCACCCTAATCTGATGCGCGTGGTCCCCAATTTGCGCCCCATGCGCCCGAATCCGCAACCCGAGGGCTTCAACCAGGCATCCCACCCCGTGCAGAACCGGAATGTCGGAATGCCCCATGGTCATTTCCTCGTCACTGGCCTGCAGCAGGGCAGCCAGGGCGCCAAGGCCTGCACCGAGGCGTTCAACATTCGATACGTGAGCCTCGATCTCCCATGCCGCAGCGGACAAGGCGGAGAGGCCGTTCAATTCGTTTTGCATTGCTGCTCCTTCTTCCGGGGAAGTTACGCGGGTTGCGGCCGATCAGGCGGGCGTGGTGTGCTGCTTCCAAAGATCGAGGATCCTCTCTTCGGGCGATCTTTCGATCGGCCTTGCGGCGGTGGCCATCGCTTCCGAGATTTGACCGCGCAGGCGGCATGCATCGCTCTCGATCCGGAAACCCCGCTCGATGGACCGCTCTGCAAGCTCCTCGAGCAGATCGCCAAGGCCGTGAAGGATCGGATTCCGGTTGCCGTCGGTCACCCCCGGATCAGCGGACTGCATCAAGGTGGCGAGCGCTTGAAGGCCGCGACCAACCTTCGCCACGTCACCCCCGGTGAACTCAAGAACTAAGGTCTGCTCGCGCAGAGCATTCATGTCGCTATCCTCGGTGCTCATGCCTGTTGCTCCTTCTTCCGGTCGTGTTCAATCCAGTTTTCCAGCCCGAGAATCACCGCCCGGACACCGTTCCTCGTGAGAAAGCGGGGGTTGTCCACCTTGGCGATCCGCCGAACGAAGGTGGAAAAGCCGTGATCGTCGATTCCATCCGGCCAGCCGCGCTGCTTGCACAGCACCTTGAGCTTGATCCACTGCGCCCGCGTCGGGCGGTCGATCCCCTTGCCGCCCGTACCGGCCTTGCCCAGCGGGCGGCCATCGTCCAGGGCGCCGGCGGCGCGCAGCAGATCGCACAGGCGCGACAGCTCGGCATCGGTGCAGTCCTTGGCGCTGCGCTGGCCGGTGTGCTTCTCCATCCAGGCGCGGCGGGTCGGTTCGTCCATGCCCAGGCGCTTGGGACCCATGTGCACGATCTTGATCAAGTCCTTGCGGCTCATGAGAGCACCCCGCGCAACTTGATCTCATCGAGCAACATTTCAGACGTGATGGCCTTGCCGGGATTCCTGCGTTCAACGCTCTCGACCAGCTTTTTCAACTCGCGCAATCCGCCTTCGTTGTCGCGTGACTGTCTCAATGCCAAGCGGGAAAGCCCGTCCGCCAGCGCTTTCCCTGAAAAGCCCTTCCACACCATCCAGGCGTCCACGTCTGCGCGGCTGTTGCCCTTGCTGAAGTCATGCACTTCGGCGCGGCTCAGGAAGGCGCCATAGGCATCGTTACCGAGAATCCCCTCCCTCCTTTTTCGCAGAAGTGGGTTACCAATCACTGCGATACCCGCACCTGTGTCCTTCCACAGGTCTCGCACGACTTCAACCATTGCACCGTTCCCGCACTTCGCCAGGCGATGACCTTCATCCAAGATAAGCAGGTCCCCACGCCGTAACACACGACACAAGCCGGCGTAGCCGCCTTCCCCGTGCAGGTCGTGCCTGAGCCGCTTGAGGATGGTCTCAATGCACTGGGAAACGGTCTTGTCGCTCTCACGCAGTTCCACGAGGACGGCGCCGGGCTGGTTGATCGAGCGGGGGCGCTCGTCCACTAGCACTGTTGCGGCGTGAGACTTCCCGATACCGCAAGCACCGATGATCACCGTCAGTAACGCATGGTCCATAGCTTCAACCAGGACGCTGTAGACCGCTTTCAGTGTCGGCGTCGGTGCATGTAAGGGCGCCGCGTTTCGCTGCTGAGCATCCGCTTTCAGCCACTCCACCAGCTTTCCGAGAGCCTCACGCCATGCGTCCACTGAGCGGATTTGCCCCGCGTTCATGCACTTCGGTTGTTCTGGCGGTGGCGTGCGATCGAGAAGAGAGCGCAGCGCCTCCTCATGGATTCCGGTCTCCGCAAGGATTCGCGTGAACAAATGCTCCTGATGGCACCGCCGTTCGACGGCAGAGACAATCGGCTCCGCTTCGGCGAGGCGCTCGGCGTTCCAGGCGTCGCGTTCTGCGCGCTTCCGGTCGTAATACTCATCATCAGTCATGCGACGGCGCACCGCCGGGAAGGGCGCGTTTCCTGCGCCAACGTTGGATTCAAGGCCCTCGCCGGGCAGCATTTCGAGTAACATTCGATCTCCGTTCATCGCTCAGTTCCATTCGGACGGGGTACTGCATCAGGGCTCGACGAAGGGGGGTCTTCGTCGAGCCTTTCTTTCTGCGCGAACCGCTTCGCGACTTCCGCCCAATCGGGTTCGTCGTCCTCTTCGGCGGGCTGGTGGCGGGCGGTGTAGTGGTCGGGGAAGGCGCGGACGATCTCGCCGGTTTTGCGGTCAAGGACCTCCCCGTAGCCCAGATGCAGCGGGTCGTTTTCCGGCGGCGGCAGCTTGGCCGCCTCGACGGCCGATTGCAGCTCATCAGATAGCGCGATGGCCGGTCCCTTGAGCACCGGGACATCCTTTCCGACTGCGGCCACGTGCCGCGACATTTCCGCGAGAGGATCAATCGGCCGCGTTGTCGCTTTCAGCTCGCGCACATGGGCGTTCAGGATGCGGTCCATGTCGGCCTGATGCCTTGCGCCCTCGCCATCGGCGTAGCCGAAAACCGGCGCACGCCCGACGAGAAGAGGGGTGCTCGCGTCGGCCATCATGAAGATGTAATCCGGCGCCCACTTCGCGTAGCGCACGGTCACTTTCTGGCCGGTGTACTTGAGCGTTGCCGGGGAGCGATACCACACGCCGCCGACCTCGATACCCCTGGTGACAACGTTGCGCGTCATGGTCTCGGACAGCGCGAAAACGAGCGCTTGGAGCGGCACGTCCGGGGGCAGGGCGCCACCATCGCGCTGGAACGCGTCGCGAACCTCGTTGACCGACCTCCCCCCCAGGCTCTTGCGGGCACGCGTGCGCCAGTAACTCATGGCGTCGAAGAACAGGGCCTCGAACGCTTCCTGCGAGCCGGGAAAGGGCTTGGGCGCCTTACCCATCTGGTGCGTCTTCTTGTTCATGCGGTCGCCGCCGATCCAGCCCGGAAAATGCTTGAACAAGAGTCGCTCCAGCACCGCAAAAATGCCCTCGATAGGCTTTGACGCAGGGCGATGCGGCAGGGCGCGCAGAATGGGGGTTTCACGCGCTTCGATGCTGTCCTCAGGTTCGTCCATGAAGGGCGTGGCGTCCGCCTCCTCGCGCACCATGAACCTCATGGCGGCCTTAAATCCATTCGCCAGCATCGCAAGCTCGCGGAAGCCGCGTTCCAGCTCGCCCCACGAGTATTCCTTACCGTTATCCAGCATCAGCAGCCGCGGCAGCCCCCACGCTTGCACCATCGCGGCGAACGATGCGGCGATGTGTGCCTGCGTGACGCTCTTGTTGGGCTCGAACAGCACCAGCGTGCCGAAAATATCGCCCGTGGCAATGTCCAGCCACGCAATCAGCCGGAACGTCGCTTCGCTTCCATCAGCGCGCAGCACAATGACGTCGACCGGGTGCACGTCGCCGACGACGATATCCCCCGGCCTCAGACCCTCGCGGGTGCGCTGGATGCGCGGCACAAACTCGTCGTGCCAGCGCTTGGCGTCGCCGGTCTTGACGGCGAGAATTTTCGTTTCGCTGTGCTTCTGGACATAATGGCGACCGACGCGGCACTGCGTATAAGCAGCGGCCGCCCAGCCGGCGGCGCGGCTCGCTTCCAGCAGTTGAGACGATGCAAGTTCCTCGATTTGCGTCCATCCCATGCCTTTCGCCCAAAGGCTGCGCACGTACGCCTGAATCTCGCGCTCGATTGACCATTTTGCGTCGAGCGGCAGCGGGCACGCGCTGTCCCACAGGCGGCAGATGATGTTGCGCGAGGGCTTTTCCTCGCGCGGCTTGCGTAGCAGCGCGAGCGCGCTCTGTGCTTTTTTGATACGCGTGATCCACTCTTGCAGGGTGCGCAGCGCGAAGCGCCTTGGCTTGCCGTCCGGCCCGGTATGGGTGCGTTTCGCCAGCTCGCGCAGCCACTCCGCGCGGCCGGGGGTGCCCTCGGCGAACTCCAGCGCGGGCGCCAGAATCTTCAGCTTCCATTCCAGTTCGGCGTAGTCCTTCGCCGCGCGTGGATTGACCTTCTCCGGCATGTCGAGCGCCGCGCCGACCTTGACGTCGACCGGCGGCGACATCAGCGCGGCGCGCTCGTAGTACGCACCTGCCAGGGCAGGCGGCAGGGAGTCCACATGCACCAGGTAGGGATTCTGCGCGCTCGCCGGGCCGCCGTCCTTCGTGCGGACTTTCAAGGCATGCTGGCGCCAGGTGCCGCCGGCGGCGCACTTCGCGAGGGCCTGCCGCGTCTTTTGCTCCGAGATCCCGGCGAGGCCGGCCACTGTCGCCGCATCGATCCATACCGGCGCGGCGGTCGGTTCGAAGGGCAAGGGCAGGGAGCGTTCTTCACCGCTCATGATGCCGCCCCGCTGGTGCGACCCAAGGCGAGCCCGCCCGACTGCAGGTCTCGCCACAGGTGATGCCCACGCTCATTGCCGGCGAAGTACGCGTCGAACTCGACCGAGCCTTCGCGGTAGGGACACCGGATCGGATCGCCGAGCATGCGGAACCGGAGCGCATCCAGGGCGCCGCGCCAGTATTCGGCGCTGCGCCTGTTTCCGGACCGCTGAGCGGCCGCGATGACTTGCTCAGGCGCGCTCACGGCCTTCATCCTCGACGATCACCCCTTCCTTGAAGCCGTACTCACGGCCGTTGTCCTCGACGATCACCCCATCCTTTACGCCGAGCAGCACCGCAATCTTGTGCGCCTCGCCGATGCGCCCCTTGAGGCTTCCGCGCAGGACGCCTCGCACCAGTTCCGCACTGACGCCATGCTTGCGTGCCCAATCGGCAGCGGTTTCGCCACGCCGGGTCATCTCGGCCTTCACTTCCTGAATGGTTTTCATCTGTAGAATCCTCAAGGTAATACAACAAAGCACACGCAACCGTGTGCAGTTATATTTGCACACGGTTTTGTGGGCGTCAACAGACTTATTCAGGTGATGACAAACAGACAAGACGCGGTAAGGAAGCTCGACGAGCTGCGCCTCAAGCGCCTCCGGGATCGAGGCGAGCGGCTGAAGGAAGAACGCAAAAGGCTTGGACTGACGCTCGCTGAGTTTGCAAACATCCTCGGGATCCACCGGAACACGCAAGGCAACTATGAAGCTGGGAGGGAGCCGCCGAGCGACTATCTGGCAGCGGCCCAGGAGGCTGGCGTCGACGTTGCTTACGTGATGGATGGCGGGCGGACGCTCGGTGCTACGGGGTTATGCGCATCTGCGGTGCAAACCATCTTCGAGCGAGCAGCCGAACAAGGGCTTACTGACCTCGATCCCCATGCGCTCTCTGTGCTTTCTGGTCTTATCGTCGAAAACGAGATCCACAAAGTTTCGGGGATTGAAGGTGCAATCGATAGCGCGCGGCTTGATGCCTTGGTATCGGCAGCGGTTCGCCAACCGCGAGAGTTCGACGAAGCCGCGAGAGCGATCCTTTTGTACGCAGCCAACCCACTTCCAGGGCCCGCGGCCACGATGATCCTTGAAACGCTTGAGCTGTATCACGAATGCCTTTCTAGGGACTCGCCCATTCGCTATGCGCCGACCCTTCACGACGCAATCCGGTCGGTTGCCGATCAGGTCGTTCGATCGCGAGTAAGCGGGAACGTGAATCAGCCTTGATATTTGCATTTGATTTGGCGCGACAGCCGCGCATAAGTTGGCGCATGTGTGGCACGTCACTCGTGAAGGCGCTCATGCGCTACTGACAAGCCAAGGGACGACCAGAGAGTTCGATCCACGGTGAATTGGCGGAGCCGTGAAGTTGGGCAGGTGAGGAAAGGGGAGGGGAGGTGGCAGATCCAAAGCACTACCGCATTGGCTTCTACCGTGTGACGGTTGGAGCCGATGCGCGAATGGGTCATGTCTGCGACCGGCTCTTGGCCGCACGGGATGTGAACAAGATGGCTCGAGCACTGAAAATGGGGGAGAACCAGGTTCAGATTCGCGGGATCGAAGAGTTGCCGCGCGGCGCGGGCGTCAAGGGCTATGTGGCCCGGTTTCGCGACGAAACACCGCTCACGGGTTCCCCTGATACCCCTATTGAGACGCCGGTTCAGCTCGACGAGGGGAGGGCGCTCATCGAGCGCAACCACTTCATCCTGTACCGGGAGCGCGCCGACCTCGAGCTGATCGCCTACCAGGTCGGGCTGGAAGGTACGCACATTGCGGGCCTTGGGCACTACCTCACCTTGCTGTTCGGTGCAGACGACGCGATCTGCATGAACCAGGTGCTCAGCCCCGATGCCTATCGCGCGCTTGCAGCGGGCGGGCTGATCAAGTCGGTCGACTTTCGCGTCGCAAAGCCCCGGAGCAAGCGGTTTGCCCCTGACCCCGAGGACACCTGGACGCAGGAAGGCTTCGATTTCATGAAGGCCACGGGGGCCACCTCATATGAGGTCAAGATCTCGACCAGGAAGCGAGGGGAGGGGCTGCTCGCCGACGTGCGGGAACGCATGGGGATCCTGCTGCGCTCGCCCTTTACCAAGAAGCTCAGGGTGAAGATGTCCGACATCGAGGAGCCGATCGACCTGCTCGCGCAGCGCCTGAAGGAGCGGATCACCGTTCTGCCGGTTGACGGAAACATCACGTCGGCCGCTGTACTGGACGGGATCAGGGGTGCGAAGATTCGGGTCCAGCCACAGTTGGACGAGATCTTCGGTCAAGGCGATGAGATATTGGAGTAGCTTGAGCTTCTTCCTGGCACTCGCGGTCGCCGGCCTTGTTGGGTACTACGGCTGGATCGCCATGCTTCCAGAGCAGGAGGTTCGCTCGGCTGTCGGAATCGCCGCGCAGATTGCCGCGACGATGCTGGGTTTTCTGATCGCGGCCATGTCCATTCTGGCCTCGATCTCCGGCCACCGGTTGCTGCGCAACATGCAGCGGACCGGCCACTACCGCACCTTGCTTCGACGCCTCTTCTGGAACGCTGCCGCCTACGGGATCGCGATGGTCGTGGCGATCGCAACCGTGGTCATGAAGGGCGCCCCCTTCGAGGCTGGCGCGCTCGCGACACTCGCGAGCTTCATCTTCCCGACGATGCTGCTCATCGACATCGCCTGGCGCTTCTGGCTGGTGCTCTCCAATCTCTCCCCGGAGTGACTGTGGAGCTTGGTTTGCATCCGTTTTGGCGCAACCGTTACCGGGGCTCCACGCCTCTGGAGGGTGCGCAAGTGGGTGCGCATGGTTGTCATATTCAGCCCCAAATAGGGTGCGCATCGCCCGAATTTCCCGCATCGTGAAAAATTGCGAGCCGACGACGTGAAGCGCCGAAATCAGGCACGCCGCTTGCTTTGCCGCTCCGTCGCAGTCGGTCCGATCGGCTGGAACGCAGAATCCGCGCGGACTTCGCTCACAAATGCGCGTTCTGCACTCAATCCACTAATTCCTTGGCGACGGGTCCCATGCCCCCCAAACCCAGGCCCCGCAAGGCCTCCAGCGCGGAATAATCCCTGCCAGCCAGCGCAGAAATGAATATTCCCCCCCAGTGGCGAAGTCAGCACGGAACGACCACATTACGCCGCCACATAAAGCCAAGAATCTTCGTTATGTAAACGCACGAATTGACGGCTGCAGAATTCATCTTTATAAACGCCGGTCCCTCGCCGGACGCCACCGCATGTGCAGCCCGGCGATCGCTTAACTGGATTTGAAGTCGCTCGCCTCCGGCACCCTCGACGTTGACCAGAATGTCAGCCGGATCGGGGACGCCCTCGCATGGGGCGCGATTGGATACCGGGCCTGCGTGTACTCGTGACCCGGATCCGTGAAATGATTCGTTGCAACGCGCTACCCAGTCCGACTTGCCTTCCGGCCTTTGGGGGCATACGGGCCTGGCATCGGCGATCGA
>DMCZ01000212.1:1988-6140 GCA_003446655.1 Thauera sp. | reverse complement strand
GGCCTGGCATCGGCGATCGAACGCTTACCTGACGTAATGAAGCAATGATTTGGAAACCATGAAGGAGTATCGGACATGTTGATCGGAGTTCCGCGCGAGACCGCGGCGGGAGAAAAACGCGTCGCCACCGTACCTGAGGTGGTGCAGAAGCTCGCCAAGCTCGGCTTTGGGGTAGCCGTGGAGAGCGGCGCGGGTGATGCGGCGAACTTCGCCGACGACGACTACCGTGCCGCTGGCGCCGAGGTGCTGCCCGGCGCAGCGGACGTGTGGGCGCGCGCCGACATCGTGTTCAAGGTGCGCCCCCCTACCCTTGAGGAAGTCGGCCTGATGCGCGAGGGCGCCACCCTGATCGGCTTCGTGTGGCCGGCGCAGAACCCCGAGCTGATGCAGGCGCTGCAGGCGAAGCGCGCCACCGTGCTCGCCATCGACTGCCTGCCGCGACAACTGAGCCGCGCGCAGAAGATGGACGCACTGACCTCGATGGCCGGCATCAGCGGCTACCGCGCGGTGATCGAGGCGGCCAATGCCTTCGGCCGCTTCCTCAACGGCCAGGTCACCGCCGCCGGCAAGATCCCGCCGGCCAAGGTCTTCATCGCCGGCGCCGGCGTGGCCGGCCTCGCCGCCATCGGTACCGCGGCCAACCTGGGCGCGATCGTGCGTGCCAACGACACTCGCGCCGAGGTCGCCGATCAGGTGGTCTCGCTCGGTGGTGAGTTCGTCAAGGTCGACTACGAGGAAGAAGGCTCGGGCGGCGGCGGTTACGCCAAGGTCATGAGCGAGGGCTTCCAGGCCGCGCAGCGCGCGATGTACGCGCAGCAGGCGCGTGAAGTCGACATCATCATCACCACCGCCCTGATCCCCGGCAAACCGGCGCCCAAGCTGATCACCGCCGAGATGGTGCAGAGCATGAAGCCGGGCAGCGTCATCGTCGACCTCGCTGCCGAACAAGGCGGAAACTGCGAGCTCACCGTGCCTGGCGAGGCGGTGGTGCGCCATGGCGTCACCATCATCGGCTACACCGACCTGCTGAGCCGGCTGGCCAAGCAGTCGTCCACGCTGTATTCGAACAACCTGCTGCGCCTGGCCGAGGAACTGTGCAAGGCCAAGGACGGCAACATCGTCGTCAACTTCGAGGACGATGCGATTCGCGGCCTCACCGTGGTCAGGGACGGCGAGCTCACCTGGCCTGCCCCGCCGCCGAAGCTGCCGGCCGCGCCCGCCAAGCCCAAGGCCGCCGCGCCGATCGCCGCCCCCAAGGGCCATGGCCACGGCGCGAGCGAGCCGATGTCGGTCAAGTCGCTCGCCATCGTGTTCGGCGTCGGCGCGCTGCTGTTCCTGCTCGTCGGCCTGTACGCGCCGGCCAGCTTCCTGTCGCACTTCACGGTGTTCGTGCTGGCCTGCTTCGTCGGTTACATGGTGGTGTGGAACGTCACGCCTTCCCTGCACACGCCGCTGATGAGCGTGACCAACGCCATCTCGTCGATCATCGCGATCGGCGCGCTCGTCCAGGTGGCGCCGCCGCTGGCCGATGGCGCGGCCGACCGCCCCGACGGGCTGATCCTGTTCCTGGCTTTCTTCGCGCTCGCGCTGACGGCCGTCAATATGTTCGGCGGCTTCGCGGTGACGCGTCGCATGCTGGCGATGTTCCGCAAGTAAGGAGAAGACAATGACCTCAAGCATGGCCACTGTCTCGTATATCGGCGCCACCATTCTCTTCATCCTCAGCCTGGGCGGCCTCGCCCACCCCGAGACCGCTCGCCGCGGCAACCTGTTCGGCATGATCGGCATGGCCCTCGCGGTGCTCGCTACCGTATTCGGGCCGCAGGTGTCGCTGGGCGGCGTC
This sequence comes from Thauera sp., assembly GCA_003446655.1. GTDB lineage: Bacteria > Pseudomonadota > Gammaproteobacteria > Burkholderiales > Rhodocyclaceae > Thauera. The sequence goes on along the minus strand of DMCZ01000212.1, from coordinate 4,297 downwards.
CCGTGGATCATCCTCGCGCTGCTGATCGGCGCCGGCGTCGGCCTCTACGCCGCCAAGACGGTGCAGATGACGCAGATGCCCGAGCTCGTTGCGCTGATGCACAGCCTGGTGGGCCTGGCCGCCTGCCTGGTCGGCTTTGCCAGCTACATCGACACCTCGATCGTGTTCCCCACCGCTGCCGAGAAGACCATCCACGAGGTGGAGATCTACATCGGCATCTTCATCGGTGCGGTCACCTTCTCCGGTTCGCTGATCGCCTTCGGCAAGCTGTCCGGCAAGATCGGCGGCAAGCCGCTGCTGCTGCCGGCGCGGCATTTCCTCAACCTGATCGGCCTCGTGCTGGTGATCCTGCTCGGCAACTGGTTCCTGAACACGCACTCGACCGGCGTCGGCATGACGCTGCTGCTGGTGATGACCGTGATCGCGCTCGCCTTCGGGGTGCACATGGTGATGGCGATCGGCGGCGCGGATATGCCGGTGGTGGTGTCGATGCTCAACAGCTACTCCGGCTGGGCGGCCGCGGCCACCGGCTTCATGCTCAGCAACGACCTGCTGATCGTGGTCGGTGCGCTGGTGGGCTCCTCGGGTGCGATCCTGTCCTACATCATGTGCCGGGCGATGAACCGCAACTTCATCAGCGTGATCGCCGGCGGCTTCGGCACCGGCGGCGGCACGCCCTCGGCCGCGGCCGGCAGCGCCGAACCCGCCGGCGAGGTGCAGGCGGTCAGCGCGGTCGAGACCGCCGAGCTGCTGCGCGATGCCAAGAACGTCGTCATCGTCCCCGGCTACGGCATGGCGGTGGCGCAGGCCCAGCACGTGGTGTGCGAGATCGTCAAGATCCTGCGCGACAAGGGCGTGATCGTTCGCTTTGCCATTCATCCGGTGGCGGGCCGCATGCCCGGACACATGAACGTGCTGCTGGCCGAGGCGAAGGTACCCTATGACATCGTGCTCGAGATGGATGAGATCAACGAGGACTTCCCGGACACCGACGTCGCCATCGTCATCGGCGCCAACGACATCGTGAACCCGGCCGCCCAGGAAGATCCGGCCAGCCCGATCGCGGGCATGCCGGTGCTCGAGGTGTGGAAGGCGCGCACGTCGATCGTCATGAAGCGCAGCATGGCCTCCGGCTACGCGGGGGTTGACAACCCGCTGTTCTACAAGGAGAACAACCGCATGCTGTTCGGCGATGCACGCAAGATGCTGGACGAGGTGCTGGGCGCGCTCAACACCTGAGGCGGCAATCCGGGCGCCGAGCCCGTGAGCAGTCTGGCAACATCCCGGCGAGCGGGCCGCGGGCCGATGGTGGCTCCGACCGCTCGCCAGACCGTTGTAGCGCCCGGGCCGGCGTGCGCAGGTCCGTACAGTCAACTTTGGAAGGATCGAATTCATGACCACGTCGCTAGGCTCATCCCCTGCTCCCTCGGCGCCCCGCGTGGGCCTCTTCGTAACCTGTCTCGTCGATGCGATGCGCCCGAGCGTCGGCTTCGCCGCGCTGAAGCTGCTGCGCGACGCCGGCTGTCGGGTCGAGGTGCCGCGAGCGCAGACCTGCTGCGGCCAGCCCGCCTTCAACAGTGGCGATACCGCCGACGCCGCGGTGCTCGCCCGCCGCTTCATCGAGATCTTCGAAGGCTACGACTACGTGGTCGCGCCATCGGGTTCCTGTGTCGGCATGACCCGGGTGCATTACCCCGAGGCGCTCGCCGAGGATCCGGCCTGGGCCGATCGTGCGCGGCGCCTGGGCGAGCGCACCTACGAGCTGATGAGCTTCCTCGTCGACGTGATGCAGTTCGCACCCGCCGACGTCCGGCTCGAGACCAGCTTCACCTACCACGACAGCTGCTCGGGCCTGCGCGAGCTCGGCGTCCATGACCAGCCGCGCGCGCTGCTTGGCCGGGTTGCGGGGCTGACCCTGAAGCCGCTCGAAGGCAACGACGTATGCTGCGGCTTCGGCGGCACCTTCTGCGTCAAGTACCCGGCGATCTCCAACGCGGTCGTCGGCGAGAAGGCCGAGGCCATCGAACGCAGCGGCGCGAAGCTGCTGCTCGGTGGCGACCTCGGCTGCCTGATGAACATGGCCGGCAAGCTCAAGCGCAAGGGCTCGAGCGTGCGTGCCTTTCATGCGGCGGAAGTGCTCGCCGGCATGGGCGGCGGGCCGGCCATCGGTGAGGAGGGTTGAGCCATGGAAGAGGCTGTCCTGTCCTTCACTGCGCGCGCCGAGCGTGCCTTGGCCGATCCGACGCTGAAGATCGCGATCGACCGCACCACTGGCACCGCGGAGCGCAAGCGCGCGCTGGCGATGGAGC
>DMCZ01000212.1:0-1744 GCA_003446655.1 Thauera sp. | reverse complement strand
AAGCGCGTGACCCGGGTGAAGTCGATGCTCGGCGAGGAGATCGGCCTGCCTCACGCCCTCGACGAGGCCGGCATCGAGCGCGTCGAGACCGACCTTGCCGAGCACATCGTGCAGTTGGGCGGCGACCGCCCGTCGCACATCGTGTGGCCGTCGATGCACCGCACGCGCGAGCAGGTCTCGGAGATGTTCAAGCGCCTGCACCGCGCGCCGCACCGGGAGGAGACCATCGAGGCGATGGTCGACAGCGCCCGGCGCGAGCTGCGCGACAAGTTCCTCAGCGCGGACGTCGCCATCTCAGGCGCCAACTTCCTGATCGCCGACACCGGCGCCACCTGCACCGTCACCAACGAGGGCAACGCCGAGCTCACCACCACGCCGCCGCGGGTGCACATCGTCACTGCCGGCATCGAGAAGCTCGTCCCCAGCATGGGCCACGCGATCGCCATGCTGCGCCTGCTGGTGCGTTCGGCCACTGGCGCCGACGTCACCCAATACACTACCTTCCACTGCGGCCCGAAGCAGGCGGGCGACCGCGACGGCCCGGAAGAATTCCACATCGTGCTGGTCGACAACGGCCGCAGCCGCATGCTTCGCGAGGGCATGAAGGAGATGCTGCGCTGCATCCGCTGCGGCGCCTGCATGAATCACTGCGTGGTCTTCCGCCAGCTGGGCGGCCACGTTTATGGCGGCACCTATCCGGGCCCGATGGGCGCGGTGCTTACGCCAGTATTCGACGGTCTGGAGAGATCCCGCGACCTGCCGCACGCATGCACGATGAACGGCAAGTGCCAGGAGGTGTGCCCGGTGGCCATTCCGCTGCCCACCCTGCTGCGCGGCTGGCGTGATCGTTCCTGGCGCGAGGGCCTGGAGCCCTCGGTAGTCCGCTTCGGTCTGGGCATCCATACCTTCGTCGCCTCCCATCCCCGCCTCTATCGCCTCGGTACCGGGATTGCGGTGCGGGTGATGCGTCTCTTCAGTCGCGGCGGCGTTGTGCGCGGCATGCCGGGGCTGGGCGCGTGGACCGCGCACCGCGAGTTTCCTGCGCCGGCGAAGCGCACTTTCATGGAAATGCTCAAGGATCAGGAGAAGGCCCGATGAGCGCGCGTGAAACCATCCTCAATGCGGTACGCGGCGGTCTCGGCCACCGCACGGTCGACCCGGCGGCGCTGCGCCGCGAGGCCGACGCCCTGCTCGAAGACCTGCCCGCGATCCGCCCCGGCCTGCTGGCAGACGATCTCGTCGACGCCTTCATCGCCCGCCTGGTCACGCCGAAGGTCGCCGCTACCGCCGAGCGCATCGCCGATGCGCGCGAACTGCCCGCCGCTGTGGCGCGCTACCTCGAGGCGCGCGGTCTGCCCGCGGCGATCGCCCTGCAGCCGGCGGCCGTGCTGCAGGCGCTCGACTGGGCGGGCTTCGATCTCCACGAGCGCGTCGCGCCCGACGAGACCCTGGCGGTGGGCTTCGCGCGCTGGGGCATCGCCGAGACCGGCTCGCTGGTCTTCCATTCGGACGCCGAGACCCCGATCCTCGCCAACTTCCTCCCCCTACATCACGTGGTCATGGTGCGCGCGGACACCATCCTCGCCTACCTGGACGACTACGCCGCGGCCACCGCCGGGCAGCGTCCGCCGCGCAACGTCAACATCATCACCGGCGCCAGCGGCACCACCGACATCGAGGGCAGCCTGGTGCTCGGCGCCCATGGCCCGCGCTATCTGCATGTGATCATCGTTGACGCGGGCGG
>DMCZ01000180.1:6522-9779 GCA_003446655.1 Thauera sp. | reverse complement strand
GGCGACGATGTAGGCGTCCTGGATCTGCTTGCTCATTGTCTGGTTCTCCCTCAATTGCGCAGCGGCTTGCCGGTCTCCAGCATGTGCGCGATGCGCTGCTGGGTCTTCTCGGTCTTGAGCAGGTCGACGAACTGCGCGCGCTCGACGTCGAGGATCCACTGCTCGCTCACCCGGCTGTTGGTGTCGACCTCGCCGCCGCACAGCGCGGTGGCCGCGGCCTTCGCGACGCGGTAGTCGTGCGCCGAGATGAAGCCGCCCTCGGCCATGTTCACCAGCATCATTTCGCAGGTCGCGATGCCATTGCGGCCGGCCACGGTGACCGCCGGATTCACCAGCGCCGGCCGCCAGGCCGACTCCGCCAGCGCCCGCGCGCGGCGGATCGCGGCATGGAGGATCTCGTTGGCGTTGAAGAGGATGTCGTCGCCGGCGCGGCCGAAGCCGAGCTGCATCGCCTCGAGTGCGCTCTTCGCCACGGTTGCCATGGCGATGGTCTGGAAGGCGTTCTGGATGTAGGGGAACACGTCGCCGCCGGCCGCCCGCTGCGCGAGCGCGTTCGCCTGCAGCGCGAACTCCTTGCTGCCGCCGCCGGCCGGAATCAGACCCACGCCCGCCTCGACCAGGCCAACGTAGCTCTCGAGTGCGAACACCCGGTGCGCGGCGTGCATCACGAACTCGCAGCCGCCGCCCAGTGCCATGCCCTGCACCGCGGCCACCACGGGGATCTGCGCGTGCTTGATCGCCATCGAGGTGCGCTGGAACCTGGCCACCATCTTCTCGAGCAGCTCGAACTGCCCCGCCCGGCAGGCCTCGCCCACTTGCTGCAGGTTGGCGCCGACCGCGAATGGCGCCGGCTGCCAGATCACCAGGCCGTCGAGGTCGATCTCGGCGCGCGCGATCGCCTCGAGCAGGCCGTCCATGACCTCGTCGCCGATCGCGTGCATCTTCGAGGTGATCGACACGATGCCGATGCGCGCGTCCTGGTCGGCGCGCCGCCACAGGCGCACGCCGGCGTTCTCCCACAGGGTCTCGCCGCGATCATCGGGCGCCTCGCCGAGCACGCGGTCCGGGTAGAGCTGGCGCTGATACACCGGCAGCGCGGAACGCGGCTTCAAGGCGTTCTCGGCGGCGCTGTAAGAGCCCGCCGGCGCATGCACGCCCTCGCGCTCGAACACCCAGGACGGCAGCGGCACCTCGGACATGGCGCGGCCATGGGCGATGTCGTCGCGGATCATCTCCGCGACCGCCTGCCAGCCGGCGGCCTGCCAGGTCTCGAACGGCCCCTGCGCCCAGCCGAAACCCCAGCGCATCGCGAGGTCGATGTCGCGCGCGTTGTCGGCAATGTCGGCCAGATGCACCGCGCAGTAATGGAACACGTCGCGGAAGATCGACCACAGGAACTGCGCCTGCGGATGCGGGTGCGCGGCGAGCTGGGCGAACTTCTCAGCCGGGTTCTTCAGCTTGAGGATGTCCTCGACATCCGGGAACACCTCGCCGCCGCTGTCGCGGTAGTCCTGCAGGTGCAGGTCGAGCACCTGGATCTGCTTGCCCTGCTTGCGGTAGATACCGGCCTTCGTCTTCTGTCCGAGCGCGCCCCTGGCCACCAGCGCCTGCAGCCATTCGGGCGTGCGGAAATGCGCCGCCCAGGGATCGGCGTGCTCGCCGCTGCCGAGCGTCGCCTGCATCGTGCCGAGCACATGCACCAGCGTGTCGAGGCCGACCACGTCGGCGGTGCGGAAGGTCGCGCTCCTGGGGCGGCCGATGCGCGGCCCGGTGAGCAGGTCCACCTCGTCGAAGGCCAGCCCGAGGCGCTGCGTGTGATGCAGCACGGCCAGGATCGAGAACACGCCGACGCGGTTGGCGACGAAGTTGGGCGTGTCCTTCGCGCGCACGATGCTCTTGCCCAGGCGGGTGGTCAGCCAGGCCTCGAGGCCGTCGAGCAGCGCCGGGTCGGTCGCCGCGGTCGGGATCAGCTCGACCAGCGGCATGTAGCGCGGCGGGTTGAAGAAGTGGATGCCGCAGAACTGGCTGCGGCGCTCCGCCGGCATGCCGGCGGCGAGCGCCTCGATCGACAGGCCGGAGGTGTTGGAGGCGAAGATCGCCCCCGCCTTCAGATGCGGCGCGACCTTGGCGTAGAGGTCGAGCTTCCACTCCATCTTCTCGGCGATCGCCTCGATGACGAGATCGCACTCACCGAGGCGGGCGAGGTCGCTGCCGTAGTTGGCGGCCTCGACGTACTGCGCGCGGTCCTTGGCGGCGAAGGGCGCGGGGTCGAGCTTCTTCATGCCGGCGAGCGCCTTGTCGACGACGCCGTTGGCCGGGCCATCCCTGGCCGGCAGGTCGAACAGAATCACCGGCACGTCGGCGTTGGCGCAGTGGGCGGCGATCTGTGCCCCCATGACGCCGGCGCCGAGCACGGCGACCTTGCGGATGATGAGACGGCTCATGCGGTTCTCCGGATGACGGTAAATGCTGGACGCAAGCGAGACGGCCCGCACCGTTAGCGACGCGGGCCGTCTGCGAAGCGTCGATCAGAACGACATCGAGTACTGCGCGCCGAGAATCCAGACGCTCGAGTCGTATTCGCCCTTGACGAGACCCTTGCTGGGATCGCTTGCACTGCCGTTGTTGATCTTTGTGTCGTCTACATACAGGTACGAAACGCCCATATCGAGCGCGGATGCCTTGTTGGGTTTCCACTGACCACCGAAAGAGAACCAGATGCGGTCGTTGTCGGGCAGCGAAGTGAGGCGCTTCTCGGCGTTTTTCACCGGGGTTTCGTCGAAGGCTAGACCAAACTTGAGCTTCCAGGCTTCGTTGACTTGATAGTTCGCGCCGAGAGCGACACGCCAGGTGTCCTGGAAGTCGGTATCCAGCGTCTGAGCTTTCTGGAGCGGGGTACCAACCAAGGGTCCGGAGGTCCGCATGATGTCAACCTTGTCGACACTGCTCCAGCCCGTCCAGGACACATCCCCCAGCAACTCCCATCGGGAATCGAGTTTGTGCGACATGCTCAGGATGAATGTATCCGGAAGTTCCACGTCGGCAGCCGCGCTCACACCGGTAGTCAGTGGATGCAGGTTTGCAGCGGTACCACTGAATTCCAAGGACCCCTTCAACTCATGCTTGATCTTCGAGCGGTAGGAGACCCCGATTTTGGTAGCGTCCGACAGATTGAATAGTGCGCCGACGTTCCAACCCCACGAATCATCATCAGCGTCAAGCGTCGCGAACGTAGAAGCAAGGGGCAGTGGGGCCGG
>DMCZ01000180.1:5675-6341 GCA_003446655.1 Thauera sp. | reverse complement strand
TTCAGCGCCCACGACAGGTAGGCGTTCGGCAGCGCAGCCCAGTCGCCTGCGTCCTGCGCGTTCCCGGTCAGCACACCGGCACTCGATCCCTGATCCGTAAATTTAAAACTGGGCCGCACCAAAGACAGGCCCACCGACGCCTCACGCGCCTGCAGCTGCGTCATGCCAGCCGGGTTGAAGTAGATCGTACTGGCGTTCTCGGCCACCGCGGCCGAACCCGCATAGGCGTTGCCGATGCCGCTGGCGTTCTGTTCCAGCAGTTGGAAGCCGGCCGCAGAGGCCGTGCCGTTTGCAAGGACCAGCAGGGCTGCGGGCAGCACGCGGGCGATCAAGGTTTTCTGCATCTCGGGTCTCCTCTCTACTATCAAAAAAGCCCCGGGTTTCTCCCGGTGGCATGCGTGGCCGTGGTATCGGAGTCCGCCCTCAAGCGGACTGGGGGCACGACAAACTGCTGCAAAGCATCCTTCATTCCCTGCTGCGGTCGCTGTCTCTCGCTGCAAGGTGGCCGTTCATGCGACGCAATTATGTTGTCCGCACCTTCCGCCACCTGGCTGGGGGTTCCTAGTCGGGTTTTCCCGTCTCTTTCGAATAGTTCAGCGGCCCGCCCGTATGCGGTGCGAACCCCGTGCCGAAGATCACGCCGGCATCGGCCAGATCGGCATCGGC
>DMCZ01000180.1:0-5436 GCA_003446655.1 Thauera sp. | reverse complement strand
CAGGCCGGCGCTTGCCCGCCAGCCTCCGCCACAACCCGGCGACCAACCCATCCTTCGCGGCTTCCTCGCCGTCCCCCTTGACCGCCTTGCCATCCACCCAGCGGTAATAGCCTTCCCCGCTCTTGCGCCCGAGCCTGCCTTCGCCGACCAGCTTCAGCAGCCGCGCGGGCGGCTCGGCGCCTGCGCCGGCCAGGGCCTTGCCGGCGGCGACGGCGATGTCCAGGCCCACCGTGTCGACCAGCTCGACCGGCCCCATCGGCATGCCGAAGGCGACCAGCGCGGCGTCCACCGTCTCGGGCGCGATGCCCTCCTCGACGCAGCGCAGCGCCTCGAGCATGTAGGGGCCGAGCACGGCATTGACCAGGAAGCCGGGCGCGCTCCTGACCGGCAACGGCAGCTTGTCGATGCGGCGTACGAAGCCGGTGGCGCGGCGCAGCACCTCGGCATCGGTCGCCTCGCCCTGCACCACCTCGACCAGCGGCAGCATCGGCACCGGGTTGAAGAAGTGGATGCCGACCAGTCGCGACGGGGCCTTCAAGGCTGTGGCGATGTCTTCCAGGCGCAGGCTGGAGGTGTTGGTGGCGAGCACCGCGTCGGGCCTGGCGCGCGCCTCGAGCTCGGCGAACAGGCTGCGCTTGACCTCGAGGTTCTCGAAGATCGCCTCGATGATCAGGTCGGCGCGCGCGGCACCATGACCCTGCGGGTCAGGGATCAGGCGGTCGAGGGTGAATCGCACCTGCTTGCGGTCGCCCTTGTGGCGGCGCTCGAACAGCTGGGCGGCGCGGGCGATCGCAGGCGCGATGCGCTCGACCGACTGATCCTGCAGCGTCACCGTCATGCCGCGCAGCGCACACACCGCGGCGATGTCGCCGCCCATCACGCCCGCTCCGACTACATGCACATGGCGAGGCGCGAAGTCGCTGTCCTTGCCGAAGGCCTTCAGGCGCTCCTGCAGATGGAAGACGCGCACCAGGTTGCGCGCGGTCGGGGAGGTGAAGATGGCGTCGAGCGACGACGCATCGCCCGCAGGAACGGCGAGCGCGTTGCCGCCGTAGTTCTGCCAGATGTCGACGATCGCGAACGGCGCCGGGTAGTTGGCGCGGCTGACCTTGCGTGCGGCCTGGGCGCGCGCCTTGTCGGCGACCATGCTGCGCAGCGGGCCGTTCATCGCCCAGCGCGTCGCACGCACCTGCAAGGGCAGCTTCGCGTGCGAGCTCCCGAGCGCCACGATGCGCGCGGCCGATTCCATGACCCGCGGCGGCACGCAGTCGTCCGCCAGCCCGAGGCGCTTCGCCTTCTTCGCATCGACGCTCCTGCCGGTCAGCATCAGGTCGAGCGCGGCAGCCGGGCCGATGAGTTCGGGCAGGCGCAGCATGCCGCCCCAGCCGGGGACGATGCCGAGCATGACCTCGGGCAGCGCGAGCTTGGTGCCCGGCTCGTCGACCACGATGCGGTGGCGGCAGGCGAGCGCGAGCTCCAGGCCACCACCCATGCAGTGGCCGCGGATCAGCGCCAGCGTGGGGTAGCGCACCGCGGCGAGGCGGTTGAACAGCGTCCAGCCACGCTCGACCAGCGCGCGCGCGGCGAGGGCCGAATCCAGCCGCGAGAACGCCTCGATGTCCGCCCCGGCGATGAAACCGGCCGGCTTGGCAGACGCGATCACCAGCGCCTTGGGCGGCGCCGCGTCGAGCGCGTCGAGCACCCACGCGAACTCGCTCATCACCTCGGACGACAGCACATTGGCGCTGGCCCCCGCCTTGTCCAGATCCAGCCAGGCCAGCCCGGTGTCCTCACGGCGCAGGCGCCAGTGCTTCCAGTCGTTCTCCATGTTCGCGCTCATCGCACCGTCTCCACCAGCATCGCCCCGCCCTGCCCGCCGCCGATGCAGATCGACGCCAGCCCGCGCCCGCCGCCCTTGCGGCGCAGCACATGAAGCAGGTGAAGCACGATGCGCGCACCGCTCGCGCCCACCGGGTGGCCGAGCGCGACCGCGCCGCCATCCACGTTGAGGCGCGAGGCCTCGGGCGCGCCCGGGGCGTCCACCCCGAAATGTTCCCGGCAGTAGGCATCGTCGGCGAAGGCGCGCAGACAGGCGATCACCTGGGCGGCAAACGCCTCGTTCAGCTCCCAGGCGTCGAGACCGTTCGGCGCCAGACCGTGGCGCTGCAGGATGGGCATCGCCGCATGCACCGGACCGAGCCCCATCTGGTCGGGCGCGAGGCCCGCCCACTGGCTGTCGGTGATGCGGCCGAGCGGCTGCAGGCCGTGGCGCTCGACCGCCTCCTCCGAGGCGAGGATCAGCCAGGCGGCGCCGTCGGTGATCTGCGAGCTGTTGCCCGGGGTGACGCGGCCGTACTTCTTGTCGAAGAAAGGCTTCAACTTGGCAAGGTTGGCCATCGAGGAATCGCGCCGCACGCCGTCGTCGACTGCGTACACCCGGCCGTCGCGGTCGATCAGCGGAACGATCTCCTCGGCGTAGTGACCGGCGTCCTGTCCCGCGCACACGCGGCGATGACTCTCGACCGAGAAGCTGTCCATGTCCTCGCGCGTGATGCCGAACTTCCACGCCAGGTTCTCGGCGGTCTGGCCCATCAGCTGGCCGACGATCGGGTCGGTGAGGCCCTTCATGATGCCGATCACCGGGGCGAGATGGCCGAGGCGAAAGGTCTTCAGCATCGCCAGCTTCTGTCCGGTCGTCTTCGCCGCGTACCAGCCGGCAAGCCAGCGCACCATCCGCTCTGAGAACAGCAAGGGCGCGTGCGACAGCGCATCCACGCCGCCGGCGAGCACGAGCTGGCTGCGGCCGCACTGGATGTTGGCGATCGCGGAATCGATCGCCTGCATGCCGGAAGCGCAGTTGCGCATCACCGTCCACCCCGGCACCGCGTTGCCGCAGCCCAGGCGCAGGGCGACCACGCGGCCGATGTTGACCTCGTCCGGCGAGGGGCTGGCGCAGCCGAGGATGATCTCGTCGAGCTGGTCGGGGGCGAAAGGCTGACGCATCAGCAGCGCACGGCCCGCTGCGGTGGCGAGATCGGCGGCGGTGAAGGGCCCGGGCGCGTTCTGCGCCTTCAGGAAGGGCGTGCGCGCGCCATCGACGATGTAGATCGGCTTGCTCATGCCGCCGCCTGCTGCGCGGGCGAACGCTCGGGCATGGCCTGGACCGCGGCCTTGAGGCCGAGGTCGTAGGGGAAGTCATCGACGCGGATCACCTTGTCGCGCAATTGATTGCGACGCTCGACGAGGGCGTAGTCCTGCTCGCTGATCACGCCGGCCTGCCGCGCCATGCGCCAGATCTCGTCGACGTCGCCGGAAGCGAGGATCTTGGGATCGAAGCGCCCCTGACGGCGCGCCTCCCTGAGCTTGGTTTCCACCGGCTCGGCGGCAAGCGTCGCGGCCAGCGCGGCCTCGAGCGCGCCGACCGGCTCCTCGACGTCGGTGGGCAGATGCACGTCCGCAGTGAGACGGTCGCGCGTCGGCGAGGGCTCGAGCAGCAGCGCGGCGACCTCGTGGCCGAGCCTGTCCGAGGGCACGACGTAGGGCCGGCCGAGCGGGAACACCACCACGTGGCGCAGCACGAAGGCGAAGAGCTTGTTCGGGAAGTTGGCGATCACACCCTCGAAGGCCTGCTGGATGCGGAACATGCAGTCCCAGATCGCCCAGTGCATCAGCGGCGCATCGGCGCTCTGCCGCCCTTCGGCCTCGAAGCGCTTGAGCGTGGCCGTGGCGAGGTACATCAGCGACAGGATGTCGCCCAGCCGTGCGGAAAGCTTTTCCTTGCGCTTCAAGGCGCCACCCATGGTCCCCATTGAGATGTCGGCGATGAAGGCGAAGGCGGCCGAGAAGCGGGTGAGTTGCTGGTAGTAGCGCCGCGTCTCCGCCGCCACGCCCTCCGGCACCGCGACGAAGTGCGAACCGGTCAGGCCCATGATCAGCGCACGCGCGGCATTGGACACGGTGAAGCCGACATGGCCCCACAGCGCCCGGTCGAAGGCGTCGAGGTCGCCCGTCTGCGCGGCGTGCATCTCCTTCAGCACGTAGGGATGGCAGCGGATCGCGCCCTGGCCGAACAGGATCAGGCTGCGGGTGAGGATGTTGGCGCCTTCCACGGTGATGCCGACCGGGATCTGCTGGTAGGCGCGGCCGAGGAAGTTCTGCGGGCCGAGGCAGATGCCCTTGCCGCCGACCACGTCCATGCCGTCGTTGACGGTCTGGCGGGCGCGCTCGGTGACGTGGTACTTGACGATCGCCGACACCACCGAGGGCTTCTCGCCGAGGTCGATCGCGCCCGCCGTCATCACCCGCGCGGCGTCGCTCAGGTACGTGTTGGCACCGATGCGGGTGAGCGCCTCCTCCACGCCCTCGAAGCGGCCGATCGCGGTCTTGAACTGGTAGCGCACGCGGGCATAGGCGCCGACGGCGCGCGCGACCATCTTCTGCATGCCGGTGTTGGAGCCGGGCAGCGAGATGCTGCGGCCGGCGGCCAGGCACTCCATCAGCATGCGCCAGCCCTGGCCGGCCATCGTCGGTCCGCCGATGATGAACTCCAGCGGCACGAACACGTCCTTGCCGCGCACCGGGCCGTTCATCCACACCGCGTTGAGCGGGAAGTGGCGGCGGCCGATGTCCACGCCCGGATGGTCGTGCGGGATCAGCGCGCAGGTGATGCCGAGCACTTCCTCGCCGCCGAGCAGGCGCTCGGGGTCGTAGAGATGGAAGGCCAGGCCGAACACCGTGCACACCGGGGCGAGCGTGATGTAGCGCTTGTCGAAGCTCACGCGCATGCCGAGCACTTCCTCGCCCTGCCACACGCCCCTGCACACCACGCCGGCATCGGGAATGGAGGCGGCGTCCGAACCCGCCCAGGGGCTGGTGAGCGCGAACGCGGGGATGTCCTCGCCGCGCGCCAGCCGCGGCAGGTAGTGCTGCTTCTGCTCGGGCGTGCCGTAGTGCAGCAGCAGTTCGGCCGGGCCGAGCGAGTTGGGCACCATCACGCTGACTGCCGGCGCCGACGAGCGCGTCGACAGCTTGGTGACGACCTGGGAATGGGCGAAGGCCGAGAAACCCTTACCGCCGTATTCCTTGGGGATGATCATGCCGAGGAAGCCCTTGGCCTTGATGTACTGCCAGACCTCCGCCGGCATGTCGCCGTGCTGGGTGCATTCCCAGTCGCGGGTCAGGCGGCACAGCTCGTCGGTCTCGTTGTCGAGGAAGGCCTGCTCCTCGGGGGTGAGCATGGGCCAGGGATAGGCTCGCAGCTTGTTCCAGTCGGGTCGTCCGGCGAAGAGCTCGCCCTCCCACCACACCGTGCCGGCCTCGAGCGCGTCGCGCTCGGTCTGCGACATGGTCGGCAGCGCGGCGCGGAAGGCCCGGAAGATCGGCGCGGTGACGCGGCTGCGGCGCACCGAATCGATCAGGAACACCGCCATCGCCGCA
>DMCZ01000190.1:38577-38957 GCA_003446655.1 Thauera sp. | reverse complement strand
CTGGAGGCGGTCGAGACCGCGCTCAAGGCCGCGCGCAAGTGGGGCTACAAGATCAAGGGCATCGCCCCCGAGCGCGCACGCATCCTCGCCTGCGACGGCAACTTCCACGGCCGCTCGATCGCCATCGTCGGGCTGTCGGCCAACGAGCACTACCGCGACGGCTTCGGCCCCTTCCCGCCGGGGCTCGAGCGCGTGCCCTTTGGCGACGCCGACGCGCTGGAAGCCGCGATCACCCCCGACACCGCCGCCTTCCTGGTCGAGCCGATCCAGGGCGAGGGCGGCATCATCGTGCCGCCGCCCGGCTACCTGTCGCGCTGCGCCGAGCTCTGCCGCCGCCACGACGTGCTGCTGATCGCCGACGAGGTGCAGACCGGGCTCGG
>DMCZ01000190.1:35557-38436 GCA_003446655.1 Thauera sp. | reverse complement strand
TTCGGCCCCGGCGACCACGGCTCGACCTTCGGCGGCAACCCGCTCGCCGCCGCGGTCGGCACCGAGGTGCTCGCGCTGCTCGCCGAGACCCGGCCCTGGGAGCGCGCCGAGCGCCTCGGCGAACGCCTGATCGCGCGCCTGCGCGCCGCCGCGCTGCCCTGCGTGCGCGAGGTGCGCGGCCGCGGCCTGCTCGTCGGCGTGGCCCTCGACCCCGCGCTGGCCGACGCCGGCGAGGTCGCCGAACGCCTGCTGGCGCGCGGCATCGCCACCCGCGACACCAACGGCAACGTCATCCGCCTGGCGCCGCCGCTGGTGATCGACGAGGCCACGCTCGACGAGGCGGCGAGCCGCATCATCGACACGCTGCGCGCATGCGTCCCCACCGACGCTGCCGCGAGCGTTGCGCACATGCAATAAATCGCGAGCGATCAAGCCCTTGGCGCGCAATTACCGCCCCCGGCGGCGGCCTTCTGTTGTTAAACTCGCGCCCTCTTTTTTCGCTCACCGCGCGCGGATGCGCCATCACGAAGGCCCTAACCATGCTGCTCTGGCTTGTCGTCGCCTATCTGGTCGTCTCCATCGGCATCGGCCTGTATGCCGCCACCCGGGTGCACAACGCGCGTGACTACATCACCGCCGGCCGCAACCTGCCGATGATCGTGGTGCTGGCGATGGTGTTCGCCACCTGGTTCGGCGCCGAGACTGTGCTCGGCATCTCGGCGACCTTCATCGAGGAGGGCTTCCGCGGCCTGATCTCCGACCCGCTCGGCGCCTCGGCCTGCCTGATCCTGTTCGGCCTCATCTTCGCCCGCCCGCTGTACCGCATGAACCTGCTCACGCTGGGCGACTTCTTCCGCATGCGCTACAACCGCACGACCGAGCTGGTGCTGTCGATCTGCATCGTGCTGTCCTACCTCGGCTGGGTGGCGGCGCAGGTGACCGCGCTCGGGCTGGTGTTCAACGTGCTGTCGGGCGAGCTGGTGAGCATGAACCAGGGCATGCTGATCGGCGCCGGCGTGGTGCTGGTGTACACCCTGTTCGGCGGCATGTGGTCGGTGGCGATGACCACCTTCGTGCAGATGATCGTGATCGTCATCGGCCTGATCTGGGTCACCTGGATTGCCGGCGACATGGCGGGCGGCTTCAACAGCGTCATTTCCAAGGCCGCCGCCGAAGGCAAGTTCGAGTTCCTGCCCACGCTCGACCTGGTCGACATGGTGGCCTGGTTCGCCGCCTTCGCCACCATGGCGCTCGGCTCGATCCCGCAGCAGGACGTGTTCCAGCGCGTGAACTCGTCGAAGAACGAGACCGTTGCGGTGTGGGGCACCACGCTCGGTGGCGTGAGCTATTTCTTCTTCGCCGCGGTGCCGCTGTTCCTCGCCTACACCGCCAACATCATCGACCCGGGCATGGTCGAGCGCCTGATGGAAGAGGACTCGCAGCTCATCCTGCCGACGCTGATCCTGCAGTACATGCCCTTCTACGCCCAGGTGATCTTCTTCGGCGCCCTGCTGTCGGTGATCATGTCGACCGCTTCCGGCACCCTGCTGGCGCCTTCGGTGACCTTCTCCGAGAACGTGCTGCGCGGCTTCTTCCCGGGCATGGGCGATCGCGTTTTCCTGATGAGCACCCGCATCACCGTGGTCGTATTCACGGTGCTGGTGACCTGGTACGCAACCAGCACCGAATCCACCATTCACCAGATGGTCGAAAACGCCTACCGGGTGACCCTTGCCGGCGCCTTCGTGCCGCTCGCTGCCGGGCTGTTCTGGAAGCGCGCCAACAACCTGGGGGCGGCGCTGGCAATCATCCTGGGGCTGTCGACCTGGATCCTGTTCGAGCTCTTCGTACCCGAAGGCGACGTCGAACCCCAGCTTTACGGCCTGGCGGCAAGTGCGCTGGGCATGCTGGTCGGCGGCCTGCTCGGACCGAAGCCGCACCATCGCCCGCACATGGGCGGGCACCACGCGGCCGCGGGGACCTACCACACGCACCGCTGAGCGCCCCTCGGATCGACTTGCACCGGCCGGCGCGGCCGCGTTTGATGGTTATCAACGCGGCCGCCGCCGGCCTCGTTTATGGTTGCTGCGTTTTTTGCCCAGGAAAACCGCACGCCATGACCGTGTCTTCCCCGATCGAGCTCGTGTGCCCCGCCGGCAGCCTGCCCGCCCTCAAGACCGCCATCGACCACGGCGCCGACTGCGTCTATCTCGGCTTCAGGGACGCCACCAACGCGCGCAACTTCACCGGCCTCAACTTCGATCCGCCGCAGATGCGCGAGGGCATCGCCTACGCCCACGCGCGCGGCAGGAAGGTGCTGCTCGCGCTCAATACCTACCCCCAGACCGGCAACTGGCCGAGCTGGACCCAGGCCATCGACCGCGCCGCCGAATTCGGCGTCGACGCGCTGATCCTCGCCGATCCGGGGCTGATGGCCTACGCCGCGAAGACCCATCCGCAGCTGCGCCTGCATCTGTCGGTGCAGGGCTCGGCGACCAGCTACGAAGCCATCAACTACTACCATGAGCGCTTCGGCATCCAGCGCGCGGTGCTGCCGCGCGTGCTGTCGATGGCGCAGGTCGAGAGCGTGGTCGCCCACACGCCGGTCGAGATCGAGGTCTTCGGCTTCGGCGGCCTGTGCGTGATGGTCGAAGGCCGCTGCGCACTGTCGGCCTACGCCACCGGCGAGTCGCCCAACTGCAACGGCGCCTGCTCGCCGGGCAAGCACGTGCGTTGGGAGGACACCCCGCGCGGCATGGAGACGCGGCTCAACGGCATCCTCATCGACCGCTTCGCCGACGGCGAGCGCGCCGGCTACCCGACGCTGTGCAAGGGCCGCTTCGAGGTCAACGACGAGACCTACTACGCGCTCGAGGAAC
>DMCZ01000190.1:23887-35518 GCA_003446655.1 Thauera sp. | reverse complement strand
GAGGGTCGCCAGCGCAGCCCGGCCTACGTCGCCCAGGTCACCAAGGTGTGGCGCGCCGCGCTCGACAAGCTCAGGGCCGGCGGCCCCGAGGGCTTTGCCGTGCTGCCGGCGTGGATGGCCGAGCTCAACAAGGTCTCCGAAGGCCAGAGCCACACGCTGGGCGCCTATTACCGGCCGTGGAAGTGAGCGCGCTCACCGCGGTGAGCGCATGCATCGCGCCGCCATGACCCGCGCCACGCGGGGTTTCGCGCCGCCCGCGCGCCCTCCCGCCCGGCCTTCCCTATCGTCGCCGCTATGGCTGCCCGTCCCGAAACTGGCCGGAGGCAGCCGCGGCGCCATCGAATCCGAATGAGAACTGCCCCATGAAACTCGCCCTCGGCCCCCTGCTCTACTACTGGCCGCACCAGAGCGTGCTCGACTTCTACGCCGACATGGCCGACGCGCCGCTCGACACCGTCTATCTCGGCGAGACCGTGTGCTCGCGCCGCCACGAACTGCGCCTCGAGGACTGGCTCGAAGTCGGCAAGGTGCTCGCCGCCGCCGGCAAGGAAGTGGTGATGAGCACCCAGGGCCTGATCGAATCCGAGTCCGACCTCAAGGTGCTGCGCCGCATCGTGCGCCAGTGTGCGGAAGGCGATCCCGGTTTCCGCGTCGAGGCCAACGACATGGGCGCGGTGCGCCTGCTGACCGAGGCCGGCGTGAAGGACTGGATCGCCGGCCCGACGCTCAACCTCTTCAACCCGACCACGCTGCAGCTGATGATCGACGCCGGCGCCACGCGCTGGGCGGTCGCCCCCGAGATGGCCGGCGCCGCACTCGCCGAGGTGCGCGCCGCGCTGCCGGCGCCGATCGAGACCGAGGTCTTCGCCTACGGCCGCCTGCCGCTGGCGCACTCGGCGCGCTGCTTCACCGCCCGCCACTTCAACCTGCAGAAGGACACCTGCGAGTTCCGCTGTCTGTCGATCATGGACGGCATCACGCTACGCACCCGCGAGGGCGAGCCCTTCCTGACCCTGAACGGCGTGCAGACCCAGTCGGCGCGGGTGCACAACCTGCTCGGCGACCTGCCGGCGGTGCGCGGCCACGCCGAGGTGCTGCGCATCAGCCCGCAGGGCGCGCACACCCGTGACATCGTCGAACTGTTCCGTGCCGCGCTCGACGGCACGCAGACACCGTCCGCTGCACTCGCGGCCAGCCGCGCGCTGATGGTCGAGGCCCCCTGCAACGGCTTCTGGCACGGCCGTGCCGGCGTCGAGCAGTACGTCGCCGCGTGACATTTCTGGAGTCCCTGGAGCATCCACATGCCTGCCCTTCCTTCCCTTGGCTTCCTTCCCCGCCCGCCCCTGCCTGCCGAACTGCTGCCCGGCGCCCTGCGCCAGCGTATCGGCGAGCGCCTGCAGAACGTCCGCATCCCCGCGTTCACCGTGCCCGCGCCGCTGGCGCGGCTCGTCTCGCGCCTCCCACAGCAGCCGCCCACCCATGCCCTCACACTCGCGCTAAACCTCGCCCTCGGTCGCATCCTGCCGCGCGACACGCTCGAGCCGCTGACCGGCCACCACCTGCAGATGCGCGTACTCGACGCCGGGCTCACCCTCGACTTCACCCTCACCGAGCGCGGCTTCCGCCGCACCGCGCCGGCCGCGGACAGGAAGCCCGACCTGATCATCTCGGCCACCACCCGCGACTTCATCGCGCTGGCGCTGCGCGAAGAAGACCCCGACACGCTGTTCTTCAGTCGCCGCCTGCGCATGGAAGGCGACACCGAGCTGGGCCTGCTGGTGAAGAACACGCTCGACGCGGTCGATTGGGATGCGCTGAAGGAAAAACTCACCGGCCGGCGCTGAGCCCGCACAGGACAGGGCTAACGGAAGCGCAATCTTCAAGAGCCAGGTAAATGGGGATCTAAACGCGCACGGCGCTACACTGTCGGCCCCGTTTCGACCACGGCGCCCACCGAGCGCGCCGCGCCTACCCGCGCCATGCCTCCCGCCAAACGTTCCGCTCCGCCGTCCGCACCACAGGCTCCAAGCCCATCCGAGTTTGCCCTGATCCGGCGCCATTTCACCCGCCCCACCCGCCACACCGATCTCGCCGTCGGTGACGACGCAGCCCTGCTGTGCGTGCAGCCGGGGATGCAGCTGGCCGTGTCCACCGACATGCTGGTCTCCGGCACCCACTTCCTCGCCGACACCGACCCCGAGGATCTGGGCTGGAAGACGCTGGCGGTGAACGTCTCCGATCTCGCCGCGATGGGCGCCGCCCCGCGCTGGGCCTTCCTGGCGCTCGCGCTGCCCAGGGTGGACGAGGACTGGATCGCCGCCTTCGCCCGCGGTCTCTTCGCCTGCGCCGATGCCCATGGCGTGGATCTCGCCGGCGGCGACACCACCCGTGGGCCGCTGACCCTGTCGGTGACCATCCTCGGCGAGCTGCCGCAAGGCGAAGCGATCACCCGGGCTGGCGGCAAGGCGGGCGACGACCTCTGGGTGTCCGGCCAGCCCGGCATGGCCGCGCTCGGTTTGGCGGCGCTACGCGACCAGGCCCGACTGTCGCCGGCAGGACGGGCTGGCTGCATCGCCGCGCTGCAGCGCCCGCAGCCCCGCGTCGCCCTCGGCCTCGCGCTGCGTGGCGTCGCGACCGCCATGCTCGACGTCTCGGACGGCCTGCTCGGCGACCTCGGCCACATTCTCGAATGCTCCGGCACCGGGGCGATCATCGATATCGCCACCCTGCCGATGGACGCACTGCTCGAAACCGGCGCCGACGAAGCCCTGGCGCAGCGTTGCCTGCTCGGCGGGGGGGACGACTACGAGTTGCTGTTTTCCGCACCCGCGTCGCGGCGAGCCAAGGTCGAAGCCCTCTCCGCCAGGCTCGGGCTGGCCCTGCACCGCATCGGCGAACTCACCAGCGAGCCCGGCACGCTCTGGCTGCGCGAGCGCGACGGCCGGCTGGTTCCCGGCACGCGCTCGGGCTACGATCACTTCGCGTGAACAGCACCTGCCCGTAATCCCTCGCCACGACGAGAAACCTGCCCATGCGCCCGACCGCCCGCCTGATGATGAGTCACCCCGCCCACTTCATCTCTCTGGGCTTCGGATCGGGCCTGTCGCCGTGGGCGCCGGGCACCGTCGGCACCCTGCTGGCGTGGCTGCTTTATCCGCTGATCCGCACCCCGCTATCCGAGTTCGTGTTCCTTGCCCTGCTCGCCAGCCTGTTCGTCGCCGGCGTGCTGGCGGCCGAACGCACCGGACGGGCGCTGGGCGTCCCCGACCACGGCGGTATCGTGTGGGACGAGATGGTGGCGACCTGGCTGGTGCTCCTGTTCACCCCGCCCACCCTGCTCTGGCAGGCGGTCGCGGTGGCGCTGTTCCGGTTCTTCGACATCGTCAAGCCACCCCCCGTACGTTGGGCCGACCGCAGCTTCAAGGGCGGCTTCGGCGTGATGTTCGACGACCTCATCGCCGCCGGCTACACGCTGCTCGTGCTCGCCATCCTCGTCACCCTCATCGGCGACTGAATCCATGACCGACATCGAACTCGACACCCTCGCCGGCCGCGTCGGCGCGGCCCTCGCTGCGCGCGGCTGGCAGATGGCGAGCGCAGAGTCCTGCACCGGCGGCTGGATCGCCGAGGCCATCACCGCGATCAGCGGCAGCTCGGCCTGGTTCGACCGCGGCTTCGTCACCTACTCGAACGCAGCCAAGATGGAGATGCTCGGCGTCGCCGCACGGACCCTTGCCGAGCACGGCGCCGTCAGCGAGGCCACCGTGCGCGAGATGGCCGAAGGAGCACTCGCGCACAGCCTGGCCGACGTCGCGGTCGCGGTGTCGGGTGTCGCCGGCCCCACCGGGGGCACTGCAGCAAAACCCGTAGGCATGGTCTGCATCTCCTGGGCCACCAGGACCGCCCCTGCCCGCACCGTGACCCTTCATCTCGCCGGTGACCGCGCGGCGATACGCCGGCAGACGGTCGTGCGCGCGCTCGACGGTATCCTGCAGCTGGCCGCGAAAACCCCCTGACCCGGCGCCCGCAACAATCCATATGGCATTAACATGCGGTGCATCCGGCCCTGCACGACGCAGCGGCGGGAAAACCGCTTGTCTGTAATTTCATACAGGCTTTAAACTGGCGCCATGCATCAGGCGAGACCGCACGCCTGCAATCTTTGTGCCATAATCAGCTCAACTTACAGGACGCATTTACATGGACGACAACAAGGCCAAGGCCCTCGCCGCCGCGCTCTCGCAGATCGAGAAGCAGTTCGGCAAGGGCTCGATCATGCGCATGGGAGACGGCAACGTCGAACGCGACATTCAGACCGTCTCCACCGGCTCGCTCGGACTCGACATCGCGCTCGGCCTCGGCGGCCTGCCGCGCGGCCGGGTGGTCGAGATCTACGGCCCGGAGTCCTCCGGCAAGACCACGCTGACCCTGCAGGTCATCGCCGAGATGCAGAAGCTCGGCGGCACCGCGGCCTTCATCGACGCCGAGCACGCGCTCGACGTCGGCTACGCCGAGAAGCTCGGCGTCAACATCCAGGACCTCCTGATCTCCCAGCCCGACACCGGCGAGCAGGCGCTCGAGATCGCCGACATGCTGGTGCGCTCGGGCGGCGTGGACATCGTGGTGGTCGACTCGGTCGCCGCGCTCACCCCCAAGGCCGAGATCGAGGGCGAGATGGGCGACCAGCTCCCCGGCCTGCAGGCGCGCCTGATGTCGCAGGCGCTGCGCAAGCTCACCGCCAACATCAAGCGCACCAACACCCTGGTGATCTTCATCAACCAGATCCGCATGAAGATCGGCGTGATGTTCGGCAGCCCCGAGACCACCACCGGCGGCAACGCGCTCAAGTTCTACGCCTCGGTGCGCATGGACATCCGCCGCACCGGCACGATCAAGAAGGGCGACGAGGTGGTCGGCTCCGAGACCCGCGTCAAGGTGGTCAAGAACAAGGTGTCGCCGCCGTTCAAGGAAGCGCACTTCGACATCCTCTATGGCGAAGGGATTTCGCGCGAGGGCGAGATCATCGACCTCGGCGTGGAGCACAAGATCGTCGACAAGTCGGGCGCCTGGTACGCCTACAAGGGCGACAAGATCGGCCAGGGCAAGGACAACTCGCGTGAGTTCCTGCGCGCCAACCCGACGCTGGCACGCGAGATCGAGAACAAGGTCCGCGTCGCCGTCGGCCTGCCCGAGCTGCCCGCGGCGGCCGCTGCGGCACCGGCCGCCGCCGAGGCCTGACGCGCAGGCGCCGAGCATGGGCGAACCGAGTCTGCGCGAACGCGCCCTCCGCCACCTTGCCCGGCGCGACCATTCGCGTGCCGAGCTGGCGAAGAAGCTCGCCGCCCATGGCGAGGCCGACGAGGTCGAGGCGGTGATCGAGCGCATGGGCGAGCTCGGGCTGCAGTCGGACAGCCGCTACGCCGAAGCCTTCGTGCGTGGCAAGGCGGCGCGTTTCGGCACCAGCCGGCTGCGCAGCGAACTCGCCCGTCGCGGCATCGAGCGTGACCTGATCGACGAGGCGCTCGCCAGCGAGTGCGTAGAATCGGAAGCGGAGCGGGCGCGCACGGTGTTGCGCAGCCGCTTCGCCGCGCCGCCGGCAGACGCCCGCGAATGGGCGCGCCAGGCGCGCTTCCTGCAAACCCGCGGCTTCGCGCCCGACCTGATCCGCAAGCTGCTGAAAGAGCCCTACGATGAGTCTGCTTAAGGTCGCCGGCCTGCAAAAACGCTACAAGGCGCGCACCGTGGTGCACGACGTCGGCTTCGAGGTCGGCTCCGGCGAGGTCGTCGGCCTGCTCGGCCCCAACGGCGCCGGCAAGACCACCTGCTTCTACATGATCGTCGGCCTGGTGCGCGCAGATGGCGGCCAGATCGGCCTCGACGGCAAGGACCTGACCCACCTGCCGATCCACGCCCGCGCGCGGCTCGGGCTGTCCTACCTGCCGCAGGAAATGAGCGTGTTCCGCAAGCTCACGGTGGCCGAGAACATCCAGGCCGTGCTCGAGCTGCAGGGCCTCGACAAGCGCCAGGTCAGCGAACGCCTCGACGAGCTGCTGCACGAGCTCGGCATCCACCACCTGCGCAACAACACCGCGATCTCGCTGTCGGGTGGCGAACGCCGCCGCTGCGAGATCGCCCGCGCGCTCGCCACCGACCCGCGCCTGATCCTGCTCGACGAACCCTTCGCGGGCGTTGATCCGATCGCGGTGATCGACATCCAGAAGATCATCCGCTTCCTGAAGGAGCGCGGCATCGGCGTGCTGATCACCGACCACAACGTGCGCGAGACGCTCGGCATCTGCGATCGCGCCTACATCATCAGCGAAGGCCGCGTGCTCGCCAGCGGCCAGCCGACCGAAATCATCGACAACGAAAGGGTGCGCCAGGTCTACCTCGGCGAGCACTTCCGCCTCTGACGGCGCGCACCCACCCACCGCGATGAAGCCCAGCCTCCAGCTCAAGCTCTCCCAGCACCTCACGCTCACGCCACAGCTGCAGCAGTCGATCAAGCTGCTCCAGCTGTCAACGATTGAGCTGAACCAGGAGATCGAGCGCCTGCTGCTCGAGAACCCGATGCTCGAGCGCGAGGACGGCGATGGGGCGGACTTCGCCCCGCAGGCGCCCACGACCCCGGGGCCCGAGCACGAACAGGCGCGGGAAACCGCCGCGGAATCGCCGACCACGGACGACGAACGTCGTGATGGCGGCGAGGGCAGCAGCGAGGACGACAGCATCGACTGGTCGAACGTCGGCACCGGCGCGTCGAGCCGCAGCGAGAGCGACGACGATGACGTCGACTACCAGGACCTGCAGGCCGCGAGCACGTCGCTGCGCGAACACCTCGACCAGCAGGTGGCCTTGTCCCAGATGTCCGATCGCGACCGCGCCCTCGTGCGCTTCCTGATCGAGGCGCTCGACGACGACGGCTACCTGCACCAGCCGCTCGACGAACTGCTGCAACTGTTGCCGCCCGAGTCAGAGGTCGATCTCGACGACCTGGCTATCGCGCTGCACCATGTCCAGAACCTCGAGCCGACCGGCATCGGCGCCCGCAGCCCCCAGGAATGCCTGGCGCTGCAGCTGCGAACGCTGCCGGAGAGCACCACCCGCACACTCGCGCTCGAGATCGTCACGCGCCACCTCGAGCTCCTTGCCGACCGCAATTTCGCCAAGCTCAAGAAGCTCACCGGCTGCGACGATGACGCCCTGCGCGCAGCGCAGGCCCTGATCTGCAGCCTGGACCCGCACCCCGGCTCGCGCTACGCCAGCAGCGAAACGCGCTACGTCCTGCCCGACGTCGTCGTGCGCAAGCTGCGCGGACGGTGGACGGTCACGCTCAACCACGACGCCATGCCGCGCCTGCGCATCAATCGCCTGTACGCCAGCCTGCTGCAGCAGAACCGCGGCCAGGGCGGTGGACTGGGCGGCCAGCTGCAGGAGGCACGCTGGCTGATCAAGAACGTGCAGCAGCGCTTCGACACCATCCTGCGCGTGTCCCAGGCCATCGTTGACCAGCAGCGGCAGTTCTTCGATCATGGGGACGTGGCGATGCGGCCACTCACTCTCCGGGAGATCGCAGACCAGCTCGAGCTGCACGAATCCACCGTATCGCGCGTCACCACGCAGAAGTACATGGCGACCCCGCGCGGCGTGTTCGAACTCAAGTATTTCTTCGGCAGTCACGTCGCCACCGACACCGGTGGGGCGGCATCCTCGACGGCGATTCGGGCGCTGATTCGCCAGCTGGTGGATGCAGAGGACAGCAGGAAGCCGCTGTCCGACGCCAAGATTGCAGAAGTATTGGGCCAGCAGGGTATCGTCGTCGCACGGCGCACCATCGCCAAATACCGCGAATCGCTCAATATCCCGCCGGTCAGTCTGCGCAAATCCATCTGACAACACCAGGAGTTACCATGAATCTGAACATCACCGGGCGTCACGTCGAAGTCACCCCCGCCATCCGCGACTACGTGACTTCGAAGCTCGACCGCGTCATTCGCCACTTCGACAATGTCACCAGCGTTGGCGTGATCCTGTCGGTGGAGAAGCTCAAGCAGAAGGCCGAGGTCACGCTGCATGTGCGCGGCAAGGACATTTTCGTCGAAAGCGACGATGCCGACCTCTACGCGGCCATCGACGCCATGACCGACAAGCTCGAGCGTCAGGTCCAGAAGTACAAGCAGAAGCAGTCCGACCACAACCACGAGACGCTCAAGCACCAGGTCCCGGAAGCCTGACGCCTTCGTTACCGCCCCATGTCCGGGGTGTGTTTATAATGCGCGCGTTTTCACGACGCGACCTCCGCGCGCCCCGGACCCGCCAGCTGCCGAGCCCGGCATCGGCTGACGGGGCGCTGAGCGAGTCCTCCAGCGAATGAGCCTCATATCCCAACTCCTGCCACTGTCCAACGTGGTGGTCGACCTCGACGCGAGCAGCAAGAAGCGCGTCTTCGAGCAGGCAGGCCTGCTGTTCGAGAACAACCAGGGCATCGCCCGCAGCACCGTGTTCGACAGCCTGTTCACGCGCGAGCGCCTGGGCTCGACCGGTCTGGGACAGGGCATCGCCATCCCGCACGGCCGCATCAAGGGTCTGAAGGACGCCGCCGGGGCCTTCCTACGCCTGGCAGCGCCCGTGCAGTTCGATGCGCCCGACGGCCGGCCGGTGAGCATGCTGTTCGTGCTGCTGGTGCCGGAGCAGGCCAACGAAACCCACCTGCAGCTGCTGTCGGAGCTCGCACAGATGTTCAGCGACCGCGAATTCCGCGACGCACTGCAGAACGCACCGGACGCCGCGCACATCCACCAGATGTTCCTGACCTGGGGCGCCGATGCGGCAGACCAGCCTAGCGCGGCTGTATGAGACCCATCGCCACAGCCTGAGCCTCACCCACCTCAGCGGGCGCCTCGATGCGCGCCTGTCGGTCGGCGAGGAGCGCATCTGGCCGGCCGACCTCGTCGGCCACCTCAACCTGATCCACCCCACCCGGTTGCAGATCCTCGGCACCGCCGAGCTGGCCTGGGCACAGCGCCAGTCCAACGAGAAGGTGGCGCGTCACCTCAACGAGATCCTCTCGGCAAAGCCGCCCGCGATCATCGTGGCCGACGGCTGCGAGGTGCCCAACATCATCCACGGCGTCTGCGAAGCCCACGACGTGGCGCTCTTCACTGCGCGTCACCCCTCGGCGGGCGTCATCGACCAGTTGCGGCTTTACCTGTCGCGCGAACTGGCCGAGAAGGTGTCGCTGCACGGCGTGTTCATGGACGTGCTCGGATTGGGCGTACTCATCACCGGGGACTCCGGCGCCGGCAAGTCCGAGCTTGGCCTCGAGCTGATCTCGCGCGGCCATGGCCTGGTGGCGGACGACGTCGTCGAACTGTCTCGGGTCGCACCGACGGTGCTCGAGGGTCGCTGTCCCGAAATGCTGCAGGATTTCATCGAGGTACGCGGCCTCGGCCTGCTCAATATCCGCACCATCTTCGGCGAGACCGCATGCCGTCGAAAGATGCGCCTGCGCCTGATCTGCCACCTCGACCGCCGCCAGCCCGGCCCGGACGACCCGAGCCGCCTGCCCTTGCAGCAGGAGACCCAGGACATCCTGGGCGTCAAGATCGGACGCGTGGTGCTGCCGGTCGCTGCGGGGCGCAACCTCGCCGTGCTGCTCGAGGCGGCGGTGCGCTCAACCATCCTCCAGCTGCGCGGCATCGATTCGACGCAGGAGTTCATCGAGCGCCAGGCGCGCGCGCTGCAGGCGAACGCAGGCGATCCCGGCGACACGGGCGGCGTGCAGGCATGAGACCGCTGCTGCGCCTCCTGATGTTCGTGGTCGCAGCAATCCTCCTCTCCATCGTCGGCCTGGCCGCCTATCTGAACTTCAGCTTCGACCTCAACGACCATCGCGACCGCCTCACCGCCGAGGTCGAGCGCCTCACCGGCCGGCCACTCGAGATCGGTGGCGACATCGGTCTCTCGCTCTTCCCCTGGCTCGGCATCGAGGCGAACGCGCTGAGCCTGGGCAACCTGCCGCAGTTCGGCGAAGCGCCACTCGCGCGCGTCGGGCGCATCGAGGTACGCGCGCGCCTGCTACCCATGCTGCGCGGCGAGTTCGAGGTCGAGCGCATCATCATCGACGGCCTCGCGCTCGAGCTGGTGCGCACGGCCGACGGCCAGGATAACTGGACCCTGCCCGCCGCGCGCGGGGCCGCTCGCCCGCCCCCCGGCGCCGGCACGGACACCCGCTCAGCGGCGAGCCCCGCTCGGGACCTCGCAGGCCTCGCGCTGGCCATCGACACGCTCGAGCTACGCGCAGCCCGCATCAGCCTCACCGACGCGCAGGCCGGCACGCGCCACGTCATCGACGCACTGAACTTCGCCAGCGAATCCATCAAGTCCGGCGCCCCCTTCCCGCTGCGGCTCGCCTTCAAGGCCGACAGCGGCAGCGCTGCTGCCGGTGCCGAACGCCTGCTGGCCGAGCTCGCGCTCACCGCGCAGGCAAGGCTCGACACCGCCGCGCCACGCCTCACCCTCAGCGACCTCGAGATCGACAGCCGCATCGCCGGCGCCGGCATCCCCGGCGGCAAGCTCGCGCTCAAGCTGCAGAGTACGGCCAGCCTCGACCTGGCGACGGGCACCGCGGCAATCGATGATCTGCTCCTGGCGTTCGACGACACGCGCATCCAGGGCCGCATCGCCCTCACCGACCCCGCCGTCCCCGCGCTCGAGTTCGACCTGCATGCCGACCGCATCGACGTCGATCGCTACCTTGCCGTGGACGGCGCGTCCGCCCCGCCCAGCCCGGGCGCCGCCGCGGTGGCCGTTGGCCAGGCTGCCGTCACCTCGCAACCGGCCCCGGACACTGCGAACACGCTCGTCGCCCAGGGCCGGCTGCGCATCGACACATTGCGCGCTTCGGGGCTGACGATCTCCGCGCTCGACACCACCGCGCGCACGGATCGAGGCTTGATCCACCTCGAGCCGCTCAGCGCCCGCCTCTACGGCGGCAGCTACCAGGGCAAGCTCGCGCTCGACACGCGCCGCCAGCCAGCCCGGCTGTCGCTCGACGAATCGCTCCAGGGCGCCGAGCTCGCCCCCCTGCTGCAGGACCTCACCGGCGCCCCGGCGCGCGTGACCGGCCGCGCCGACGTGCGCGCCCGTCTGCAGGCCGACGCCGGCGCGGCGGAGGTGCTCAAGCGCAGCCTTGCCGGGCGCATCGAGCTGCGCGTTCGCGACGGTGCGATCAAGGGCGTGAACATCGCGCAGATGATGCGCGAAGCCTCCGCCCGCCTGCGTGGCGAAACCGCCCCCGCCAGCGGAGCCAACCAGACCGACTTCACCGCGCTCAGCGCCACCCTCGACGCGGCAGGTGGCGTACTGCGCAACGACGACCTCGCGATGAGCTCGCCCCTGCTGCGCGTCGGCGGCGCGGGCAGCGCGAACCTGCTCAGCGAGACGATCGACTATCGCCTGCGTACCAGCGTGGTGGCCACGCTCGCCGGCCAGGGCGGCGAGGATCTCGACAACCTGCGCGGCGTCACGGTCCCCATCCGCATCACCGGCAGCTTCGCGCAACCTGCCTTCGCGCTCGATCTCGACGCGCTGATCGCCGACAGCTTGCGCGACAGGGCGCGTCAGAAGCTC
>DMCZ01000190.1:7365-23633 GCA_003446655.1 Thauera sp. | reverse complement strand
CTGCGCGAAGGCCTGGGCAGGTTCCTGCGCTGAGCAGGCCGCCTGACTGCACTTGCCGCCGCCGGCGCGCGACTGTTACGCTCGAACGCTTTGCAGCAGCCCACCGGCCCGGCCATGAACACCCCCACCGATTACCTCGAACGGATCCTCAACGCGCAGGTGTACGACGTCGCCGTCGAAACCCCGCTCGATCTCGCCAGCAACCTGTCGGCACGTGCGCACAACCGCATCTTCCTCAAGCGCGAGGACATGCAGCCGGTGTTCAGCTTCAAGATCCGTGGCGCCTACAACAAGATGGCGAAGCTCTCGCCGCAGGCGCTCAAGCGGGGCGTGATCTGCGCCTCGGCAGGCAACCACGCTCAGGGCGTGGCACTCTCGGCGGCCAAGCTCGGCGTGCGCGCGGTGGTCGTGATGCCGAGCACGACGCCCGCGATCAAGATCGATGCGGTGAAGGCGCGCGGCGGCGAGGTGGTGCTCGCCGGCGAGTCCTACTCCGACGCCTACGCCCATGCCCTCGAACTCGAGAAGGCCGAGAAGCTCACCTTCGTCCACCCCTTCGACGACCCGGACGTCATCGCCGGCCAGGGTACGGTAGGCATGGAGATCCTGCGCGCGCACCCGAAGCCGATCCACGCGGTGTTCTGCTGCGTGGGCGGCGGCGGCCTGATCGCCGGCGTCGCCGCCTACATCAAGCGCCTGCGCCCGGAGACGAAGATCATCGGCGTCGAGGCGGTCGATGCCGACGCGATGACACAGTCGCTCGCCGCCGGCCGCCGCATCGCGCTCGAGCAGGTCGGCATCTTTGCCGACGGCGCGGCGGTCAAGGAAGTCGGCGCCGAGACCTTCCGCCTGTGTCAGCAATACGTCGACGAGATGATCGTTGTCGACAACGACGCGATCTGCGCGGCGATCAAGGATGTGTTCGAGGACACCCGCTCCATCCTCGAGCCCGCCGGCGCCCTCGCCGTGGCCGGCGCCAAGGAATACGCCCGCCGCCACAAGCTGCGCGACAAGAGCCTGGTGGCGGTGGCCTCGGGCGCGAACATGAACTTCGACCGCCTGCGCTTCGTCGCCGAGCGCGCCGAGCTCGGCGAGCAGCGCGAAGCCGTGCTTGCGGTGACGATCCCGGAAAAGCCGGGCTCGTTCAAGAAGTTCATCAGCGTGCTCGGCAACCGCAACATCACCGAATTCAACTACCGCTACGCGGACCCATTGCAGGCGCACATCTTCGTCGGTGTCACCGTGCATAACCGCAACGAGGTCGGCCGTCTGGTAGAGATGCTCGAGCGCCACGAGTTGCCGGCCCTGGACCTGACCGACGACGAGCTCGCCAAGACCCACCTGCGTTACATGGTCGGCGGACGTGCGCCGCAGGTCGACAACGAGGTCGTGTATCGCTTCGTGTTCCCGGAACGTCCTGGCGCGCTGATGAATTTCCTCTCCAACCTGCGCTCGGACTGGAACATCTCCCTGTTCCACTACCGCAACCACGGCTCGGACTTCGGCCGCGTGCTGGTGGGCATGCAGGTGCCGCCGGCGGACAAGGACGCCTTCGAGGACTTCCTGCAGCGCCTGGGCTACGACTACACCCCCGAAAGCAACAACCCGGCCTACCGGCTGTTCCTGTCCGGCAACTGAACGCACCACACCGCGCGCTCACGCGCGCGGCTTCATGACCCCGGCTTCGGTCACGATCCACGCCATCGGGAGGTCGTGCGCCTGGGGCCAGGTGTCAGGCACGCGGCCGCTCTCGAACCCCACCCCCACCGCGACGGTCCGCAATTGCGCAAGCGTGCGGTCGAAATAGCCGCCGCCGTAGCCAATCCGGTATCCACGGTCATCGAAGGCGTTGAGCGGCACCAGCAGCACCTGCGGCGCGACGGGCTCGCCATCGGCAGGATGCGGTATGCCATGGCGGTCGAGCGGCATCGGCGCACCCGGAATCCAGCGCCGGAACGCCATCGGCGCGTGCCGCTCGAGGACCACCGGCAAGGCGGCCACACGCGCAGGCGCCGCCGCGAGCCAGGCCTCGACCCACACACGCAGATCCGGCTCGGCACGATAGGGCCAGCAGAAGCCGAGCACCTGTGGCGCCAGGGTGGCGATCAATCCGTCCAGATGACGGACGAGTCGTGCGGTCAACGCCTCCCGGCGCTCGGCAGGCAGGGCCTGGCGCCGTTTCAGAGCGTGCTCGCGGAGATGTTTGCGCTTTGCAGCAAAGTCGGGCTCGGGTGCGGGAAAGGAGGTCATCGCTTGTGGTATGGTAGCCGCGCAACGGAGGTATCATCAGGCATGAGAAAGGCATTACGGGCGACATTGTTCGCTGCGGCATTCCTGCTCCCCGGCGGAGCGCTCGCACAGCTCGGCAGCGATACCGGCGCGGACCGTATCGTGGCCGCTCGCGAAGCCCTGCGCAAGGGCGACCGCGGCACCCTGGAGCGCCTGGCCAGCGTGCGCGAGCCGCATGTACTCGACGCCTATCCGCGCTACTGGCTGCTCACCAACCGACTGGCCGGCAGCGAGCCCCCACCCGCCGGCCAGCTGGAGGCCTTCCTCACCGAAGAGGCCGGCAGCAACCTCGCCGAGCGCCTGCGTGCCGACTGGTTGCGCCGCATGGCCAAGGACGGTGACTGGGCCGGCTTCAGGCGCCTCTACCCTGACCTGCAGAATCCCGACGAGGAACTGCGCTGCTCAGCCTGGACCGCCCGCATCCTCGGCGGCGACCGCAGCGCACTCGACGAAGTGGCGCAGCAATGGGACAGCCTCACCGAAGCCTATCCCGCCTGCGATCTGGCGCTCGCCAGCGCCGCAAGTGGCGGCCTGGTCGACGAGGATCAGGTCTGGCAGCGCATCCGCCGCCAGGTGGATACCCGAAAACCTGCGTCCGCGCTCGACAGCCTGTCGCTGCTGCCTCCGGGCAGCGCGCCCAGCCGTGCCGATCTCGATCAGGCAATCCGTTCGCCCGCGCCGTGGCTCGATCGCCTGCCGGCCAACTTCGCGATCACGCGCGCCGGTCGCGAGCTTGCGCTCGTCGCGCTCGTCCGTCTTGCCCGCGAGGACATCCCGGCCGCGCAGTTGCGCCTGCTTCGCATCCAGGATCGTCTCGGCGCCGACGAGCGCAACTACGCCAACCTGGTGTTGGCGATGCACGCCGCAATCGACCGCCTGCCCGAGGCGCGCGCCCTCTACGCCGCTGCCGGCGACATCAGGATGACGCCGCTGCAGCGCGCGTGGCGGGTGCGTGCCGCCCTGCGCGCCCAGGACTGGCGCGGCGTACGCAGTGCAATCGAGGCGATGCCGGCGGACGAGCGCGAGCAACCCGACTGGATCTACTGGCTGGGTCGCGCCCACGCCGCCACCGGCAACCGTGATGCCGCGGATTCGCTGTTCGTGCGCATCGCAGCCGAACCGCACTTCTACGGCATGCTAGCCGCGGAAGAGCTCGGCCAGCCCTTCATGCCCCCGCCGGCCACCGCGCCACTGCCGCGCGCCAAACTGGAAGAGGCCGAGCGTGACCCCAGCCTGCGGCGTGCGCTCGCGCTCTACCAGCTCGACATGCGCACCGAGGCGATCCGCGAATGGGTTTGGGGCGTGCGTGGTCGCGACGAGCAATTCCGGCTGGGCGCCGCTCATCTGGCGCTGCGCAACGAACTTTACGACCGTGCGATCAACACCGCCGAACTCGCCAACCCGCGCAGCAACTTCGAGCTGCGCTTCCTCACCCCCTACCGCGACCTGATCGAGCCGCAGGTGCGCGCGCAGGGCCTGGACCTGGGCTGGGTGTATGGCCTGATGCGCCAGGAGAGTCGCTTCGTGATCCCGGCACGCTCGAGCGTGGGCGCGCGCGGCCTGATGCAGGTCATGCCCGCGACCGGCAAGTGGGTAGCGAACAAGATCGGGTTGGCGGGATACAACCATGGCCTGCTCAACGACCCCGACACCAACGTGCTGCTCGGCACCAGCTACATGCGCATCATTCTGGAAGATCTGGACGCCCATCCGGTGCTGGCCTCGGCCGGCTACAACGCCGGCCCCGGACGCGCGCGCCGCTGGCGCGACGC
Organism: Thauera sp.; assembly: GCA_003446655.1. Taxonomy (GTDB): domain Bacteria; phylum Pseudomonadota; class Gammaproteobacteria; order Burkholderiales; family Rhodocyclaceae; genus Thauera. The sequence goes on along the minus strand of DMCZ01000190.1, from coordinate 19,572 downwards.
ACAGCCGCTCGAAGGTGCCATCTACGCCGAGACCATCCCTTTCGACGAGACTCGCGACTATGTCAAGAAAGTGCTCGCGAACGCGGTGATCTACTCCGCGATGCTCGAGAAACGCCCGCAGTCGCTCAAGGCCCGCCTCGGCACCATCGCGCCGGCGCCGACCCGCGAGTAAGCTCGGGGCTGGACACCAGAGACCGCATCATCACCAACCTGCCAAGGGTCCACGCATGAATCCGCAACGTGTCGTCATCGTCGGCGGCTCCGGTTTTATCGGCAGCGCCATCGCCAACCGCCTGTGCGAAGCAGGCGTCAAGGTGCTCATCCCCACCCGCCGCCGTAGCCGCGCAGGCCACGTGCTGCTGCTACCGAACACCGAGGTGGTCGAAGCCGACGTGCATGACCCGGCCACCCTCGCGCGCCTGTTCGCGGGCGCCGACGCGGTGGTCAACACCGTCGGCGTGCTGCACTCGCGCAGCGGCACGCCCTTCGGCCCCGACTTCGCCCGAGCCCACGTCGAGTTGCCGCAGAAGATCGTCACCGCCTGTCGCGCCGCGCACGTGCCGCGCCTGGTGCACATCAGCGCGCTGGGCGCGGACGCCAGCGGGCCGTCCGAGTACCAGCGCTCCAAGGCGGCCGGCGAGCGCGCGATCGAGGCCGCGGGGCCGGACATCGCGTGGACCATCCTGCGCCCTTCGGTGGTCTTCGGCCGCGGCGACAGCTTCCTCAACCTATTCGCCGATCTCGCCCGCATGTTCCCGGTACTGCCGCTCACCGGCGCCGGCTGCCGCTTCCAGCCCGTTTATGTCGAAGACGTGGCCGAGGCGGTGTTCCAGAGCCTCACGCGCCCTGAGGCGGCCGGCCAGACCTTCGAACTTGCCGGCCCAACCGTCTACACCCTGCGCCAGCTCGTCGAATATGTTTCCGATCTGGTCGGCAAGCCGCGCCCGGTCATCGGCCTGCCCGAAGGCATCGGCATGCTGCAGGCGCGCCTGATGGAGCTCGCACCGCAGCCGCTGATGAGCCGCGACAACGTGCGCTCCATGCGGGTGGACAACGTCGCCCATGGCGAGCCGATGCCCTTCGGCCTCAGCCCGACCGCGCTCGAGGCGGTCGCCCCCGCCTGGCTCGGCGAAGCCGGCCCGCGCGCCTTCTACTATCCGTTCCGTCGCCACGCCAGGCGCTGATGCGCTTGCGCGACGCCCCTTTCGCAGAACGACTTTTACCCGTGACCCGGAGCACACGATGAAACTCATCATCGGCAACAAGAACTACTCGTCCTGGTCCCTGCGCGCCTGGCTGGCCGCGCGCGAGGGCGGCTTCACCTTCGAGGAGATCCGCATCCCGCTGTTCATTCCCGGCAGCCGCGAGCGCATCCTGTCGCACTCGCCCTCGGGCAAGGTGCCCTGCCTCATCGACCACGGCTTCACGGTGTGGGATTCGCTGGCGATCGGCGAATACCTCGCCGAGAAGAATCCGGCCCTGCTGCCGGCGGACCCCGCGGCGCGCGCCATCGCCCGCGCGGTGACTGCGGAAATGCACGCCGGTTTCCAGAACCTGCGCAGCCGCATGCCGATGAACGTCCGCAAGGACTACACCGGCTTCGGTCACAGCCCGGAGGTCGACGCCGACATCGCGCGCATCGTCGCGATCTGGAACGATTGCCGCACGCGCTTCGGCGCCGATGGCCCCTACCTCTTCGGCCGCTTCAGCCTCGCCGATGCGGCTTTCGCGCCGGTGGCCTTCCGCTTCCAGACCTACGGCGTCAAGCCCGAAGGCGCTGCCGGCGACTACCTCGCCACCCTGCTCGCCAATCCGCACATGCAGGAATGGGCCACCGCGGCGCGCGCCGAAGCCGAATCCATTCCTGAAGAAGATCTCTACGGCTGATGCAGGCTTACGTCGTCGGCGGGGCGGTGCGCGACGCCCTGCTCGAGCTGCCGGTCAAGGATCGCGACTGGGTCGTGGTCGGCAGCACCCCGGAGGAGATGCTCGCGCGCGGCTTCCGCCCGGTCGGGCGTGACTTCCCGGTCTTCCTGCACCCGCACACCGGCGAGGAATACGCGCTCGCGCGCACCGAGCGCAAGTCGGGCCATGGCTATACCGGCTTCGTCTGCCACGCTTCGCCCGAGGTCACACTGGAAGAGGATCTGCTGCGCCGCGACCTCACCATCAATGCAATCGCGCGCGCCGAGGACGGCACGCTGATCGACCCCTACGGCGGCCAGCGCGACCTTGCCGCGCGCGTGTTCCGTCATGTGTCGCCGGCCTTTGCCGAGGACCCGCTGCGCATCCTGCGCGTAGCGCGCTTCGCAGCCCGTTTCGTCGATTTCACCGTGGCGCCCGAGACCCGGGCGCTGATGCGGCAGATGGTCGCCGCTGGCGAGGTTGACCACCTGGTCGCCGAGCGCGTATGGCAGGAGCTGGCGCGCGGACTGATGGAGGCGCGCCCCTCGCGCATGATCGGCGTGCTGCGCGACTGTGGCGCGCTGGCCGTCATCCTGCCCGAGGTCGACCGCCTCTTCGGCGTGCCCCAGCCCGCGCAGCACCACCCCGAGATCGACACCGGCGAGCACGTGCTGCGGGTGCTCGACCACGCCGCCGCGAGCGGCCAGCCGCTTCCGGTGCGCTGGGCCTGCCTGCTGCACGACCTCGGCAAGGCCGACACGCCCGCACATCTGCTGCCGCACCACTACGGCCACGAGGCCGCCAGCGCACGCCGCGCGCGCGAGGTGTCCGAGCGCCTGAAGGCGCCCACCGACTGCCGCGACCTCGCGGAGATGGTCGCGCGCGAGCACGGCATCCTGGCCCTGGCTGACGAATTGCGCGCGGAAACCATGGTCAAGCTCATCGAACGTTGCGACGGCCTGCGCCGGCCGGAGCGCTTCGCCCTGATGCTGGCCGCCGCGGCGTGCGACCAGGCCGGCCGCGGCAGGAGCATCGAAGATGCACCGCCGGCGAGACCTTTGACACGCTGGCAGCTTGCCCTGGCGGCGGTCCGCGGTGTCGATGCCGGTACAATTGCACGCAACTGCAGGGACAAATCGCTCATTCCCCAGGCCTTGCACGCCGCCCGCGTGGCCGCAGTGAAGGCTGCGGACAAGGAAATGCCATGAACGCCACCCGCTTCGGCGAACTCGAGGTGCTGTGCCACGCGCCCGAGCGCGTCACCCACGAACACCCGCTTCTATTTGTGCACGGCGCCTACGTCTCGGCCTGGTGCTGGGAGGAGCATTTCCAGCCGTGGTTCGCCCGCCGTGGCTGGTCGACCTACGCCGTATCGCTGTCAGGCCACGGCAAGAGCCGCAAGCGCGAGCACCTCGACTCCTATTCGATCGACGACTACGTGCGCGACGTCGCCGAGGTCGCCGCGAGGCTGCCCGCCCCGCCGATCCTGATCGGTCACTCGATGGGCGGCATGGTCGTGCAGAAGTATCTGGAGCAGTACGACGCGCCCGCGACCGTACTGATGTCCTCGGTGCCGCCGCAAGGACTGATGGGCTCGGCCTTCGGCCTGATCCTTAAACGCCCGAACCTGCTCGCCGACCTCAACAACATCATGGCGGGCAACGACGTCAACATCGACAGCCTGCGCGAGGCGCTCTTCCACCAGCCGGTCTCCATGGAGGACCTCCAGCGCTACTACCGCCTGAGCCAGCCCGAGTCGCATCGCGCGATCTGGGACATGTCGCTCTTCAACCTGCCGCAGCCTGGCCGCATGCACCGTCCGCCGATGCTGATCCTGGGCGCTGAGAACGACGCCCTGATCCCGCCCGACCAGGTGCACATGACCGCGGTGACCTATGGCCGTCAGGCCGAGATCTTTCCCGGGCTCGGCCACGGCATGATGCTCGAGCGCGACTGGGAGAAGGTGGCGATGCGGATCGCCGACTGGCTCGACGAGCGGAACCTCTGAGGAACCGTGCCGGGTGACCCGCCGCGGCACCGAAGCCGGTGGCTACAGCGCGTGCACCCGGTCGCCGCGTGCAAAACCTAGCAGCGGCACTTCGAGACCGCGCGACAGCGCCAGGACCTTGAACAGCTCCCCCATCTCCTGGGGCGCGGTCAGGCGCTGCACGGCACGTGCGGCGCGGATGTAATCGGCGCTCTCCTGCGGGCCGCGGCGGGCGAGGCAGTCGAGCACGCCGCAGTTGAACAGGAACTGGGCCTGCGTGGTGTAACCCTGCACGTCCAGCCCTGCCTCGAAGCCGGCCTCGGCCATCGCGGTGAAATCCACGAAAGCGGTGATGTCGTTGAGTCCCGGCCACAGGAAGGGGTCGCCGTGAGCGTGGTGGCGGTAGTAGCACAGCAGGGTGCCGTTCGAGCGCGAGGGCAGGTAGTACTCCGCGCTCGGATAGCCGTAGTCGATCAACAGCAGTGCGCCAGCCTGCAGGCGCTCGGCCCACGCGGCCACCCAGCCACGTCCGGCGAGGTTGAGTTCGGTCACGAACTCGCCGCCGGCCGGCGCGGGCAGCGCCAGCGCCAGCGCGGCCTCGCGCACCGCCCCGGCTGCAGGCACGTCGGCCCAGCACAGGCGGCGCGTGCCCACGGAATCGGCTTCGAACGCCACGCCGCGTTCGGCCAGGCCGGCAGCACTCGACACCAGCAGATGCACGGGCATCACGTCGAGGACCTCGTTGGCCACCACCGCCCCGGAAAAGCGCTCGGGCAGCGCGTCCAGCCACTGCACGCGGGCGGCCAGGTTCGGCGCCTTGGCGGCAAGGGTGTCGAACTGGCGCTCGCGCAGCTCGCCCGACAGCTCGAGGATGCCGTAGCGCTCGGGCACGCAGCCGCGGCGTTCGAGCTCGAGCAGCAGGTCAGCGGCGAGCAGGCCGGTGCCGGCGCCAACCTCGATCACAGCGCGTTCGCTCGCGCGCATCACCTGCTCGACCTGGGCGGCCAGCGCCTGGCCAAAAAGCGGCGTAAGCTCGGGCGCCGTGATGAAATCGCCCCCCGGGCCGAACTTTCGCGCGCCGCCGCTGTAATACCCCAGTCCCGGCGCATAGAGCGCGAGCTCCATGTAGCGGGCGAACGAGATCCAGCCGCCGGCTGCGGCGATCTCCGCCTCGATGCGTTCGAGCAGGCGCTCGCTCTGAGCGAGCGCATCGGCGGACGGCTGGGGCAATGAAGACATGTGCAGTACATCCGAGATCGACTAAAGCCGGCCATTGTACCGGCAGGCCCGCCATGCCATGCGCCCGGCGCGCGCGCTGGCGCAACCATGGCCTCAAACCCAGGTAGCCCCACGATGAACGACTCCCGACCCGGCTCGACCTTCCCGGCAAGCGCAGCCGACGACGCCCCGCGTACCGCACCGCTGATCCTCGTCACCGGCGCAGCGCGCCGGGTGGGCGCCGAGATCGCGCGCAGCCTGCACGCCGCCGGCGCGCGCGTCGCGCTGCATTACCGTCACAGTGCGGATGAGGCCGAGACGCTCGCCGCCGCGCTCAACGCCGTCCGCCCCGACGCCGCATTCACGGTCAGGGGCGACCTTGCCCGCTTCGGCGCAGCCGAGGATATCGCCGCCCAGGTGCTTGCCCGTGGTGAAGGGCTGGACGGCCTGGTCAACAACGCCTCGAGCTTCTTCCCGACCCCGGTCGGGAGCATCGAGCGCAAGGACTGGGACGAGCTCGTAGGCTCCAACCTGATGGGGCCGCTGTTCCTGTCGCAGGCGCTCGCGCCCGCCCTGCGTGCCGCCCGCGGAGCGATCGTGAACATCGTGGACATTCATGCCGAGCGCCCGCTCACCGGCTACACCGTGTACAACGTCGCCAAGGGCGGTCTGGCCACACTGACGCGCGCGCTGGCGATCGACCTCGCCCCCGAGGTGCGCGTCAACGGCGTGGCGCCGGGCCCGATCGACTGGCCGGAGGACGGCCAGTTCCCCCCCGCCGAGCGCGAGCGAATCATCGCTCACACCCTGCTCAAGCGTGTAGGCTCGCCGACCGACATCGCGCGTACGGTGCGCTTCCTGATGCTCGACGCACCGTACATCACTGGCCAGATCATCGCGGTGGACGGCGGGCGCAGCGTGCACCTTTAGCCGCGGCGAGGGCCGGGGGTAGCCACATTCCGTGGCAGCGGGCTTGCCCGTGAGTCGGGCGGGTTCTGACCGCAGCGTTCGGCGGCAAGCGCGCCCCGGCACCGCTCGCGACAGCCTGACGGTTCGTGCGGTCGCCTCAGCCTGCATCCGTGGTGGAGGCGATCGACTCGCCGGTTTCTGGGATAATCCGCGCTCGATTTCTCCGAACGAGCCCGACCGTGACCGCAGCCCCCGCAACCGCCCCCGTCGACACGCCCGCGCCTGACGCGGCCGCCGGCGACGCCCGTTTCTCCAACACCTTCCTGCGCCTCAAGAAGAAGCTCGAGCGCAGCGTCGGCGAGGCGATCGGCGACTACAACATGATCGGGGACGGCGACACCGTGATGGTGTGCGTGTCGGGCGGCAAGGACTCCTACACCCTGCTCTCCTGCCTGCTCGCGCTGCGCGAGCGCGCCCCGGTCGACTTCCGCATCGTGGCGATGAACCTCGACCAGAAGCAGCCCGGCTTCCCCGACCACATCCTGCCGGCCTACTTCGAATCGATCGGCGTCGAGTACCGCATCGTCACCGAGGACACCTACTCGATCGTCAAGGACAAGATTCCCGAGGGCAAGACAACCTGCTCGCTGTGCTCGCGCCTGCGCCGCGGCATCATCTACCGCACCGCGAAGGAGATCGGCGCCACCCGCATCGCCCTTGGCCACCACCGCGACGACATGCTCGAGACGCTGTTCCTGAACATGTTCTTCGGCGGCAAGATCAAGGCCATGCCGCCCAAGCTGGTGAGCGACGACGGCAACCATGTGGTGATCCGCCCGCTTGCCTACTGCACCGAGGCCGACATCGCGCGCTTTGCGCGCACCATGGATTTCCCGATCATCCCGTGCAACCTGTGTGGCTCGCAGGAGAACGCCCAGCGCAAGCAGATCAAGGCCATGCTGCAGGGCTGGGCGCGCGACTACCCGGGCCGCATCGAATCGCTCGCTACGTCGCTGAAGAACGTCGTGCCCTCGCATCTGGCCGATGCGCGCCTGTTCGACTTCGCCGGCCTGACGCAGCAGACCGTGGTCGAGGAAGGCGACACGGCCTTCGATCCGATTGAACTGCCCGCCGCTCCGAGCGCTCAGACCGTGCGCCTGCTGCGCCCCGGGGCACACCCGGATTGAGGCCGTCGCGACGGGGCGGCGTCGGCCACGGGCCTCTTGCGACGCAGCGGTCGCCCGCTCATGATGCAGACTGTCCGCGTCACGCTGGATCCGCTGCCACTTGAACCGGAACTGACTTCGATGTCCGAGCGCAAGAACCGCTGTGTCCTCGTCGCCCGCCACCGCTGGGCAGGCCCCCTCGCGGACGCGCTCGGCGAGGACGAGGCGCGGCATGCCAGCGAACGTTGCGCCAACCGGATCGAGCGCGCCATCAGCACGCAGGCCGGGCTGATCCTGCATCAGGCGCCGGAGCAGACCGTGGCCGCGTTCGAGCGCAGTGATGCGGGCGTGCAGGCGGCTGTCGACATCCTGCAGCGCATTCACAATCTGCCGCCGCTGCGGGGTGCGCGCCAGCCCGTGAGGCTGGGGCTGCACTACGGCATCGTCGACGGCGCCGAGGCGGGTGCGCTCGAAGTCAGCGGCGAGGGCGTGACGGTAGCCAGCCAGCTTGCCGAACTATGCGAGGATGAGCAGGCCCTGGTGTCGGGCACGGCGGTCATGGTGGCAAGCAGCGCCGTGCGCGCGCTGATCAGCGCTCAGCCGCTGGTCGGCCCCAACTGGGCACGGCTCGAATGGCCCGTGCATGCGATCGGTCAGCGTACCGGCCTCGTCACGTCGATCCCGGCCTCGGCGCGGCTGACGCAGCGCCTGCGCCTGCGTCACCAGCAGGACGTACTCTTCGTCGAGGAGATGCGCCCGGTCCTGCTGCTGGGCCGTGAGCTCGGCAACGACCTGACCATCATGGACCCACGCGCATCGCGCCAGCATGCAAGGATCGAGCGCCGGCGCGAGGGCTTCGTGCTGTTCGACCAGAGCAAGAACGGCACCTACGTCGCGATCGAAGGACAGACCGAACGCCACATCAGGCAGGACCGCATGGTGCTCAACGGTTCAGGCCGCATCGGCTGCGGCTTCTCCGCCGACGAGGTCGACCGCGACCTGGTGTTCTTCGACATCGTCTGAGCCGCGGCGAGCCCCGTGCCAGGCGGCGGCGCCGGCGCTTTCGCCCGACGCCGCCGTCGGGTCAGCCCTTCATGCACTCGGCGATGAATGCCTTGCGCTTGCTCCCCCGCAGCGACTGCTCGGTGGCCGACTGGTTGCACGCTTTCTTGCGCACCAGGTCCTCGGCGCTCATGGACTCGGCCTCGGTTGAGGCAAGCGCGGTCTTGACTTCGCCGGCCGCCGAAACCTTCTCGCCCCCACCCGCGCCATCACCCTCTGCAGCGGCCGGGACCGGCGCCGGCGCAGATGCGGCCGGCGCAGCGGCCGGGGTGTCGCCGGTCACGCCGGCCGCATGCCGGCCGCGCAGGCAGTTGCTCATGAACGCCTTGCGCTCGTCGCCCTTGAGCACCTGCTCCTTCGCCTCGGCGTTGCAGCGCTTCATGCGTTCGTGCTGCGGATTGGCCCAGGCCTGGGCGGGGCTCAGCGCCATCAGTGCAAGGCTGGCGCACACGGCGCCGACAATGGTCTTCATCGAATCTGCTCCCTGGTCACGATTTACGCGAAATGCGTAACCGGATTTTGCATATGACATTTTCTTCAGTCAATTACATTGTCATTCTTGCGCGGAATTCGGGCTCGCCTGCCGCGCGGGGGCATCCATGCTGACCGGTGAGCTTGCCGCCCTCGGCAGCCTGGCCCTGTCCGCATTCCTCGCCGCCACCGTGCTGCCTGGCGGGTCCGAGGCCGTGTTCGCCGGCGTGCTGGCGCTGCACCCGGAACTCGCCCCCGCCGCAGTGCTGACGGCGACCGTAGCCAACACTGCAGGTGGCATGAGCACCTACCTGCTCGGCCGCCTGCTCCCGCGCAAGGAGACGCCGCCGCGCCTGGCGATGGTGGCGCGCTGGGGCAGCGTCACGCTGCTGCTATCGTGGGTACCGCTCCTCGGCGATGCCTTGTGCGCCGCCGCCGGGGTGCTGCGCCTGAACTGGCTCGCCTGCCTGCTGTGGATGGGGGCAGGCAAGGGCCTGCGCTACCTGGCCATCGCCTGGGCCATGCAGTGAGCGCGGTGTTGTCTGGCCTATACTCGCGGGCCTCCCCGACCGTTTCCGGAGCCCCCATGTCCGCAATCGAACGCCACGGCGTCACCGTCCGCTACGCCGACGCCGTCATCCACAACGATGTGATCCACCTCGTCGAAGTGCCCGTGAGCGCTGACGCCGACATCTGCGTGCAGACCCGGGAGGTGCTCGAGAGCCTCGAGCGCCAGCTCCTGAAGCTGGGCAGCAGTCCGGCGCGGATCCTGATGGCCACCCTGTATATGACCGACCTCGCCGACTGCGCCGCCATGAATGCGATATGGGACGCGTGGATCCCGCCCGGCAGCGCCCCCGCGCGTGCATGCGTGAAAGTCGCCGGGCTGGTCGATCCGGGCTGGCGGATCGAGATCGCGCTGACCGCAGCACGCTGACCCGCTCGCCCCCGCCCGCCGGAAAGCGCCCCGCGGGCCCGCAAACCGCGCTGCCACGCGCCTTCGCGGGGAATCCACGCCCGCGTTAAGGTCTTGTTTTTTGCTGCATGGTGCACTGCGGTTGGTTAGAATGAGGCTCTTCCCTGCAGCCGCTTCCCGGTAGCCCAATGAGCCAACGCCTGCGCGAAATCCCGTACAACTACACGTCTTTCTCCGACCGCGAGATCATCATCCGCCTGCTCGGAGCGGACGCCTGGGCGGTGCTCGACGAGCTGCGCGCCGAACGCATCACCGGCCGCTCCGCGCGCATGCTTTACGAAGTACTCGGCGACATCTGGGTGGTGCGCCGCAACCCCTATCTTGAAGACGACCTGCTCACCAGCCGCGAGCGCCGCGAGGCGCTGATCGGCGCGCTGCACCATCGCCTGAACGAGGTCGACAAGCGCCGCCAGGGCAACGACCGCGTCGCCATGCTGATCGTGCGCGGCCGTGAGGCGGTGTCCGACTTCGAGCGCTGGTTCGACGACACCGCGCGCCGACGCAAGGCGGTGCTCAAGGCGCTGGCAAAGCACACCCGCCGCGACAACATCTGCTTCGACGGCCACGCCCGCGTCTCACACGTCACCGACGCCACCGACTGGCGGGTCGAATACCCGTTCGTGGTGCTCTACCCCGACACCGAGGAAGAGATGGCACCGCTGGTGCGCGAGTGCATCGCGCTCGGCCTGACCATCATCCCGCGCGGCGGCGGCACCGGCTACACCGGCGGCGCGGTGCCGCTCGACGCCAGCTCGGTGGTGATCAACACCGAGAAGCTGCTCGCCATGAGTGCGGTCGAACCCACCGTGCTGCCGGGCCTCGATGGCCCGATGGCCGAACCCTACCCCACGATCCGCACCGGCGCCGGCGTGGTCACCGAGCGCGTGTCGGAAGCCGCCGCGCTCGCCGGCCGCGTGTTCGCGGTCGACCCGACCTCGGCCAGCGCATCCTGCATCGGCGGCAACATCGCCATGAACGCCGGCGGCAAGAAGGCCGTACTGTGGGGCACCGCGCTCGACAACCTGGCGTGGTGGAAGATGGTCACGCCCGACGGTAACTGGCTCGAGGTCGAGCGCCTCGACCACAACTTCGGCAAGATCCACGAGCAGGAGACCGTCCGCTTCCGCCTGCGCCGCTTCGACGGCCTCACCAACGCGCCGCTCGGCGAGGAGATCCTCGCCATGCCGGGCGCCGCCTGCCGCAAGGTGGGCCTGGGCAAGGACGTCACCGACAAGTTCCTCGGCGGCGTGCCGGGGGTGCAGAAGGAAGGCACCGACGGCCTGATCGTGGCCGCGCGCTGGGTGCTGCACAAGATGCCGCCGGTCACGCGCACGGTGTGCCTGGAGTTCTTCGGCCAGGTGCGCGAGGCGGTGCCGGCGATCGTCGAGATCACCGACTTCTTCAAGCCGGGCGGCGCCGGCCACGCCGCGGGCGTGCAGCTCGCCGGCCTCGAGCACCTCGACGAGCGCTACGTGAAGGCGGTCGGCTACGCGACCAAGGCGCGCCGCCACGGCCGTCCCAAGATGGTGCTGATCGGCGACATCGTCGGCCACGACGAGGATGCGGTGATGAAGGCCGCCTCCGAAGTGGTGCGCATGACCAACGCGCGCGGTTCCGAGGGCTTCATCGCGGTCAGCCCCGAGCAGAGGAAGCGCTTCTGGCTCGAGCGCAGCCGCACCGCGGCGATCTCGCGCCACACCAACGCGTTCAAGATCAATGAGGACGTGGTCATCCCGCTGCCGCGCATGGGCGAATACTGCGACGGCATCGAGCGCATCAACATCGAGCTCTCGCTGCAGAACAAGATCGCGCTGTGCGACGCGCTGAGCGAGTTCCTGCAGGGCGAACTGCCGCTCGAGGTCAAGGACGAGGTGGTCGACCGCGACGCGCTGATCGCCGACCACCGCGCCCAGGCGCTCGAGCAGGTCGCCGCCGTGCGCCGGCGCTGGCAGTGGCTGCTCGACCATCTCGACCAGCCACTGGCCGAAGCCGAGGCACAGTTCGCCGACTACGGCGTGCGCGCCGGCGAACTCTCCAACCGCACCGTCGATCCGACGCTGTTCCACCGCCTGCAGGACTACTCGATCCGCGTGTCGTGGAAGGAGGAGCTGCGTCCGCTGCTCGAGCAGACCTTCGACGGCGCGCTGTTCGCCCGCATCCTCGCGCGCATCAACGAGATCCACCACGAGGTGCTGCGCGGGCGCGTCTTCGTCGCACTGCACATGCACGCGGGCGACGGCAATGTGCACACCAACTTGCCGGTCAACTCCGACCATTACGAGATGCTGCAGACCGCCAACCGCGCGGTTGATCGCATCATGGCGTTGGCACGCAGCCTGAACGGCGTCATCTCCGGCGAGCACGGCATCGGCATCACCAAGCTCGACTACCTCACCGACGAGGAGATGGCAGCGTTCTGGGACTACAAGGCCAGGGTCGACCCGGAGGGCCGCTTCAACCGCGGCAAGCTGATGCGCAAGGGCCCGATCAAGGGCAACCTCGACAACGCCTAC
>DMCZ01000190.1:1762-7105 GCA_003446655.1 Thauera sp. | reverse complement strand
GTGGCCGACCACTGCACCATCTGCCACAAGTGCGAGAAGCCCTGTCCGGTGGACATCGACTTCGGCGACGTGTCGATCAAGATGCGCAACCTGCTCAGGAAGCAGGGCAAGAAGTCGTTCAACCCGGGCAAGGCCGCGGCGATGGCCTTCCTCACCATCAAGGACCCGGCGACGATCAAGGCGATGCGCGTCGGCATGATGGACTGGGGCTACAAGGCGCAGCGCTGGGCACACGAGATGGGCAAGAAGTTCGGCCTCATCCAGCCGCAGGTCAAGGCGCCGCCGGCCACGCTCGGCAAGGCACCGATCAAGGCCCAGGTGATCCACTTCATCAACAAGCCGATGCCCGGCAACCTGCCCAAGCGCACCAGCCGCGCGCTGCTCGACATCGAGGACGACAAGGTCATCCCGGTGATCCGCGACCCGCAGAAGGCCAACGGCGAATCCGAAGCCGTGTTCTACTTCCCCGGTTGCGGCTCGGAGCGCCTGTTCAGCCAGGTCGGGCTAGCCACCCAGGCCATGCTCTATCACGTCGGCGCGCAGACCGTGCTGCCGCCGGGCTACCTGTGCTGCGGCTATCCGCAGACCGCCGCCGGCGAGGAAGACAAGGGCCAGAAGATCACCACGGACAACCGCGTGCTCTTCCACCGCGTCGCCAACACGCTCAACTACCTCGACATCAAGACCGTGATCGTGTCCTGCGGCACCTGCATGGACCAGCTGCAGAAGTACGAATTCGAGCGCATCTTCCCCGGCTGCCGCCTGCTCGACATCCACGAGTACCTGATGGAAAAGGGCGTCAAGCTCGACGGCGCACAGGGCGTCAAGTACATGTACCACGAGCCCTGCCACACGCCGATGAAGGTCCATTCGGGCATCAAGGTGGCCAACGAGCTGATGGGCACCCGCGTCGACCTGTCCGACCGCTGCTGCGGCGAATCGGGCACGCTGGCGGTCGCGCGCCCGGACATCTCCACCCAGGTGCGCTTCCGCAAGCAGGAGGAGATCGAGAAGGGCGCAGCCGCACTGCGCGAGGGCGACGCCAGCGTGAAGGTGAAGATGCTGACCTCCTGCCCGAGCTGCCTGCAGGGCATGCACCGCTACGCCAACGACGCCGGCGGCATCGAGCCCGACTACATCGTGGTCGAGCTCGCCAAGCACCTGCTGGGCGAGAACTGGCTGCCGGACTACGTGGCGAAGGCCAACAGCGGGGGGATCGAGCGCGTGCTGCTGTAAGGGCGGCGACTCCCTTGCCGATGCGGGCCGGCGGGCGCAAGCCTCCGGCCCGCGTCACGTCATCGGCTCGCGGCCTTGCCGGCCCCGGCGCAAGGCCCACGCGGGCCCGGCACCAGCGCCTCGCAGCCACACCGCTGGGTTCAGTCCTCCGCTGGCTCTGCCGGATGCATCCGCCGCCACAGCTCCGGCAGCGCCTCGGCCGCGCACATGCGCAGGCGGTAGTCGACGACCCCGCTCACCGTCGTCTCGCCGGGGTTGATCTCCAGCGTCGGCACCCCCTGGCGCGCGGCCCACACCACCGGCCCGGCGATGTAGGGGAACACGCTGGTGGTGCCGATCGACACCACGGCGTCGACGCCCTGCTCCAGGATGCTCTCGAGGCGCTCGAGCGCGCGCGCCGGCAGCGCCTCGCCAAACAGCACCACCTCGGGGCGCATGATGCCGCCGCACTGCGGGCACTCGGGCGGGATCTGCAAGCCAGCGTAATCGGGCACCTTGCGCCCGTGGTGGCAATCCATGCAGTGCAGGCGATGCACGGTGCCGTGGATCTCGATGACGTTACGCGAGCCGGCGGCGCGATGCAGACCGTCGACGTTCTGCGTCAGCACGCACACCAGCGCCTTTTCCTGCTCGAGCGCGGCGATCAGGCGGTGGGCGGCATTGGGGCGGGCGCCGCGGCAGCTTTCCTCGATCTGAGCGATGTAGCGCCAGGCGATGTCGGGCCGGGTCGCCATCATCTCGCCCGACAGCGCCTCCTCGATGGTCAGTCCCTCGTCGGTGAGGCGGTCATGGTACAGGCCGCCGATGCCGCGATAGGTGGGCAGGCCGGAGTCGACCGAGATACCGGCGCCGGTCACGAACAGGATGCGCTGCGCACGAGCGAGCGTGGCCGCGGCCGCATCGAGCGCCAGCGCCTGATCGGGCAAGGGATCCTGCATCTGCGCCAGGGTCATTGCGTGCTTACCTCGACGAGACAGTCATAGAAGATCGGCCCGCCGCCCATGTCGGTGGCTGCGGGCGAGGTGACGGCGTTGGCGTTGCGCCCGCCCTCGCACAGCTTGGGCCACCACACCGAGGGCGCACACACCACGCCGGGGCGCACGTCGCGGGTCACCACCGCGCGGGCGAGAAAGTGGCCGCGGTCGTTGTGGATGCGCAGGCGCGCCCCGTCGGCGATGCCGCGCGCAGCGGCGTCGTCAGGATGGATCTGCAGCGTCGGTCCGCCTTCTGCGGCGAGGAAGCGCGGCAGGTTGGCGAAGCTGGAATTGAGGAAGTTGCGCGCCGGCGGCGTAATCAACGCGAGCGGGTAGCGCGCCGCGAGCGCAGGATTGCTGACCACCGACTCGGCGGGCGGATGCCAGGCCGGCAAGGGATCGAGGCCCTGCTCGCCCAAGGCTGCGGAGTAGAACTCGCACTTGCCCGAGGGCGTACGGAAACCGCCTTCGGCGAACGGCACGAAGGGCCGCGGCAACGCGAGCCGCGCCCAGCCCTGGGCCTGCAACCCTTCGGCGAGCCCTTCAGCACGCGCATCGCCGGCACGGAAGGCCGCGGCCGCGATGACCTCGTCGGACTCGTACAGCGCCGGATGCCCGAACCCGAGCCGGCGCGCGAGCGCGCGGAAGACCTCGGTGTTCGAGCGCGCCTCGCCGAGCGGCGCGATCGCCGGCTGGTTGTCCACCGCGTAGACATGGCCGTAGGTCGAATGCACGTCGCGGTGCTCGAGCTGGCTGGTGGCCGGCAGCAGGATGTCGGCGTAGTCGGCGGTATCGGTCTGGAACAGCTCGTGCACCACGCAGAACAGATCCTCGCGCGCGAAGCCGGCGCGCACGCGGTTGCCGTCGGGCGCCACCGCCACCGGGTTCGAGTTATAGACGTGGATCGCCCGCACCGGCGGATCGCGTGTCTCGAGCAGCACCTCGCCGATGAAGGACATGTTGAGCGTGCGCGGCGGATAACGCCCGGCGTCGGGGTAGAGATCGGGCCGCTGCAGTGCCGCGTGATCCACCGGGAAGTTGCCCGATGTCGACAGCAGCGCGCCGCAGCCGGCGTGGCGCCAGGCGCCGGTGAGCGCGGGCAGGCAGGCGACGTTGCGCACCGCCATGCCGCCGCCCGCACAGCGGTTGAGGCCGTAGTTCAGGCGGATGAGACTGCGCGGGGTCGCACCATACTCGAGCGCCAGGCTGCGGATCTGCGCCGCCTCCAGGCCGGTGAGCGGCGCCGCCCACTCGGGCGTGAAAGCGCGCACGCGCTCGGCGAGCGCCTCGAAACCCAGGGTGTGGCGGGCGATGTAGTCGTGGTCGAGCAGGCCGTGCTCGATCAGCACCTGCATCATCGCCAGCGCCAGCGCGCCGTCGGTGCCGGGCAGCGGCGCGATGTGCTGGTCGCACTTCGCCGCGGTCTCGCTGCGCCGCGGGTCGATGCACACCAGCCGGGCGCCGCGCCGCCTGGCTTCCTGCAGGTAGCGCCAGCCGTGCACGTTTGACACCACGGGGTTGCCGCCCCAGATCAGGATCAGCCGGGCCTCGGCGACCGCCTCCGGATCGGCGCCGATCATCGCCCCCACGGTGGCCTTCCAGCCGTGCGCGCCGGCGGCGGCGCAGATCGTGCGATCAAGAAGCGAGGCACCGAGGCGGTGGAAGAAGCGCCGGTCCAGGCTCTCGCCCTGCACCAGGCCCATGGTGCCGGCGTAGCTGTAGGGCAGGATCGCGCGCGGGTCGTCGGCGGCGATCTCGCGGTACTTCGCGGCGATGGTGTCGAGCGCCTCGTCCCACGAGATGCACTCGAAGCGGCCCTCGCCCTTGCGGCCGACGCGCTTCATCGGGTGCAGCAGGCGCTGGTCGGAATAGACGCGCTCGAGGTAGTGCGCGACCTTGGTGCACAGCGCGCCGTTGGTAAAGGGCATGTCGGCGGCGCCGCGGATCTTCACCGCTCGGCCGCCGGCGACGGTGACCTCCATCGCGCAGGTATCGGGGCAGTCATGCGGGCAGGCCGCGCGTATCCGCGCCTCGACGCCGGCCGCGGAAGGTTGTGAGCCCCGAGCCTGCATCGTCGTGACAGGCGTCCGCCGGCCGCCGGGCAGAGCCGGCTCAGCGACGCTCCAGGACGGCGCTGCGCCGCTCGGGGTCGCCACCGGTCAGCTCGAGATAACGGCGGCGTTGCTCGTCGAAGTGCTCGACCACCGCGCTGCGCTCGCGCAGCTTGGCGGCGATGATCGAGGACTGGGTGACGATCTCGCTGTCGAGCAGGCCGATGTCGGCCTCGAGGCTGGCCGCCACGTCGCTCTTGTCGGTATGCGTGGCCTCGGCGATCAGATTGCGCTGACGCTCGAGCAGTTCGGCCTCGCGCGCACGCAGGGCGCGGATGCTCCGATCCAGGTCACGCAGCTCGCGGTCGCGCCGGCTGTCGAGATCTGCAAGGCTGCGGTAGGTTTCGAGCAGCGCCTGATCGAGGCGCAGCTTGCGCTGACGATCGGCCTCGGCGGCGCGTCGCTCGCGCTCGGCCGCCGCGCGCTCGGCGATCTCCTCCGGTGTCAGCGGCGCGGAGACCGTGCGCCGCACCACCCCCGAAGGACTCATTTCGCGGTAAGACCGGCCGTAGCAGGCCGCGGGCAGGATGTCGCCGCACACCGGCTGGCCGCCGACGTCGCAGCAATAGATCGAACGCCCGCCCGCCTGCTGCTGGGCATGCACCGAAACCGGCACCACGCCAAGCACGAGTGCGCAGGCCAGCGCCGCGAAGGCAGACTCAGCGCGCGGCAATCCCATACTGCTCCCGATAGGCCTTGACCGCGTCGAGGTTGGCAGCCAGCTCCGGGCTGTCGGCGAGGTAGCCGATCAGATCCTCCAGCGTGGCAACCGCGATCACCGGGATGCCGAAGGTCTCCTTGACCTCCTGCACCGCCGACAAGGCCCCCTTTCCGCGCTCCATGCGATCGAGCGCGATGACGACGCCGGCGGGCGTGGCGCCCGCGGCGCGGATCAGCTCGACCGACTCGCGCACCGACGTGCCGGCGGAGATGACGTCATCGAGGATGAGCACCCGGCCCTTGAGCGGCGCGCCGATCAGCGTGCCACCCTCACCGTGGTCCTTGGCTTCCTTGCGGTTGAA
>DMCZ01000190.1:0-1694 GCA_003446655.1 Thauera sp. | reverse complement strand
GCGGTGCCGGCCACCAGCGGGATGCCCTTGTAGGCGGGCCCGAACAGCATGTCGCAGGCCACGCCCGAGGCGCGGATCGCACGCGCGTAGTAACCGCAGAGCTCGCGGAAGGAGGCGCCGTCGTCGAACAGGCCGGCATTGAAGAAGTACGGGGAGTTGCGCCCCGCCTTGGTCACGAAGGCGCCGAAGCGCAGTACGCCCTTGCGGCAGGCGAGGGCGATGAAATCCCGGCTAAAATCCACGGCTTTTGGGCTGCCTGGCAGCATAATCTGGAAGCCGTTCATGTTACGCATCATCTCCCTCAACCTCAACGGCATCCGCTCGGCCTGCCGCAAGGGCCTGCTCGACTGGCTGCCGGCCCAGAACGCCGATTTCGTCTGCGTGCAGGAGCTCAAGGCCCAGGCCGGCGACCTCGACGAGGCCATGCGCGCACCCGCCGGCATGAAAGGCTGGTTCCACCACGCCGAAAAGAAGGGCTACAGCGGCGTCGGCATCTACAGCCGACGCGAACCCGATCGTGTGGTCGAGGGACTGGGCATCGCCGACATCGACGCCGAGGGCCGCTTCCTGCAGCTCGACTTCGGCAAGCTGTCGGTGGTGTCGCTGTACCTGCCCTCCGGCTCGAGCTCGGAAGAGCGCCAGCAGGTGAAGTTCGAGTTCATGGACCGCTTTCTGCCGCACATGGACATGCTCTATCAGAGCGGGCAGGAGGTGGTGGTGTGCGGCGACTGGAACATCGCCCACCGCGAGGCCGACCTCAGGAACTGGAAGTCGAACCAGAAGAACTCCGGCTTCCTGCCCGAAGAGCGCGCCTGGCTGAGCCGCCTGTTCGACGAGCAAGGCTGGATCGACGTCTATCGCCGCCTGCACCCGGACGCCACCGACGCCTGCTACACGTGGTGGTCGAACCGCGGCCAGGCGTGGGCGAAGAACGTAGGCTGGCGGCTGGACTACCAGATCGCCACGCCGGGGCTGGCGGATGCTGCGCGTGCAGCCACGGTATACAAGGAACAGCGTTTCTCCGACCACGCGCCGCTGACGGTGGATTACGACTGGGTGCTTTAAACCAGGCGCCCATGCTTGTCCATGACCCCGCGCGGGTGCGACCGCGTGCCGCACCCTGGCCGCGCGTGCCGGCGCTGCGCCGCGCTTCGTTGCTATCATCCGGGCATTCGAGTGGACGCCCGCTCCTGGGTGCAGCATCGCTGCGTGAGCCTTCACCCGACCGGGAATGAACCATGTGCAACACTCACAGACGTCGCTTCATCGGCCAGATCGGCGTGGCAGGCCTGCTGCTCACGCCGCTCGCCGCGAGCCTCGCGGGCTGCGCCAGCGAACACTGGCCCGAGGGCATGAAACCGATTGCCTGGGATCGTGACGCCTGCGTGCGCTGCAACATGCGCATCGCCGACCACCGCTTCGCCGCCCAGCTGCGCGGTGGCCCCAAGGACACCACCTTCAAGTTCGACGACGTCGGCTGCCTGGTCTTCTGGCTCGAAGAGCAGCGCGCGCGCTTCCCATGGATGGACGACGCCGCGACGCGAATGTGGGTCGCGGCCTGGGAGAGCCCCAGCGCCGGGGAGGCGATCTGGCTCGACCCGCGCCAGGCGCGCTACATCGCCAAGCGCTCGCCGATGCGCTACGACCTCGCCGCGAGTGCGGCAGCCGCCGCCGACGCCCCCAGCCTGAGCTAC
>DMCZ01000087.1:4749-5066 GCA_003446655.1 Thauera sp. | reverse complement strand
GACGATGGCGACCACCTGATCGGGGTGGCGATCACCGACGGCCAGTCCGACGTGATGCTGTTCTCCGACGCCGGCAAGGCGGTGCGCTTCGCCGAGACCGACGTCCGCCCGATGGGCCGCGAGGCGCGCGGCGTGCGCGGCATGACGCTCGAGGACGGTCAGGCAGTGATCGCGATGCTGGTGGCCAAGGACGAGTCGCAGTCGGTGCTGACCGCGACCGAGAACGGCTACGGCAAGCGCACCCCGGTGGCCGAATACACCCGCCACGGCCGCGGCACCAAGGGCATGATCGCGATCCAGACCAGCGACCGTAACGG
>DMCZ01000087.1:3467-4425 GCA_003446655.1 Thauera sp. | reverse complement strand
ATGGGGCGCTCGACCCAGGGGGTGACGCTGATCAACCTTGACGAGGGGACTTTCCTCGCCAGCGTCGAGAAGGTCGCCGAGTCGGAATCGGACGAAAGCATGCGTGGCAACGGCGACGAAGGCAGCGAGTCCGGGAGTGGCGCGCAAGGCGCTTCGGACGCCGGTGAGTCCCCCGCCGCGGGCGAGGAAGGAGAAGCCTGATGAGTCGCGTGTGGAACTTCAGCGCCGGCCCCGCGGCGCTGCCCGAGGAAGTACTGCGTCAGGCTGCCGAGGAAATGCTCGACTGGCACGGCAGCGGCATGGGCGTGATGGAGATGAGCCATCGCGGCAAGGAGTTCACCGCGATCGCTGCTCAGGCGGAGGCCGACCTGCGCGAGTTCCTCGCGGTGCCGGCGAACTACCGCATCCTCTTCATGCAGGGCGGAGCGATCGCCGAGAACGCGATCATCCCGATGAACCTGATGGGCGCCCGGCGCGTTGCCGATTACGTGGTCACCGGCTCGTGGTCGCAGAAGTCGCAGAAGGAGGCGCGCAAGTACGCCGAGGTGAACATCGCCGCGACCGCGGAGGCGAGCGGCTTCACCACTGTGCCGCGCATGGACGAATGGCGGATCTCGCCTGATCCTGCCTATGTATTCACCTGTACGAACGAGACCATCGGGGGCGTCGAGTACCCCTTCGAGCCCGATCTGGCGCAGATCGGCCGCGGCGAGGTGCCGGTGGTGGCGGACATGTCCTCGCACATCCTGTCACGGCAGATCGACGTCTCGAAGTACGGCCTCATCTTCGGCGGTGCGCAGAAGAACATCGGTCCGGCGGGCCTTACCATCGTGATCGTGCGCGAGGACCTGCTCGGCCACGCCATGCCGCATTGCCCCACGGCCTTCGACTTCAGGACCGTGGCCGACAACGGCTCGATGTACAACACGCCGCCGACCTATTCGATCTACATCGCCGG
>DMCZ01000087.1:2795-3185 GCA_003446655.1 Thauera sp. | reverse complement strand
CACAAGTCGGTCGGCGGCATGCGCGCGTCGATCTACAACGCGATGCCGCTTGCAGGCGTCGCCGCGCTGGTCGACTTCATGCGCGACTTCGCCGCACGCCACGGCTGATGCCGGGCGGCATGACAATACGGAAGAACATCAGGACGCAAGCTGGAGGGGCCACGGGCCGAGCATGAGCGACGAACTGCTGAAACTGCGCAACGAGATCGACCGCATCGACGAAGAAATCCTCGCCCGCCTCGCCGAGCGCGCGCGCTGCGCGCAGCGCGTGGGCGAGATCAAGCGCGGCGTGATGTACTACCGCCCCGAGCGCGAGGCCCAGGTGCTGCGCCGGCTGGCCGAGCTCAATCCCGGGCCGCTGTCGGCCGATGCGGTGAAGACCATCTTCCG
>DMCZ01000087.1:2316-2495 GCA_003446655.1 Thauera sp. | reverse complement strand
GCCGACTACGGCGTGGTGCCGGTGGAGAACTCCACCGAGGGCGCGGTGGGCGGCACGCTCGACCTGCTGCTCGCCAACCCGCTCAAGGTCTGTGGTGAGGTGCGCCTGCGCATTCACCAGCAATTGATGTCGCGCGCCGAGGGCATCGGCGCCGTCAGGCGCATCTACTCGCACGCGCA
>DMCZ01000087.1:810-1978 GCA_003446655.1 Thauera sp. | reverse complement strand
CCGAATCGCCCGGGTGCCATCCACGGCCTGCTCGAGCCGTTGGCACGCCACGGCGTCGACCTTACCAAGCTGCAGTCGCGACCGGCGCGCTCGGGGCTTTGGGAGTACGTGTTTTATGCCGACATCCAGGGCCACCGCGAGGACGCGCAGGTCGCGGCCGCGCTGCAGGAACTCAATGAACGTGCGGCCTTCGTGAAGGTCATCGGCTCCTATCCCGTTGCCGCGATCTGAGCAGGGCCCGTCCTTGGTCGAACCCCGGTTGCGCCCGGCGCAGCCGCAGCAGGAGACAAACATGAGCATCGCCAGCCTCGCACCCGACTACATCCGCGCGATCATGGCCTATCAGCCCGGCAAGCCGATCTCCGAGCTCGCCCGCGAGATGGGGATCGCCGAGGCGAGCATCGTCAAGCTCGCCTCCAACGAGAACCCGCTCGGCATGAGCGCCCGGGCCCGCGAGGCGGCGCTGGCTGCGGTGGGCGAAGTCGCGCGCTATCCCGATGGTGGCGCCTTTGCGCTCAAGGGGGCGCTGTGTCGCAAGTTCGGCGTGCGCGCCGAGCAGCTCATCGTCGGTAACGGCTCCAACGACATCCTCGAGCTCGTCTCGCAGGCTTTCCTTGCGCCCGGCCTGTCGGCTGTCTACTCGCGCCATGCGTTCGCGGTTTATCCGCTCGCGACCAATGCCCGCGGCGCGCGCGGGATCGAAGTGGCGGCGAAGAACTTCGGCCACGACCTGGATGCAATGCTGGCGGCGATCGAGGCGCAGACCCGGGTGGTCTTCATTGCCAACCCGAACAACCCCACCGGGACCTTCCTGCCCGGGTCGGCGCTGGAGGCGTTTCTCTCCCGGGTCCCGCGCCATGTGCTGGTCGTGCTTGACGAGGCCTACACCGAGTACCTTGCCCCCGAGCAGCGCTACGACTCGATCGCCTGGCTCGATCGTTTCCCGAACCTGCTGGTGTCGCGCACCTTCTCCAAGGCCTACGGGCTTGCCGGCCTGCGCGTGGGTTATGGCATCGCTCACCCCGAGGTCGCGGACCTCATGAACCGCGTGCGACAGCCCTTCAACGTATCCTCGGTGGGCCTTGCCGCGGCCGAGGCGGCGCTGGCCGACGAGGAGTTCATCGCCCGCAGCGCCGAGATCAACCGTCGCGGGATGGCGCAGCTCACC
>DMCZ01000087.1:0-549 GCA_003446655.1 Thauera sp. | reverse complement strand
CTGCTGCGTCAGGGGGTGATCGTGCGGCCGATCGCGGCCTACGGCATGCCGCACTGGCTGCGCGTCTCGATCGGTCTGCCTGAAGAGAACGCCCGCTTCATCGCCGCGCTCAAGCAGGCGCTGGCCTGAACGGAGATCCGCGATGCCCCTGATCGGCAAGCTCGTCGTCTGCGGTGTGGGCCTGATCGGCGGCTCGTTCGCACTCGCGCTGCGCCGCGCGCAGGCGGTCGGTCGGATCGTGGGTGTCGGCCGCCGGCGCGCGCCGCTCGAGCGTGCGCATGCGCTCGGCGTCATCGACGAGATCGCCGACGATTGGGCGAGCGCGCTCGATGGCGCCGACCTGGTGCTGCTGGCGGCGCCGGTCGGCCAGATGGACGCGATCATGGCGGCGATGGCGCCGCACCTGCACCCGGGCACCATCGTCACCGACGCTGGCAGCACCAAGCGCGACGTCGTCGATGCCGTGCGCCGGCACTTCGACGCTGCCCTGTCCGACGTGGTGCCCGCCCATCCGATTGCCGGTGCAGAGAAGAGCGGGGTGGAGGCGGC
>DMCZ01000027.1:2461-7530 GCA_003446655.1 Thauera sp. | reverse complement strand
TGCGCGCTCGCAGACGCTGGCACGCCGCCTGGGCGGCTACGACCTGGCGCCGCTGGGTCGCATCCTCGGCACCGACTGATCGAGCAGCGCCGCTACGCCCGGGCCCGACACGGGCTCAGTGCAGCTTGACGTGCGGCTCGGTGCGGCGCGTGATCATGCGCGCCAGGGTGTCGAGCGTGACCTTCACCCAGCCATGCAGCGCGAGCTCGTGCATCTTGTACAGCGAGGTGTACATCATCCGCGCGAACCAGCCCTCTATGAACAGGTCGCCCTTGGTAAGCCCGCCCATCATGTTGCCGACGGTGCTGAATTCGCCGAGCGACACCAGCGAGCCGAAGTCGCGGTAGCGGTAGTCCTGCACCGGCTTGCCGGCGATGCGGCGCTGCAACTGCTTGTACAGGTGCGAGGCCTGCTGGTGCGCGGCCTGCGCGCGCGGCGGCACGAAGCCGTTCTTCTCCGGCCACGGGCAGGCGGCGCAGTCGCCCATCGCGAAGATGTCGTCGTCGACCGTGGTCTGCAGCGTCTGTCGCACGACGAGCTGGTTGATGCGGTTGGTCTCCAGGCCGTCCAGACCGGTCAGGAATTCCGGTGCCTTCACCCCGGCCGCCCACACCACGAGCTCCGCGGGCAGCACGCGTCCATCGGCCAGGCGCACGCCGTCTGCAAGCACTTCGGCGACCTTGGCCTGGGTGTGCACCTCGACTCCGAGCTTGCGCAGCAGGCGCTCGGTCGAGTTCGACAGGCGCTCGGGCAACGCCGGCAGCACCCGCGGCGCAGCCTCGATGAGGGCGAGCCGGATGTCCTTGTCGGCATCGACGCGGTCAAGTCCGTACGCCACCACCTCGCGCGTGGTGTGGTGCAACTCGGCAGCCAGTTCGACGCCGGTGGCGCCGGCACCGATGATCGCCACGTGCAGCTGCTCCGGCCGCAGCGGTGTGCGCTGGGCATGGGCGCGGACACAGGCATTGACCATGCGCACGTGGAAGCGGCGCGCGTCGGCCACGGTCTCGAGCTTGAGCGCGTGCTCGCGCACCCCGGGGGTGCCGAAGTCGTTGCTCTGGCTGCCGACCGCCATCACCAGCGTGTCGTAGGGGAAGGAGCGTGCAGGCGTGACCTCCTTGCCGTCCTCATCGATGAAGGGGGCGACGTGGACCTCGCGCGCACGACGGTCGAGTCCGGTCATCCGCCCGATGCGGAAGCGGAAGCCGTGCCAGTGTGCCTGCGCGAGATAGGCGACCTCGTGATCGCCGATGTCCATGCTGCCGGCGGCGATCTCGTGCAGCTTGGGCTTCCAGATGTGGGTGCGCTTGCTGTCTATGAGGGTGACCTCGGCCTTGCCGCGGCGGCCCAACTTGCGCCCCAGGCGGGTCGCCAGTTCGAGGCCGCCGGCGCCGCCGCCGACGATGACAATCCGGTGAGGCCTTGCTTCCATGCGCCTGCTCCTCGATCTCTCAAAGTACGAGATTATTTAAAAATATCGAGAATACTAGCAGACTGCCGGCGACTGCCTCCCTTTCGGTCGCGCGGATGCAACACGACGGATTACCGCACGACCGCCTGCCTACAGGGAGAGATGCGCGACGATGAAATCCGCGACCTGCACCGGGTCATTGATGTCCAGGCGCGGCAAGGCCGTCACGAGCGCGGTATCGGTGGCGATGGCGACGATATGGGCGTCGTCCGGGTGCAGCAAGGGCTCCTTCACCACCGCACGGTGCACCTCGATCTTGGGAATCGGCGCGCGCTTGAAGCCCTCGACCAGCACCAGATCGCAGGGACTCAGGTGGGTGAGGAGCTCCTCCAGCGTCGCCTCGGGCGCACCGCGTAACTCGCGGGTCAGCGACCAGCGCTGCCCGGAGCTGACCATCACCTCGCTGCACCCCGCCTGGCGGTGGCGCCAGGAGTCCTTGCCGGCATGATCGATGTCGAAGCTGTGATGCGCATGCTTGACCAGCGAGACCACCAGCCCACGCGCGCTCAGCACGCCGATCACCTGCTCGACGAGGGTGGTCTTGCCGCTGCCGGACCAGCCGGCGAACCCGATCAGTTTCATCTTGCTGCGCTTTCCAGTGGGTTGAGGGGAGCGTCCGCACGACCATCCGTGGTGGTCGGGGAGGCTTGACTACGATATTCAGGTTCGGCGAGCAAGCCGACGGTGAACGCGGCGCCCTTGCCCGGCGTGCTCTCCACCGAGATGCGCCCGCCGTAGCGCTCGACCAGGGTGTGGCTGATCGACAGACCCAGCCCGGTACCCTGACGCTTCTTGGTCGTGAAGAAGGGGTCGAAGATGCGCGCCAGGTCAGCCGCTGCGATGCCGCTGCCGGTGTCGCGCACGACGATGTTCACCCCCGGCGCGGCTGTCGTCGGGTCGCGGTCGGCGGTCTCGAGGGTAAGCGTGCCGCCCTCGGGCATGGCCTGCACGGCATTGACGATCAGGTTGATCAGCACCTGCTGCAGCTCCTGCGGGTTGATCTGCACGCGGCCGCGGGCGTGCAGGCGCTGCTCCAGGTGCACGTCGCGGCGCGCCAGATGCTGGCGTGTCAGCACCAGGCAGTCGGCCAGCGCCGCGTTGACGTCCACCGCCTCGACGTAGCCGGCGAACTCGCCCGGGCGTGCGAACTGCAGCAGCTTGGTGACGATCAGGCGGATGCGGTTGACCTGCTCGTGGATGAGGCGGATCTCGTTGGCCACCGGCTGTGCCGCCGGCCCGAGCTCCTCGCGCATGAGGTCGAGGTTGCCCTGGATCACCGCAGTCGGGTTGCTGATCTCGTGTGCCACGCCGGCCGTGAGTTCGCCGATGGCGGCGAGTTTCTCGCTCATCACCAGACGGTGCTGGGCGGCACGCAAGGCCTCGTTGGCGGCGGCGAGGTCGGCGGTGCGCTCAGCCACCTTGCGGTCGAGCGAGGCGTTGAGCGCCTCCAGTTCGGCGCGCTGCACCGCCTGGGCATCGAGCAGTCGATCGAACTCGGCCGCCAGGCGTCCGAGCTCATCGTGGCTGTCGACAGCGCCGACGCGGGCCTGCGCGCGACCGCCCTCGATCGCCTCGATGGTGGCGTGCATGCGCTCGATCGGCCGGAAGATCCCGCGCGCCCAGCGCAGCGTGAGCGCCGCCCCGCTCACGCTGATGAGCAGCGAGAGGGCACCGGCGACGAGAAAGGCCGCGCGCTTCTCTGCGCGAAACGGCGCCTCCAGAAAACCGACGTAGAGCATGCCGACCCGCTCGCCGCGGCTGTCCACCACCGGCTCATAGCCGGAGACGTACCAGTCGTTGACCACGAAGGCGGTCTCGAGCCAGGTGCGCCCCGCCCCCAGGACGTGCGCGCGCACCGCGGCCGACACACGCGTGCCGAGCGCACGTGCGCCCTCGAACAGGCGCACGTTGGTGGCGATGCGGGTGTCGTCGAGGAAGAGCGTGGCGGTTCCCACGCTGCCCTCGGGGAGCGAACCCGCGCGATAGACGATGGCGTTGATGGTGTCGACGAAGTCGAGGTTGCCGTTGAGCAGCATCCCGCCCTCGAGCACCGCGACCAGATTACCGCGCGCGTCGAACACGGGCGCTGCGGCGTGGATGACGAGGCCACGCTCCTCCTCGCGGCGCGGGTCGGGCGCGGCATGATCGGTGGCCACCAGCGGCAGCCGCGCACGCTCGCGCAGCGCGGGCGACACCGCCTCCAGCTCGGCCGGACCGAAGCGCTCGATCGCGCTGCCGCCGGCGGCGCGGATGGCGCGCTCGACAACCGGCCAGCCGCTGCGCGCGCTGCCAGGCGCGGTGCCGACCGACGAGCGCAGGACGCGCCCCTCGACGTCGAGCAGATTCAGGAAGTCCAGTCCGAGCTGCGCCTGACGTGCGGCGAGCAGGGCCACGAGCGGATCGCCTTCCTCGCCGGGCGTCGGCGCCGCCTGCTCGCGCGCGAGCGCCAGCGCATGCGAACCCGCCAGCCCGCGCACGCCGCTGCCCGCGCCCTCGACCACGCGCTCGAGATAGCCATGCGCGGTGGCAAGGTCGCTGCTCACCCGCGAAGACATCAGACGCTGGTAGTAGGCCTCGCCCCACCAGCCGAGCAGCCCCATGATGATCGGAAAGCCGAGCATCAGCGGCGCCAGCACCAGCGCCAGCAGCTTCGCACGCACCGATGCGCGCAGCGGCTCGAGCCAGCGCCTCATGCGCGCCGCGACTGCAGCCGCACGCTGCTCATGCGCGACGTTCCAGCCCTGTGGGGGCCGCCGCCTCGCCGCCAGGCTCGGCGCGCGCCTGGCGCTCCTCCACCCACTCGGCAAACTTGCGCTCGAGCGTCTTGCGCGACACGCCGAGGCGACGGGCAGCCTCGGTCTTGTTGCCGTCGCAGGCCGCAGTGACGCGCTCGATGTGGCGGCGCTCGACCGCGGCGAGGCTGAGCTCGAGTTCGCCCGCGGGCGGCGGCAGGGCAGGCGCCGCGCCGGCGAAGGCATCGGTCACGAAGCTGCCCAGGATCATCGAGCGTTCGACGAAGTTGCGCAGTTCGCGCACGTTCCCTGGCCAGGCGTAGGCCTGCAGCCGGCTCACCACCTCATGCGACAACGGCAGCGGCGCGACACCGAGCTGGACCGCCAGTTGCTGCATGAAGTGGCGCATCAGGTCGGGGATGTCCTCGGCGCGTGCGCGCAGCGGGGGCAGCGCGATGTCGACCACCGCGAGGCGGTAATACAGGTCCTGCCGGAAGCGCCCGGCCTGCACTTCGGCCGCCAGGTCGCGATTGCACGCGGCGATGATGCGCACATCGACTGGCACCTCGCGTTCGGAGCCGACCGGACGCAGCTTGCGCTCTTCCAGCACGCGCAGCAGGCGCGTCTGCATGGCCAGCGGCAGCTCACTGATCTCGTCGAGGAAGAGCGTGCCGCCATGCGCGTAATAGAAGAGCCCGTTACGGCTGTCGCTGGCGCCGGTGAAGGCGCCCTTCACATGGCCGAACAGTTCGCTCTCGATCAGTTCGGACGCGATCGCCGCGCAATTGACCGGCACGAAGGGGCGCTGCGCCCGTGGGCTGGTCTGGTGCAGTGCGCGCGCGACGACCTCCTTGCCGGTGCCGGAC
>DMCZ01000027.1:0-2257 GCA_003446655.1 Thauera sp. | reverse complement strand
CCACCAGACCGACCGGGTCGGCGGCCAGCCCGGCCAGCTCGCGGCGCAGCACGAAATTCTCGCGCGCAAGGCGCGCGCGCTCGAAGCAGCGCTTGATCGAGTTGAGGATCTGGTCGACCCGGAAGGGCTTGAGGATGAAGTCGGACGCGCCGCCGCGCAGCGCATCGATCGCGGTCTCCATGTCGGCGAAGGCCGTCACCAGGATCACGTCGCCCGTATAGCCATGCTCGCGCAGCTCGTGCAGCCACTCGATGCCGGACTTGCCCGGCAGGGCGATGTCCAGGATCAGCAGGTCAAAGTGCAGCCGGGCCATCAGCGCCGCCGCGTGCTCGGCGTCGGCCGCGGCCTGTACCATGCCGCAGCGGCGGGCGAGCGTACGCTCGAGGAAGTTGCGCATGCCCTCCTCGTCGTCGACCACCAGCGCCGAATACGCCTGCCAGTTGTACTCGGCCAGATCGACCGGTCTGTCCGTCGTCGTCGCTGTCTCGCGCAGCATTCCGTCCCCCTCGCCTGCCCCCATCCGCATGTTTCCTTTCGGTTCTCCGGCTTTCAGAACGGCTTCAGCACAACCAGGAACACGACCACGAACAACACCAGCACCGGGATCTCGTTGAAGTAGCGATACCAGACATGGCTGCGCGTGTTGCGGCCGGCGGCGAAGTCGCGCATGAGCTTGCCGCAGTAAAGGTGATAGCCGATCAGGCCGATCACGAGCAGGGTCTTGACGTGCAGCCAGCCGCCGGCGAATCCGTAGCCGAACCACAGCCACAGGCCGAGCGACACGGCGAGGATGCCGAGCGGGGTCATGAAGCGGTAGAGCTTCATTTCCATCATCGCCAGCCGCTCGCGGGTGGCCGCATCCTCGACCATCGCGTGATTGACGAACAGGCGGGGCAGGTAGAACAGCCCGGCGAACCAGCTGGTGACAAAGATGATGTGAAGGGCCTTCAGGGACAGCATGCAGGGACTCGCTCCTGGATTGACATGATCGTTGTGGTATTGACCGGGGCCGACGGCGGCCTCGTTCAGGCAGAAAGGGCCGCACGCAGGCCGTGCGCGATCGTCGGATAGCGCAGGCGCACGCGCAGTTCCCGCTTCAGCCGACGATTGTCGAGGCGGCGCGACTCGCTCATGAAGGAGAGCGTGAGCGGCGACAGGCAGGCGGCGATCTCGGTGCGCGCCAGGCGCGGCGGGCGTGGCAGCGCGAAGGCGTCGGCCACCGCATCGAAGTAGTCGCCCATCCTCATGCCCGAGTCGTCGCAGACGTTGTAGGCGCGCCCGGCCGGCGCGCGAAAGAGCGCGAGGCAGGCGATGCGGGCGAGGTCCTCGGCGTGGATGTGGTTGGTGTGCACGTCCTCGTCCGCGACCAGCACAGGGTCGCCGCGCCGCAGGCGCTCGAGCGGCAGACGGTCGGCTGCATAGATGCCGGGCGCGCGCAGCAGGGCGACCCGCACGCCGGTGCGCCGGCAGAAGCGGCGCAGCCGGCGTTCGGCATCGACCCGGCGCTGGCCGCGCGCGGTCTGCGCCCTGCACGGCCGGGTTTCATCCACATAGGCTCCGCCACAGTCGCCGTAAACCCCTGTCGTGCTTATGTATACCAAGCCCTGTGGTAGACTTTTGCGGCTTCCCAGCGCGGCCAGCAGGTGCTGCGTGCGGGGGTCGCCCGGCCCGCTCGACGGCGGTGGCGCAAAGTGCAGCACGGCATCGGCCAGGCCCGCGAGACGCGACAGACTGCGCCGGTCGTCGAGGTCGCCGCGCAGCGGAATGGCGCCGCCGGCGCGCAACGCAGCATAGGCCTCGGGCTGGCGCACGAGCGCATAGACGCGAAAACGCCGCGTCAGCCAGGGAAGGGCGCGCAGCGCGACGTCGCCACTCCCCACGATCAGGATTCGTTTCATATTCTAATTATCTCACGCACCATGACCCATCGGATTTCGCTACGCCCGGGCGACCATCACTTCGAGGCCGCCGACGACCAGACCGTTCTCGAAGCCGCGCTCGCGGCCGGCCTGCTGCTGCCGCACAGCTGCCGCGACGGCGCGTGCGGGGCCTGCAAGGGCAAGGTGCTGGAAGGCGTCGTGGACCAGGGCCGCCACGCCGACGGCGCACTGACCGAGGCCGAGCGCGCCGAGGGCTACGCCCTGTTCTGCTGCGCCAGGCCGCTCAGCGATCTCACCGTGCAGGCGCGCAACGTCACCCGCGCCGACGACATCCCGGTCAAGAAGCTGCCCGCGCGCGTGCAGAAGCTGCAGCGCCT
>DMCZ01000042.1:4912-5556 GCA_003446655.1 Thauera sp. | reverse complement strand
CCCCGCGCCCGGAGGGGGGCACCGCCGCCCCCCCCCCCCCCCGCCGCCCCCGACACCGCGCCCCAGCGCCTGTCGGAGCACGTGTGGATGATCTGGTCGAAGGACGGTTTCCCGACCCCCGAGAACCAGGGGATGATGAGCAACATCACCTTCGTCGTGACCCGCGAAGGCGTGGTGATGCTGGACCCGGGCGGCTCGGTGCAGATCGGCGAGATGGCGCTGCGCATGATCCGCACGGTCACCGACAAGCCGGTGGTGGCGGTCTTCAACTCCCACTATCACGGCGACCACTGGCTCGCCAACCACGCCTTCGAGGACGCCTTCGGCAAGGATCTGCCGATCCATGCCCATCCAGTGACGAAGAAGGAAATCGAGGGCGTGCAGGGCAGCCTGTGGCACAGCCTGATGGAACGCTGGACCAACCAGGCGACCGCCGGCACCCGCATCGTCGCCCCCAACCGCGAGACGAACCATGGCGACGTGTTCCGCTTCGGCGACGTCACGCTGCGCATTCACCACTACGGGCTGGCCCACACCCCGGGCGACATCTGCATCGAGGTCGTCGAGGACCAGCTCACCCACGTCGGCGACGTCGCCATGGACCGCCGCATCGCGAACATGGACGACGGCTCCTATGTCGGCAC
>DMCZ01000042.1:3239-4708 GCA_003446655.1 Thauera sp. | reverse complement strand
ATCTACGAGAACTGCGTGCGGGCGGTGGAGGACGGCGCGGACATGGCGAGCGCACGCGAGCGCGTGCTCGCCGACCCGCGCGTATCCAGCCGCGCGGCCGACACCGCGGGCTTCGAGTCGAATATCGGCAAGTACGTGAGCCTGGCCTACCTCGAGGCGGAGCGCGAAGCCTTCTGACGCGCCGCGCGCCGGAGAGCGCAAGCCGGGCCGCCCGGCCGATGATGGGTCAAGGCCAGGCGCGGTCGTCGTCGGGCTTCACCATCGGATGGCGGCGCACGCGCGCCCCCTCCCACCACACCCGATCGAAGATCCATGCCAGGCTGGGCAGCAGCCCGGCGAAGAAGTGGCTGGCCGCGGACGCCGGGCCCGATGGCAGGGCGGCGGCCGACACCCGCAGCGCACGCAGCCGGCGGCGAAGCGAGGGGTGAAAGTGCCCGGAGCGCGCCTCGCTGATCGCCAGCGCCGGATCTGCGGCGATGCTGTCGTGCGAGTAGCCTGCCGCAACACCGTGCCCCATCTCGCGGAACGGTCGCACTGCCGAGGCCTCGTCCGAGGCCCGCAAGGCGTGTACGCGCGGCCAGTAATCATGCTGCAGGAAATGCGCCTTGCGGCTCAACGCCAGGAGGGTCTCGCCGAGCAGCGCAGGGCCCACCAGGCGTGCCGCCACCGCATCGGCCTCGAGCTCCTCGATCCGCCCCAGGCGCAGCATGTCGTGACAGAAGCGCTCGGCATGCGCCGCGAGCCGCGGCACACCGGACGGCGCGGCCGCGAGCAGCGTGTCGAGCGCCCGAACCCACGCGGCCCGCAGCCAGGCCGCCCACCCGCACCAACCCTGCCGTTGCGCGACGACGTGGCCGAACTCGTGTGCCAGCATGGCTGCGAACTGCGCCGGTGAAAGGCAATGCACGAGCGGCAGGCCGATCAGCAGCTCGGTGCGCATCGCGCCAGGCATCACCCAGCCTGGACGCTGCACGACGCTCGCGTTGACTTCATCGGTGATCCACACATCCTCTACCGGCTCGACACCAGCCTGGCGGGCGAGACCATCGAGGAGGCGAAAGAAATCTTCGGCCGCCTCGCGCGGCAGGCGGACGCCACTTGGTCTGGGCCCCGCCTGCGACAGTGCCTTCAGGCCGCCGAACGCCAGCGCAAAACCGATGAGGCCCACGCCCACCCAGGACACGGTACGCAGCGGCTCGCCCTCGCCGATCGCAAACCATGCCGCCGCCATGGCGCCCAGCGCGGACGCCGACAGCAGCAGCGTCATGGCCAGCAGCACGACCAGCCCGGATAGCGACACCAGCGCAAGCCGGCGCGCAAGCCTGGCGCGCAGACGGATGACGCTGCTGCGGGGTTGGAAGTCGTGCATCGGCTGGAGCACCGGATCAACGAGGCGGCGAGATTGTAACCAAACTGTAACGGCGGTGGCGCACCCGTCTCCCGCGGACACAACCCGGACTGGGCAGGGC
>DMCZ01000042.1:0-2946 GCA_003446655.1 Thauera sp. | reverse complement strand
AACGCGGCGGGCTCGCGCCGGACCATCGAATGAATTCCCAAGTGACCTTCGCCAGCCTCGCACTGGCCGAACCCATCCTGCGTGCCATCGGCGAGGCCGGCTACACGCACCCCACGCCCATCCAGGCCCAGGCCATTCCCCAGGTGCTGTCCGGCCGCGACCTGCTCGCCGCCGCGCAGACCGGCACCGGCAAGACCGCCGGCTTCACGCTGCCGCTGCTGCACATGCTGGCGGCCACCCACACCCACCCGCATCCGCCCGGCCGCCCGCGCTGCCTGATCCTGACCCCGACGCGCGAGCTCGCCGCCCAGGTCGAGGAATCGGTGCAGACCTACGGCAAGCACCTGCCGCTGACCTCGCTGGTGATGTTCGGCGGCGTCAACATCAACCCGCAGATCGCCGCGCTGAAGAAGCGCGTCGACATCCTGGTCGCCACCCCGGGCCGCCTGCTCGACCACGTCGGCCAGCGCACGCTGGACCTGTCCGGGGTCGAGTTCCTGGTGCTCGACGAAGCCGACCGCATGCTTGACATGGGCTTCATCCGCGACATCCGCAAGGTGCTCGCGCTGCTGCCGAAGAAGCGCCAGAACCTGCTGTTCTCAGCCACCTTCTCGGACGAGATCCGCGAGCTCGCCCACGGCCTGCTGCACGACCCGGCCACGGTGGAAGTGGCGGCCCGCAACACCACTGCCGAGCGCGTCGACCAGGCCGTGTACATGGTCGGCCAGAAGCAGAAGCGCGAACTGCTCGCGCACCTGATCAAGGAGAAGCAGTGGTTCCAGGCGCTGGTGTTCACCCGCACCAAGCACGGCGCCAACAAGCTCGCCGAATACCTGACCAAGCATGGCATCGACTCCGCCGCCATCCACGGCAACAAGAGCCAGGCCGCGCGCACGCGCGCGCTGGCGCAGTTCAAGGACGGCTCGCTGCCGGTGCTGGTCGCCACCGACATCGCCGCCCGCGGCCTGGACATCGACCAGCTCCCGCAGGTGGTGAACTTCGAGCTGCCCAACGTGCCCGAGGACTACGTGCACCGCATCGGCCGCACCGGTCGCGCCGGGGCCGCAGGCAACGCAATCTCGCTGGTCGATGGCGAGGAGATCAAGCTGCTGACCGCGATCGAGCGCCTGATCAAGCGCCGGCTCGACCGCGCCGAGGCCGCGGACTTCGTGCCCAGCGCGGGCGCCGAGGCCGCGCACGACGCCGACCACCAGCGCCCGCCGATGCCCCGCCGCGGTGGCGGCCGGCAGGGTGAGGGACGGGCGCAGGCCAGCGCCGGCAATGCGCGTGGCGGCGAGCGCCAGCCGGGCAAGCCCCGCAACGGCGCGCCGGCCGGCCGGGCGCCGCAGCGCGTGCGTGGCGAGGTCGACGGCAACCGCGCACCGCGCTCGAACGAGGGCACGCGCGAGGTGAACGGAAACCGCGCGCCGCAACCACGCCCGGACGTCAACGGCAACCGCGCCAACCCCGCGCCTCGTCGCCCGGCACCGCGGGCCGCGCTGTTCGCCGCCAAGCCCGCCACCCCGAAGGGCTGATCGCGGGGCACACCCTCGCCCATACGCAGCGGTATGGGCGAGGGCTATAATCCGGCGCTCAATCAATCGATCACCTTGCCCGGAGCCCCCCATGACCAGCACGCAGGCCATCTACGACAGCAAGCGGATGCAGCCGGACGACGCCGCCGGCCTGGTCCGCGACGGCGACACCGTCGTCGTACCGACCGGCGTGGGCGAACCGCCCGCGCTGCTGCACGCCCTCTCCTCGCGGCGCCACGCCCTGCGTGGCGTGGCCGTGAGCCAGATCCTGCCGCTGCGCAAGTTCGCCTACCTCGACCCCGAGACCCGCGTCAACGTCCGCCACGATGCCTACTTCTTCGGCGGCGCGACGCGGCCGGGCGGCCAGGCGGGCTGGGTGGATTACATTCCGGCCTACTTCTCGGAGCTGCCGATGCTCATCGACCGTGGCCTGTCGCCCGCCGACGTGGTGGTGTCGATGGCCTCGCCGATGGACGAGCACGGCTACTTCAGCCTGTCGCTGGCGCCCGACTACACCATGGCGGCGATCCGCCGCGCACGCGTGGTGCTGCTCGAGGTGAACCCGAACGTGCCCTTCGCCAACGGCGATTGCCTGGTGCATGTCTCCCAGGTCACCGGGCTGGTGGAAAGCGACGAGCCGCTTTTCGAGGTCGGCCTGCCGCAGATCGGCCCGGTGCAGGAAGCGATCGGCA
Organism: Thauera sp.; assembly: GCA_003446655.1. GTDB lineage: Bacteria > Pseudomonadota > Gammaproteobacteria > Burkholderiales > Rhodocyclaceae > Thauera. The sequence goes on along the minus strand of DMCZ01000042.1, from coordinate 719 downwards.
AGTACGTCGCCGACCTGATCGAGGACGGCTCGACGCTGCAGATCGGCTATGGCGGCATCCCCGACGCGGTGGTGATGCAGCTGCAGCACAAGCGCGACCTCGGCATCCACACCGAGATGATCGGCGACGGCATCCTGTCGCTGATCGAATCGGGCGCGGTCACCAACCGCAGGAAGACCTTCATGCCGGGCAAGACGGTCGCCACCTTTGCGCTCGGTTCGAACCGCCTCTACCGCAAGCTCCACCGCAACCCGGCGATCGAGATGCACCCGGTTGATTTCACCAACGACCCGTACGTCGCCGCGCGCAACGACAAGCTGTGCGCGATCAACGCCACGCTGCAGATCGACCTCATCGGCCAGTGCGGCTCGGAGAGCCTGGGCCACCTGCCCTACTCCGGCACCGGCGGCCAGGTGGATTTCGTGCGTGCCGCCAACCGCTCGAAGGACGGCAAGGCCTTCATCGTGCTGCCGTCGACGGCGAAGGACGGCACCGTGTCGCGCATCGCCCCGGTACTGTCGCCGGGCACGCACGTCACCACCAGCAAGAACGACATCAACTACGTGGTCACCGAACATGGCGTCGCCCAGCTGCGCGGCAAGACCGCGAAGCAGCGCGCCGAGGCGCTGATCGGGATCGCCCACCCGGACTTCCGCAACAAACTGCGTGAAGCCGCGCGGAAGATGAACCTGCTGTAGCAAGCCGCGCGGCGCCCCTCG
>DMCZ01000202.1:3846-8929 GCA_003446655.1 Thauera sp. | reverse complement strand
GCGAGAGAGGGCGGGCGGGGCAAGGGCATCAGCGTCGAGATGCGCAGCGCCGAGGACGTGCGCGCGGCGATCTAGTGCGCGCGCCAGTCCGGCGATCGCGTCATCGTCGAGCAGTTCTGCAAGGGCGAGGATCTGCGCATCGTCGTCATCGACTACCAGGTCGTGGCCGCGGCCGTGCGGCGACCGCCGGTGGTGGTGGGCGACGGGCGCAGCACAATGCGCGAACTCATCGAGCGCCAGAGCCGCCGGCGCGCGGCCGCCACCGGGGGCGAGTCGCGCATCCCGCTCGACGCCGAGACCGTGCGCTGCGTCGGCGCGCAGGGCCTCACGCTCGACGCCGTGCCGCAGCCCGAGCAGCGCCTGCAGGTGCGCAACACCGCCAACCTGCACACCGGCGGCACCATCCACGACGTCACCGCGGAGTTGCATCCGGTGCTGCGCGAGGCCGCGGAGAAGGCCGCGCGCGTGCTAGACATTCCGGTGACGGGGCTTGATTTCCTCGTTCCCGCGGTCGACGCGGCCGAGTACGTGATCATCGAGGCCAACGAGCGCCCGGGTCTCGCCAACCACGAGCCCCAGCCCACCGCCGAGCGCTTCATCGATCTGCTCTTCCCGCGTTCGCGCGCGGTAACGGCATGAACGGGGCAGCATCCACGCCAACAACGACCACGAACAAGGAGCGCGCGACATGAATGATCCGATCGCGAACCCGATCATGACCCTGCCGCCGATCGACTACGCCTACCTGGAGGAGACGATGCTGCAACTGCTCGCGATCCCCAGCCCGGTCGGCCTCACCGACGCGGCGGTGCGCTACACCGCGGGGCGCTTCGAGGCGCTCGGCATCCCGTACGAGATCACCCGCCGCGGGGCGATCCGCGCCACGCTCAAGGGCCAGGCCGCGCAGCCCGCGCGCGCGGTCGTGGCCCACCTTGACACCCTGGGGGCGATGGTGAAGTCGCTGAAGCCGAACGGGCGCCTGGAGATCGTGCCCATCGGCCACTGGTCGGCGCGCTTCGCCGAGGGCGGGCGCCTCACCATCTTCACCGACCACGGCCAGGTGCGTGGCACCTGCCTGCCGCTCAAGACCTCGGGCCACGCCTTCGGCGGCGAGATCGACACCCAGCCGGTGGGCTGGGAACACGTCGAGGTGCGGGTGGATCTGCCGGCCGAGGACCGCGCCGCGCTCGAGGCAGCGGGGCTCAACGTCGGCGACTGGATCGCCTTCGACCCCCAGCCCGAGATCCAGCCCGACGGCTACATCAACTCGCGCTACCTGGACGACAAGGCCGCGGTGGCGGTTCTGCTGACCGCCTGCAAGGCCGTGCGCGACCATGGGCTGACGCTGCCGGTGGACGTGCATCCGCTGCTCACCATCACCGAGGAGGTCGGCTCCGGCGCCTCGGCCGCGCTGCATGGCGAGATCGCCGAGATGCTGAGCCTGGACATCTCGATCGCCGCCCCCGGGCAGAACACCTCCGAGCATGCCGCCACGATCTGCATGCAGGACATGTCCGGCCCCTTCGACTACCACCTCACCCACAAGCTGATCGCGCTCGCCAGGGAGCACGGTATCGCCCACCGCCGCGACATCTTCCGCTACTACCGCTCGGATTCGGCGGCCGCGGTGGAGGCGGGCAACGACATCCGTACCGCACTGGTCGGCTTCGGCGCCGACGCGTCGCACGCCCAGGAGCGAACGCACCGCGACGCGCTGGAGGCACTCACGAAGCTGGTGATTGCGTACATGACCAGTGAGCCGGTGGCGCGACGCGACTGCCGCTCGCTCGGTTCGCTCGATGGTTTTACCGAGCAACTGTGTCCGGCTGACATGACGGTGCCGAGCACGCCGCTTCCCGTGCCAGACTCCTTCCTCGTGAGACACGGCTGAGCGGGCATTTTCGCCACGCCGATCGCGGGATATCTGTTGTATCTTATATAGGACTTTTGTCGCCCGGCGTTGACTTGCCCGCTTGCTCGGTAGCATCCTCCGCCGGTCATGCGCGGCCGTGATGGCATGCGCCTATGAACACCTAGCCAGAGAGCCGAAACATGACCCAACGAGTGAAGTGCCAGCGCCTCGAAGTGGCCGCAAACCTGAAGCGTTTCATTGAAGAAGAGGCCCTTCCGGGCAGCGGTGTCGATGCCGCGTCGTTCTGGTCGGGCTTCGATGCGCTGGTACATGAGCTCGCGCCGAAGAACGCCGCGCTGCTCGCCGAGCGGGACCGCATCCAGGCCGAGATCGACGCCTGGCATCGTGCCCATCCCGGCCCGATCGCCGACATGGCGGCCTACAAGGCCTTCCTCGCCTCGATCGGCTACCTGCTGCCGGTGCCCACCGACGCTCAGGCAATCACTGCCAACGTCGACGACGAACTGGCCGTGCAGGCAGGCCCGCAGCTCGTCGTCCCGGTGATGAACGCCCGCTACGCGCTCAACGCCGCCAACGCGCGCTGGGGCTCGCTGTACGACGCGCTCTACGGCACCGACGCCATCCCGCAGAAGGATGGCGCCGAGCTCACCAAGGGCTACAACCCCGTCCGTGGTGCAAAGGTCATCGCCTTCGGTCGCAACGTCCTCGACCAGGCCGCCCCGCTGGCCGGTGCCTCGCACGCGGACGCCGCGGGCTATGCCGTCGAAGGCGGCAAGCTGGCAGTGAAGCTGAAGAACGGCGCGACCACCGGGCTGCAGCAGCCCGAGAAGTTCGTCGGCTTCCAGGGCGATGCCGCCGCACCGTCCGCGGTGCTGCTGAAGAACAACGGCCTGCACATCGAGATCCAGATCGACCGCAATGGCGCAATCGGCAAGACCGACGCCGCCGGCGTGAACGACCTGCTGATGGAAGCCGCGCTGTCGACCATCATGGACTGCGAGGACTCGGTGGCCGCGGTCGACGCCGACGACAAGATCGTCGCCTACCGCAACTGGCTCGGCCTGATGACCGGCACGCTCGAGGACACCTTCGACAAGGGCGGCAAGCCGATGACGCGGCGGCTGAACGCCGACCGCGAGTACGCCGGCGCCGACGGCAAGCCGGTGAAGCTGCACGGCCGCGCGCTGCTCTTCGTGCGCAACGTCGGCCACCTGATGACCAACCCCGCGATCCTGTGGGGCGAGGGCAAGGAGATCCCCGAGGGCATCATGGATGCGGTGGTCACCACGCTGATCGCCAAGCGCGACCTCGAGCGCCGCGGCAACTCGCGCAAGGGCTCCATCTACATCGTCAAGCCCAAGATGCACGGCCCGGCCGAGGTGGCCTTCGCCAACGAGCTCTTCACCCGCGTCGAGCAGCTGCTCGGCCTGCCCGCCAACACGGTCAAGCTCGGCATCATGGACGAGGAGCGCCGCACCAGCGTGAATCTGCGCGCCTGCATCGCCGCCGCGCCCGCGCGCGTGGCCTTCATCAATACCGGCTTCCTCGACCGCACCGGCGACGAGATGCATACCGCCATGGAAGCGGGTCCGATGATGCGCAAGGGCGACATCAAGAACAGCAAGTGGATCGCCGCCTACGAACGCCGCAACGTACTGATCGGTCTGGCCGCGGGGCTGCGTGGCCGTGCCCAGATCGGCAAGGGCATGTGGGCAATGCCCGACCTGATGGCCGGTATGCTCGAGCAGAAGATCGCTCACCCCAAGGCGGGCGCCAACACCGCGTGGGTGCCGTCGCCGACTGCTGCCACGCTGCACGCCCTGCACTACCACCAGGTCAACGTGGCCGCCGTGCAACAGGACATCGAGAAGCTCGATCTCAACGCGGAGTCCGAGGCGCTGCTTGACGACCTGCTGACCATCCCGGTGGTGGCCAAGGCCGAATGGAGCGAAGCCGAGCGCCAGCAGGAGCTCGACAACAACTGCCAGGGCATCCTGGGCTACGTGGTGCGCTGGGTCGAGCAGGGCGTGGGATGCTCGAAGGTGCCTGACATCAACAACATCGGCCTGATGGAAGACCGTGCCACGCTGCGCATCTCCAGCCAGCACATCGCCAACTGGCTGCGCCACGGCGTGGTCTCTGCCGAGCAGGTCGAAGCGACGCTGCAGCGCATGGCGGCCGTAGTCGATGGTCAGAATGCGGGCGATGCGCTTTACCGTGCGATGGCGCCGAACTTCGACGACTCGGTAGCCTATCAGGCGGCGCGCGCGCTGATCTTCGAGGGCTGCGCCCAGCCCAGCGGTTATACCGAGCCGCTGCTGCACCGCTATCGCCAGCAGTTCAAGGCGAAGTTCGGCGGCTGATCGACCGGCGTCGCGGCTGCGGTCTCGCTACCGTGGCCGCCGCCCTGACAAAAAAAGGCGCTCGAGGGCGCCTTTTTTGTTGCTGTTCAGTGCATCGTCGTCGCGATGCAACTCACCAGAGCTGCCACCAGGGCCTGTCGTCCTCCGGGCCCCCGCGGAAATAGACGCTGTCAGGAAAGTTCGTGCGCATCACACGCTCGGCATCGTCTCGCAGCTGCGTCAGGCCCATCGCGTCGTAGCTCTTGACCAGCAGGAAGAGGGCTTCCTCGGTGGCTGGTGCCTGCGGGAAGTTCGTCACGGCAGTCTGCGCGCGATTGACCGCTGCCACGTACGCGCCGCGGTTGTAGTAGTAACGCGCGACATGGACCTCGTGCGAGGCGAGCGAATTCACCAGATACTGCATGCGCGCCCGTGAATCGTCCGCGTAGCGGCTGTCGGGAAAGCGCTCGGTGAGTTCGCGAAAGCTGTCGAAGGCCTCGCGGGCGCCCTTTGGATCGCGTTCGGAAAGGTCCTGGCGCGACAGGCCGGCGAGCAGGCCGAGGTCTTCGTTGAAGTTGACCAGGCCCTTGAGGTAGTAGGCGTAGTCGACGTTCTGGTGGTTGGGGTGGAGCTTGATGAAGCGATCTGCGGCCGCCAGCGCAAGCGCCTGCTCACCCTGCTTGTAGTAGGCGTACGCAACCTCAAGCTGGGCCTGCTGTGCAAAACGACCATACGGATAGCGAGCCTCGAGTTTCTCGAAGAGCTGGATCGCGCGGTCGTAACCCCCCTCGGCCATCGAGGCCTTGGCTTCCGAGTACAGCTTCTGGGCGTTCCAGCCCGCGGTCTCGTCGACCTGCTCGGGGAGCAG
>DMCZ01000202.1:0-3616 GCA_003446655.1 Thauera sp. | reverse complement strand
GAGGGTGAACCTGGCCATCGAAGACACTCGCGTGAATGAACGCGCCGATTATATCCCAGCCGCTCTCCCTGCCGATGACGGCGACGCCTGCGACCCAGTGACGATTCCGGCCGCGCTTGGCGGCTTGCGTCTCGACCAGGCGCTGGCAAAGCTCTTTCCGGAGCACTCTCGCAGCCGGCTGCAGGGCTGGCTCCGGGATGGCTACATCCGCGTCGATGGTGCCGTGCCCGATGCACGCAAGAAGGTGTGCGGTGGCGAGTCCGTGGAGATCGACGCGCCGCCGCCGCCTGAGGTTGCGGCCGAGTTGCCCGAGGATATTCCGCTCGATGTTGTGTTCGAGGACGCCCACCTGCTGGTCATCAACAAGCCGGTGGGGCTGGTGGTGCATCCGGGCAGCGGCAACTGGAGCGGCACGCTGCTCAACGCACTGCTGCACCGCGACCCCGCGTTCGCTGCCGTGCCGCGTGCCGGCATCGTGCATCGCCTGGACAAGGACACCAGTGGGCTGATGGTGGTCGCCAAGACGCTCACCGCTCAGACAGAGCTGGTCCGCCAGTTGCAGGCGCGCAGCGTTAAGCGCTACTACTGGGCGCTCGTGCAGGGCGAGCTCGGTGCCGGCGGCACCGTTGATGCGCCCATCGGCCGGCATCCCTCGCAGCGAACCCGCATGGCGGTCGTCGGCAATGGGCGTCCGGCGGTCACGCATTATCTGGTCATCGAGCGTCTGCCGCGCTGCACGCTCGTCGAGTGCAGGCTGGAGACAGGACGCACGCATCAGATCCGCGTGCACATGGCGCATGTCGGGCATCCGCTGGTCGGCGATCCCGTCTATGGGCAGCGGCGCACCGGTGATCCCGCGCTCGATCTGTTCCCGCGCCAGGCCTTGCATGCGTTTCGGCTGGGATTGACGCACCCCCAGACCGGGGTCGCGATGGAATGGACTGTGCCGATGGCGGTGGACTTCGATGCCTTGCTCCACGCGTTGCGTCATCGCCTGCCTGGGGGGCAGCGATGACGCGCGAAGGCTTCCTCGAGATCGCGCCGGGTCTGTTGCGACCGGACTGGGAACTGCCCGCTGGCGTGGGCGCATTGTTGACGACGCGCGAGGGCGGCGAGAGTGCAGGGCCGTTCTCGAGCTTCAATCTCGGGGGGCATGTCGGTGACGATCCGCTGGCGGTGGCAGCGAATCGCGCCCGTCTGCGCGGTTTTCTGCCTGCTGAGCCCTTGTGGTTGAACCAGGTGCATGGTGCTGCGGTGGTCGACGCGGAGGCGTGCGAGGAGGTGCCGGAGGCCGACGCCGCGCTCGCCCGCAGCGGCCGACGCGTGTGCGCAGTGCTGACGGCCGATTGCCTGCCCGTGTTGTTCTGTGACGAAGCAGCCTCGGTCGTTGCCGCGGCCCATGCGGGGTGGCGCGGACTGGCTGCTGGCGTGCTCGAGAACACTGTTCGCGCGATGGGCGTCTCGCCGCAGCGCTTGCGCGCCTGGATCGGGCCCGCAATCGGGCCTGGGGCATTCGAGGTCGGAGATGAGGTACGCGCGACGTTCGTCGCTGCCGATCCTGCGGCCGCGGCAGCCTTCGCTGCTCGTCCGGCCGCCGGCAAATGGCTCGCGGACCTGTTCATGCTCGCGTGCCTGCGCCTGCGCGCTGCGGGCGTGACGCGGATTTCCGGTGGCGGTGTGTGCACGGTGTCAGCAGGGCAGCGCTTTTATTCGTACCGCCGTGACGGCACCACGGGCCGCTTTGCGTCGATGGTCTGGCTGGACAAGTGCTGAGCCAGCCCCCGGGCGAGCCCATTGGATCATGCCCTGGCCGGCGGCGTCATCCGGGACGCATGCGGCGTGGCGTGTCTGCAGCTATTGATCGGCGCCCGTTTCGGCTCTATCGTTGCGGTCGCGCGCTTCCTTTTCCGGCCGCCGCCGCCGCCGGCGCGCAGGCGTGCCGAACAACCACAGGAAAAGGGCCAGCGGTGCCAGTCCCCAGAAGACAAAGGTCAGTACCGCAGCGACGATTGTGTCTTCCGCTGCGGCGACGAGGATGACGACGTAGAGCCAGGCAATCGGGATCAGATACATGCGGCGATTCTAGCGCGCCAGGGCAATCCCGGCAGGGCAGATCGGCAGCGCATGTGACAACTCAGACGAACACGCAGCCGCGGCTGCCATAAATACGAAGGCTCAGGAGGTTTTTGATGTCGGATTCAGCGGGCAAGCAGGTGCCGCCGGGCATGCAGGCGCTTTTCGCCTCGGGTCAGGCCATGGCGCAGGGTTTTTTCGATGCGCTTGCGCGCCAGCATGCAGCGATGCAGGACTCGTCCGGTCTGGCGGCGTCCAGCCTGCCGATGCCGGAATCCGAAGCAATGGCGGCCATCCAGAAGGAATACGCCGAAAAGCACGCCGCGCTGTGGTCGTCGATGCTCGGGCGCAAGCCCGGGGAGACGGGCGAAGCCGTTGTGAAGCCCGAAGCGGGTGACAAGCGCTTCAGCGCTCCCGAGTGGTCCGAGAGCCCGGTGTTCGACTACATGCGCCAGGCGTATCTGCTCAATGCCGACCTGATGCGCAAGATGGCCGACGCCATGCCGATCGCCGACGGTCGCGCCAAGTCGCGCATCCAGTTCCTGACCCGGCAGTACATTGACGCCCTCTCCCCGAGCAACTTCGCCGCGACCAATCCCGAGTTCATCAAGACTGCCATCGAAACGAAGGGCGAGAGCATTGCGCGCGGGGTGCAGAACCTCCTTGCCGACCTCGAGAAGGGCCGGATTTCGATGACCGATGATTCAGCCTTCGAGATCGGCCGCAACCTGGCGTTGACGCCGGGCTCGGTGGTGTTCGAGAACGAGCTGATGCAGCTGATCCAGTACGCGCCGCTGACCGAAAAGGTCGCGCAGGTGCCGTTGCTGATCGTGCCGCCGTGCATCAACAAGTTCTACATCATGGACCTTCAGCCCGAAAACTCGCTGGTCCGCTTCATCGTGGAGCAGGGCTTTACGGTCTTCCTCGTGTCGTGGAAGAACCCGCGTCCCGATACCGGTGGGCATTACACCTGGGATGACTATCTCGACAAGGGGCCGCTTACGGCGCTGGAGGTTGTACGTGCGATCACCCGCGTCAAGAAGCCGAACGTGCTCGGCTTCTGCGTGGGTGGCACCATCCTGACGTCGGCGCTCGCCGTTGCGCGGGCGCGTGGCGAGGAGCCCGTGTCCAGTCTGACCCTAATGACCACGCTGCTCGATTTCTCCGATGCGGGCGAACTCGGTTGCCTGGTTGATGAGGCGAGCGTGACGGCACGTGAGGCGGCGATCGGCAAGGGTGGTGTGCTCAAGGGGCAGGAACTGGCGAATGTGTTTTCCTTCCTGCGTGCCAACGACCTCGTATGGCAGTACGTGGTTGGCAACTACTTGAAGGGTAACAAGCCGGTCGCGTTCGATCTGCTTTATTGGAACTCGGATTCCACCAATCTGCCAGGGCCGTTCCTGACCTGGTACCTGCGCAACATGTATCTGGAAAACAATCTGCGCGTGCCGGGCAAGCTCAAGATGCTTGGGCAGAAGGTGGATCTCGGCAAGATCGATGTGCCCGCTTACCTGATGGCAGCGCGCGAGGACCACATCGTGCC
>DMCZ01000029.1:3441-5456 GCA_003446655.1 Thauera sp. | reverse complement strand
AGATTGTTCCTGAATCGAAGGCAATGGAATAGTGAAGTTTGCAAGGGCGACGCCAGTCAGATGCTTGATTGTTGTCCCAGTGAAGAGCACGTCGAGAACCTTGTTCTCCGCTGCAAACTTCAGTGAATGCACAAGCCACTCGGGGTGGAGTCGTGTGGTATCGGGTCTCACTCGATGCAGGGCCTTCTGGAACACAAATCGATGATCACCTGACCGCCAGATCGCACATCGCCCAGGCTCCCCTCCTTCGCACACCAACACGTCCCCCTCGCGCACGAATAGGTCACTCATCTCCCAGGGCTCAACCCTCATTAGCTGGACATCGCCAAGATCGAACGAGTACCAACGCACGTTCACGTTACGCAGGTACGGAACGAGGTCGCCGGAGTTCTTTGCCTTGTCGAGCATCTTCCCAAGGCGCGAAGTCGCAACAAAGGAAAGTCGGACTCGAGGGTAAGCCGCCACCTCAGACAGACCTTCGCTGCGACGCCAATCCTGCGTTAACCGCCCGTCAGTGGCTGCGGCGAGTACGGACTGGCGGAAGCGCTTGAGCAGGGCCGGGATGCGGTCGAGGCGGTTGCGGCAGGCATCCACCCGCGCCAGCACGCTGTCGAGTTTGTCGGCAATGCGTTTTTGTTCGGGGAGCGGTGCAAGTGGGATCGTGACGCGACGGAGGTTCTCCTGGGAGATGTTCCGCATCGATAGCTGGTTTCCAGACGAGGCATCCTGAATCGCCTTCCGCGCTTCCGCTGTCTTCAGCGCGTAATTGATCCACCGCTTCGACTCTTCCGGCACAACGAGTCGTAAGACCTTATCGCTGAGATAAAGCGCTCGCGTCACATCCTCGACAATGACCGTGGCGCCGACCAACTCGATTGTGTTCGCGCGTGAAATAAGGAGATCTCCCGGGACGATGCGCGCAGTCTCTGCAGCAGTCGCATCACTCGGCAAAGTCTTACTCTGGTCCTCGTCGAAGCGCCCCCAAGTGACCGCACTGATCTTTACCAAGCCCTTCTCGCCGTCGCGCGGAGGACGCTCCTCGCACTTCAGGTTCAAGCCAGCTTGAATGTGCTCGATCAAAGCACCGAGTTCGGTTTCGCACCATCCGCTCGGCAACCCGCTCATTCCACCCCCTCCCCCAACTCCGCCATCAGCGCCCGCAACTCCGCCAGCGCCGCCTCCAGTTCCCCCATCGCCTCGCGCGCCAGTTCCGCCGGCTCGGGCAGGTCCGCCGCGTCCTCGGCGCTGTCGTCCTTCAGCCAGGCGATGTCCAGACTGTCGCCGCGCTCGCGGATCCAATCACGGGAAAAGCGCCGGAAGCGGCCCTGCTCGCCCTGGTCGATGCGCGGACTCGCGTTGAAGGCGGCCTCGAAGTCGGCGAAGTGGGCGCGGGTGAGCGGCGTGCGCTTGCCGAAGCGCGGCATGTTGGCGCGCAGGTCGTACACCCACACTTCCTGCGTGCCGCCTTCGGCGTGCTGGCCGACCTTGTCGAAGAACAGCACGTTGGTCTTGACGCCCTGGGCGTAGAAGATGCCGGTGGGCAGGCGCAGGACGGTGTGCAGGTTGCACTTGTCCATGAGGTCGCGGCGGATCTCGGTGCCGACGCCCGATTCGAACAGCACGTTGTCGGGCAGCACCACCGCGGCGCGGCCGCCGTCCCGGAGGTGGCGGACGATGTGCTGCACGAAGGCGAGCTGCTTGTTGCTCGTGGAAAAGGTGAAGTCGTCGCGGGTGGGGCCGCCGCCGCCCCTGGCGGTGCCGAAGGGCGGGTTGCTGAGGATGACGTCGCTCTTCGGCAGGTCGGCGCCGGCGCCGCCCAGCGTGTTGCCGAGGTGCACCACGCCTTCGGCATCGCCCTCCATGCCGTGCAGCAGGCAGTTCATCAGCGCCAGGCGGCGGGTGCCGGGCACCAGTTCCATGCCGATGAAGGCCTTGTTGCGCTGGAAGCTGCGCTGCGCTTCGGTGAGGTCGTACAGATCGTCGGTGCGCGCCTTGATGTGGGCGTCGGCCGCGAT
>DMCZ01000029.1:0-3232 GCA_003446655.1 Thauera sp. | reverse complement strand
TCGGTGGCGTTCTTTTCCAGCAGGCCTTCGTAGAGGTCGCCGAGGCCGTCGCGGCGGGCGGAAAACCAGTCGATGGCGTCGATGCTCTTGACCAGTTGCTCGAGGTGGCGCGGCTCCTTGAGGCGGGTCTGCGCATCGGCGTAGATGGCGGCGAGCAGCGGGTCGGTGCTTTTCGACAACTCGAGCAGCGTGGCGCGGTAGTGGTTGAGCAGGTTGAGGCCGGAGAGCCGGGCGATGTCGGGCCAGCGCGCGCCCGCGGGCAGCTTGTGGCCGGACAGCACGCCGCTCTGGGTGTTCTCGTGCTCCATCTTGATGAACAGCAGCAGCACCAGCTCGGTGACGTAGTCGGAGTAGTTGATGCCGTCGTCACGCAGCACGTCGCACAGGTTCCACAGCTTCTGGACGATCTCGTTGTTGACCATGTTTTAACTTGAGGGCCTGAGTTGAAATAAGGCGAAGTCTTGTTTCAGGTTGCGGGGGGCGGTGAGCCGATTGCGACGGCTATTCGGCTCACGTCATGAGCCGAATACGCCTGACAGGGTTGCGGCCGGCGCAGTCGGCACCTCCTGTTCAGCTTCGTCCCGGTTGAGCAGCGCGATGTAGGCGCGATAGGCGAAAACGCGATTGCGTCGGTTGCCGGTCAGTTCCTCGACGATGCCGAACTGGTTTTGCAGGACGTCCAGTGCCTTGCCGACGGTAGCCGGCGTAATGCCGGTGGCACGGGTGATGGCCGGGATGTTGGCGACCGGACGCGCGTACAGCGCATCCAGTACCTGCAGCGCCGAGCCTGAGAGCCTGCCGATGGTGGCGAGCCGGGCCTTGTCCTGCGCGTGCAGCGCGGTGAGCAGGCGGGCTGTATCCACGGCTTCGGTGGCGGTGGCGGTGATTGCGTCGACGAAGAAGAGCAACCACGCTTCCCAGTCGCCGTGCGTGCGTACCTGCTGCAGCAGATCGTAGTAGGTCTGGCGATGGCGTTTGAAGAAGGCCGACAGATAGAGCAGCGGCTCGCTCAACACCCCTGCTTCGACCAGGACCAGCGGGATCAACAGTCGGCCGAGACGGCCATTGCCGTCCATGAAGGGGTGGATGGTCTCAAACTGCACGTGGGCGAGCGCCGCCTTGATGACCGGCGCCGTCGTGGCATCGACGTCATTGAGGAAACGCTCCAGCGCGCCGAAGCAGTCGTCGAGCGCAGCCGGGGGCGGCGGCACGAACTGCGCTTCGTCGGCACGGTGACCACCAATCCAGACCTGGTTGCGCCGGAACTGCCCCGGGCTGCGCTGTACTCCCCGACCGGAGGTCATCAGCGCCTCATGTACTTCGCAAAGCAGCCGGCGGCTGAGCGGCAGCCCCTCGCGCAGGCGACGTACGCCGAGATCCAGCGCCTTCACATAACAGGACACTTCCTGGACGTCGTCCATCGGCACGCCGGGCTGCGCATCCATCTCGAACAGCATCAGGTCGGAGAGCGAAGACTGGGTGCCTTCGATCTGCGAGGACATCACCGCTTCCTTGCGCACGTAGCTGTAGAGGAAAAGCCTCGCGTCGGGCAGCAGGGCACTGATGGCGTCGAGCCGTCCCAGCGCGAGCAGGGCTTGATTGATGCTCGCCTGCAGTCGATCGTCGAAGATGAGAGGCGGCGATGGCGGCAAGGGGGCCGGCATGAAGGCCTGACAGGCGTGGCCGCCTGCGATGCTCGCAAGGTAAGTGCCAGTGAGTCCGCGGTGCATGGCTGGATCGTCGAAGTTAAAACAAGGCGAAGCGTTATTTTAAGTTCGACCACTAAATTAAAATAGCGCCAAGCCTTATTTTAGGTTCGACGGCTTCACGCCGCCGACGGCCACAGCGCCTCGGCCAGCGTTTCCAGCACCGTCTCCAGCTTGCCGCCGAGGCGCACGTCGAGCTGACGGGCGCCGCCGTCCTGCGCGAACGCGCGGTTGACGAAGTCGGCGTCGATGACGACCTCGTGGCCGAGTTGCCGGGCGAGACGGTCGAGCCACTTGCGCTGCATCGGCGTCCACTGCGCAATCTCGTGGATGCGCGCCATCGCCAGGGCGACGCGCTGCTCGAAGGGGATGAGCGCCTCGCCGAGCGCGGCCTGGCGGATGTAGCCGACGATGCTGGCGGCGAGATCAACGTTGGTCTTGTTGCGCCAGGCGGTCTGCAGCCGGGCTTCGGCGTAGCCGTGGCGATCGAGCAGCAGGCGGACTTCCTTCAACTGCTCGCGGGTGAGGTCGCGCGGGCGATTGACCACCACTGCCAGCGCCACCGATTCGTTGAGCTGTTCGCGAACGAAGCGGCCGAAGGCGTCGAGGTAGTCCTCGGGCTTCTGGTAAGTGCCATAGCTCTGCTCGCGCGCGACCAGTTCGTCGCGGTGCAGCGAGAGCAGCGGGCGGTAGCGGCTGCCGACCAGCACCTGCACGTCCTCGATCTGCTCGAGCAGGCCGGCCTGCGCGCGCAGGAAATCGGCGGCGCCCTGCGGGCCGAGCTGCTTCAGATGCTTGTGCAGTTCGGCCGGCGCGACGCCCCAGTGCTGCTCGAGTTCGCCCAGCCGGGCCTTGAGCGCGGGCTTCTTCTCCGCCTTGTGGGTGGCGTCGCGCAGCACGCGCATCAGCTTCTGCGCGAGCGCGTCGAGCACGTCGTGGGCGTGCGTGCTGTCGGCGCGGCTGCCCGGCGCGGCGTGGCTGGCGGGGTCGGCCAGCTCGGCGGCGAGCTGCGCCAGCGTGATCGCCGGGTCCTTGACCAGCGGCTTCATGCTGCTGACGTCCTGCAGGTCGCGGTAGAGGTCGACCGGGTCGTAGATGCGGAACACCGTCTTGCCGATTTCGTCGCAGCGCCGGGTGGCGCGGCCGATCATCTGCTCGTAGAGGATGCGCGAGCGCACCTTGCGCAGGAACACGAGGTGGCAGATGCGCGGCACGTCGATGCCGGTGGTGAGCAGGTCGACGGTGATGGCGATGTTGGGATAGCGCTCGTTCTTGTAGCGCTTGATGAGCTCGGCCACGCGGTCGGACTTGCCGGTGATCTTGCGCACCGCGGCTTCGGCGTAGGCCTCGCCATGCACCGCCTTGAAGGCGTCGTCGAGCAGGCGCTTGACCATGTCGGCGTGCAGGTCGGAGGCGCAGAAGATCATCGCCTTCTCCTCGCCGAAGGGGTCGAGCTCCTGCGCGAGCTGTTCGCAGATGACGCGGTTGAAGTCCTCGTTGATGACGCGGCGGTTGAAGGCGTCGAC
>DMCZ01000221.1:9709-9970 GCA_003446655.1 Thauera sp. | reverse complement strand
AGTTCGCGCTCGCGCTCGAGGAGTGCTGCGGCGCGCTCGTCCCCTGTCGCAGCCCCGCCTGCGGCCGCCGAGCTTCGTGCCTTGGCCGCGTGCTCCGGTCCGACCGACTTGTCTACGACCACGCGGTCGCCGGACGCTCGGGCAGGAAGGGACATGGGCTGGTTCGCCACCGGCGATGACGTGGGGGCGACCGGGTCGGGCGCCGTGCTTGCGACCCGGCGCAGGTCGGGAATGATCACCCGTGTGCCGGCTGGCAGCGGG
>DMCZ01000221.1:5531-9484 GCA_003446655.1 Thauera sp. | reverse complement strand
CCAGGTGCGCGCAGCCGCCTTCCGGGCACTGGGTCTGGTCGGTTTCGCCGGGGCGCTGCGCTGCGCCGCGGGTCCCGTCCGCGCCGCAGCAGGGTTGCGTTCGGGTGCCGCAGTGCCGAGGGTACCGGCCGGACTCGCCGCGGTGAACGGCATCAGCAGGGTGTATTCGCGGCGCAGGCGCGCCTCGCACACGTTTTCGAGTGCGAGCTGGATTACCGGATCGCTGACGGTGCGATCCTCGCTCACCACGAGGCGGGCGTTTGCGCCGTGGCCAGCGATGCTCACGCGTCCGCCATCAAGGGCGGGGATGCCCGGCGCTGCGCTGGCAGGCGCGACCACCCTGAAACAGCCGGCCTGCACGGTCTCGTTGCCGACGAGCCGGATCTCGGCGCGGAAGCGCTCGCCCAGCGCGGAAAGGGCCGCAATCTCGCCGAGTGCGGCGGCATATGCGGCAGTGGTGGGGGTGAGCAGCGCTGTGGCAACAGCGATGGCAAGCGGGATCCGTCTGGTCTTCATCGTCCGCGCGTCCGGCGGTGGGTTGGCAGGTGCATTGCTTTTAGCAGACTCCCTGTGGGCACTCCAGCAACTGTTCCGCACATCGGCGATTGAATCGCGCGCGCTGTGACGCGTTCCGCATTCCGGACGCCAGGGCGCGTGGTGTCCGGGGGATTCGAGGATCCTGGTGAAATCGGCTAAGATCTTCGCCCCATACGTTGACGTACGTACAGGATCGCCATGCCCCTACCTGCCCCAGCCTCGGCGCGACGTCGCGCACACGTCCGGCGCATCGAGATCGAAGGTTTCCTGCGCGAGGATGGCCTTTACGAACTCGATGCCGCGCTCGCCGACGTCAAGGATGTCGATTACCCGCTCGCATCCGGGCTGCGCCCGGCAGGCGTGCCCGTTCATCTGATGCGGGTGCGGGTGACGCTCGACGCGGCGTTCAACATCGTCGATGCGCATGCGTGTTCCGACGGCGTGCCTTACCCCGGGCAGTGCGACACCATCGGTCCGGCCTACAAGAAGCTGGTCGGACTGAACCTGGTGCGCGGCTTCCGGCGCACGGTCGGCGAGATGTTCGCCGATGTGCGTGGCTGCACGCACATGACCGAGCTCCTGCTGTCGCTGCCGACTGCAGCCATCCAGACCTTCGCCACTTTCCGCCGCGACAATGAGGAGTCGCCCGAAAAGCCTTTCCAGCTTGACCGCTGTCATGCACTCGAGACTTCGGCCGAGGCCGTGCGGCGCTACTACCCCAGATGGTATCGACCGGCCGGCGGTCCCGGCTGACGCAGCCCGGGACCGTCGGGCGCGGCGACATGGCCGTTCGGCGGTGCACTGCGCAAAACTGAGTATAATTATGGGGTCTTGCGGTCGGGGAGGGATAATGCCCGGCCCGCGGGTCGGGTCGGGGGGTCCCGATTCATGGCGGTGGGCGACGGTCGAGGGAGACGTCGTCCGTCGTGGAGCGCCTGCGCTCCGAAGCATGCCATCAACCTGTTCGCGACGGCGCTTACCGTCGCGGCTTCGATCGAAGGGCAACCATGAAGATTCATGAGTATCAGGCAAAAGAACTACTGAGGAAGTATGGCGTCGTCACGCCGCGCGGTTTCCACTGCGTGTCGGTGGACGGGGCGGTCAAGGCAGCCGAGGAACTCGGCGGCAAGATCTGGGTGGTGAAGGCCCAGATCCACGCCGGCGGCCGCGGCAAGGGCGGCGGCGTCAAGCTCGCCCGCTCGCTCGACGAAGTGCGCCAGTACGCCAACGATATCCTCGGCATGCAGCTGATCACCCACCAGACCGGCCCCGAGGGCCAGAAGGTGCGCAACCTGCTGATCGAGGAAGGCGCCGACATCAAGCACGAGTACTACGTCGCCGCGCTGACCGACCGCGCCACCCAGAAGGTCGCCATGATGGCCTCCTCGGAAGGCGGGATGGACATCGAGGAAGTCGCCCACAACACCCCCGAGAAGATCATCAAGGTCTTCGTCGATCCGCTCGTCGGCCTCACCGACGCGCAGGCCACCGAACTTGCCAAGGGCATCGGCGTGCCGGAGGGCTCGGTCGCCAAGGCGGTCGACACCTTCAAGAAACTCTACACCTGCTACATGGAAACCGATGCCTCGCTGGCGGAGATCAACCCGCTGATCCTCGAAGGCAACGGCAACATCAAGGCCCTCGACGCCAAGTTCAACTTCGACTCCAACGCCCTCTACCGTCACCCGGAGATCGTCGATTTCCGTGACTTCGACGAAGAGGATGCCGACGAGATCGAGGCCTCCAAGTTCGACCTCGCCTACATCAGCCTCGACGGCAACATCGGCTGCCTGGTGAACGGCGCCGGTCTGGCGATGGCCACCATGGACACGATCAAGCTGTTCGGCGCCGAGCCGGCCAACTTCCTCGACGTCGGCGGCGGCGCGACCACCGAGAAGGTCACCGAAGCCTTCAAGATCATGCTCAAGAACCCCAAGGTGAAGGGCATCCTGGTCAACATCTTCGGCGGCATCATGCGCTGCGACACCATCGCCACCGGCGTGGTCGCCGCAGCCAAGGAAGTTCATCTCTCCGTCCCGCTCGTGGTGCGCATGAAGGGCACCAACGAAGACCTCGGCAAGAAGATCCTCGCCGAGTCGGGTCTGCCGATCATCACCGCCGACACCATGGCGGAAGCCGCGACCAAGATCGTCGCTGCGGTCAAGTAAGGAGAGCTTCGAATGTCCATCCTGATCAACAAAGACACCAAGGTCATCACCCAGGGCATCACCGGCAAGACCGGCCAGTTCCACACCGAGAAGTGCCAGGAATACGCCAACGGCAAGAACTGCTTCGTCGCCGGCGTGAACCCGAAGAAGGCGGGCGAGAAGATCTTCGACATTCCCATCTACGCCTCGGTGAAGGAAGCCGCCGCCGAGACCGGCGCCACCGTGTCGGTGATCTACGTGCCGCCCGCGGGCGCCGCCGATGCCATCTGGGAGGCCTGCGAGGCCGACCTCGACCTGGCGATCTGCATCACCGAAGGCATCCCGGTGCGCGACATGCTGATCGTGCGCAACAAGATGAAGCAGAAGGTCGCTGCCGGCGGAAAGGAAACCCTTCTGCTGGGCCCGAATTGCCCCGGCCTGATCACGCCCGACGAGATCAAGATCGGTATCATGCCCGGCCACATCCACCGCAAGGGCCGCATCGGCGTGGTGTCGCGTTCCGGCACGCTGACCTATGAAGCCGTCGCCCAGCTCACCGAGATCGGCCTCGGCCAGTCCTCGGCGGTCGGCATCGGCGGCGACCCGATCAACGGCCTGAAGCACATCGACGTGATGCGCATGTTCAACGACGATCCGGACACCGACGCGGTGATCATGATCGGCGAGATCGGCGGTCCGGACGAAGCCGAAGCCGCGATGTGGTGCAAGGAAAACATGAAGAAGCCGATCGTCGGCTTCATCGCCGGCGTCACCGCCCCGGCCGGCAAGCGCATGGGCCACGCCGGTGCGCTGATCTCCGGTGGTGCGGACACCGCAGATGCCAAGCTCGCCATCATGGAAGAGTGCGGCTTCAAGGTGACGCGCAACCCGTCGGAGATGGGCAAGCTGCTGAAGGCGATGCTCTGATCCACAAGCGTTGAATGCATCACGAAGGCGCCGGCAAGTCCGGCGCCTTTTTTGTTAACCCGTTGCGGGTGCGCGCTAGAATCTTGGCCTGACCTTCAGTCGCCGTGCGGACCGTGCCGCCGGCGCATCTATCCAACGGGTAAGCGCAATGCCGAAACTGGTTCTCAGCATGGACGGGCTGGTGCTCAAGGAAATGCCGCTCAGCAAGGAGCGCACGACCATCGGCCGCAAGCCGGACAACGACATCCAGATCGACAATCTGGCGATCAGCGGCCATCATGCGGTCATCACCTGCATCACGAGCGACGCCTTTCTGGAAGATCAGAACAGCACCAACGGCAC
>DMCZ01000221.1:4027-5280 GCA_003446655.1 Thauera sp. | reverse complement strand
GCGCCCTTCGAGATGCCAGGAACTGCGACCGACGTGCCGCAGCCTCCCGCCGGCCCAGCGCCGCGCGAGACCCAGATCATCTCCGCCGCGGCACGGCAGGCCGTCGCCCAGGCGGAGGCGGCGGCCGGCGAGGCGCCGGCCGGTGAACTCGGGGTCATCCAGGTGCTGAGCGGCGCGAACGCGGGCCGCGAGTTGCGGCTGGTCAAGTCCCTGACCACGCTCGGCAAGCCGGGCAGGCAGGTGGCGGTGATCACCCGGCGTCCCCACGGCTACTTCATCACGCACGTCGAGGGCGCCAGCTTTCCGCTGGTCAACGGCCGCGCGATCGACGCCCAGGCGCGTCTGCTGCACGACCATGACATCATCGAGCTGGCAGGCGTGAAGATGGAGTTCTTTCTGCAGCGCTGAGCACCGGCCGGCGTCGTGAATTTGTGCCGCGCGTGTGCCCGAGCCCGAGTGATAACTTCCCCTGCGGGATGGGGATTTCGCGGCAGCCCTTGCACTGCCGGTCATGCAGGTGGGCGAGGTGATGAAACTCAAGGTGCTGGGCTGCAGCGGCGGGATCGGAGGTTCGCAGTCGCGTACCACGTCCTTTCTCGTCGATGACGATATCCTGATCGATTGCGGGACGGGTGTCGGCGATCTGTCGCTCGAGGTGCTCAAGCGCATCGATCACGTCTTCCTGACCCACGCCCACCTTGATCACATCGCGGCCCTGCCGTTGATGATCGACTCGGTCGGCGAGCTGCGCGATGCGCCGATCGTCGTGCATGCGAGCGCGGAGACCATCCGTATCCTGCACTCGCACATCTTCAACTGGCTGATCTGGCCGGATTTTTCAGCCATCCCGGATCACGCCCGGCCGTTCATGCGCTTCCAGCCGATCAATGTCGGCGAGCGCGTCGAGCTGGCCGGCCGGGCCATTGCGGCCTTGCCGGCCCGGCACACGGTCCCGGCGGTCGCCTACTGCCTGGACAGCGGTGCGGGGCAGCTGGTCTTCTCGGGCGATACCGGCTACTGCCCGGAGCTTGTCGCCGCAATCAACGCGTGTCCGAGTCTGCGCCACCTGATCCTCGAGACCGCGTTCGCCGAGGAGCAGCACGGCCTCGCGGTCGCTTCGCGACACCTTTGTCCGAGCATGTCCCGTACCATGCTCGACGAGATACGGGGGGCGCCGGCAGTGCACATCACGCATCTCAAGCCGGGCGTCGGTGAGCGCATCATGGAGCAGTTGCACGCCGCGGGCAGTACGC
>DMCZ01000221.1:752-3763 GCA_003446655.1 Thauera sp. | reverse complement strand
CCGGTCGTGCCCGGGCAGAAGTAAGGAGACATCACCGACATGACCGCAAGCTCGTCCACCTCCGGCGTCGTTTCGCGCCGGCTCGCCTTCTTCAAGGGCCTTCAGGTTCTGACCAACCGGATTCACGCCAGCAAGGACGTGGACGAGATCATGCTCGAGTTGGCGCCCGAGTTATGCGCGCTGTTCGAGGCCGAGCGCTTCACGATCTACGCGGCCGAGGCGAGCGGCACGACGATCGTGACGCGCGTCAAGACCGGCCTGAGCGGAGTCCAGAGCATCCGTCTGCCGGTGGGACCGAACAGCATCGCGGGTTATGTGGCGCTCAGCGGGGCGCTGGTGAACATCCGCGATGTCTATGACGAAAACGAGCTCAGGCAGATCTCGCCGAGCCTGCAGTTCAGGAGCGAAGTGGACGCCAGCACCGGGTTCCATTCGCGGCAGATGCTGGTGGCGCCCATCCGCGATCCCGATACCGGCAGCCTGCTCGGCGTGGTCCAGCTCATCAACACCCTCAGCGGCGAGCCGTTCTCCAAGGTGGCGGAGGAGGGTGTGCTCGGCCTGGCGCAGACCCTGGGCGTAGCCTTCCTGCGCCACAGCCGTCAGCCCGGGCGGCTGCGATCGCGGTTCGATGCGCTGGTCGTCGATGGCCGCATCACTGCCGAGGAATTCGCCGATGCCGCGCGCGAAGGGCGCGACAGCGGTGCTGGCACCGAAGCGGTGCTGATCGCGCAGTTCGGACTCAGCGCCCCCGAACTCGGGGCCGCAGCTTCGCGCTATTTCGGCGTCCCGTACCAGCCTTTCGTCGCCAACCACGTCAAGCCGATGGACCTGCTGCGCAACATCAAGCGCGAATATGTCGAGCAGACCCGGTGGCTGCCCTACGAGGAGAACACCGACGGCGTCGTGATCCTGTGTGTGGATCCCGAGCAGGTGCGCAGTTCGGGGGTTGCCCAGAACGTGCTGCCACGCAAGCGGCTGGTGTTCCGCGTCACCACCCAGGGCGACTTCGAGCAGACCGTGGAGCAGTTCTTCGGCGCGGCGCTGGACGATGCCTCGGTCACCGACCTGCTTTCGGGTCTGGATGAACATGAAGAGGACCCCAACTCGCTCAAGGACGATGTCAGCGCCGCCGCCGACAACGAGCTCGTCAAGCTGGTCAACCGCATCGTCGTCGACGCCTACCGCCAGGGGGCCTCCGACATCCACATCGAGCCGCGCCCGGGCAAGGAAAAGACGCTGATCCGCTTCCGCAAGGACGGCTCGCTGGTGCCTTACATCGAGGTCCCGGCGAGCTACCGTAACGCCCTCGTCACCCGCATCAAGATCATGTGCGACCTCGACATCTCCGAGCGCCGCAAGCCGCAGGACGGCAAGATCCGCTTCCGCAAGTTCGCGCCGCTCGATCTGGAACTGCGCGTGGCCACGTTGCCCACCCAGGGCGGCATGGAAGACGTGGTGATGCGCCTGCTCGCCAACAGCGAGCCGATCCAGATCGACAAGCTCGGCCTGCTGCCCTTCAACCTCGAGCGCCTCAAGGGCGCGATCGCCAAGCCCTACGGCATCTTCTTCGTGTGCGGACCCACCGGTTCGGGCAAGACCACCACGCTGCACTCCATCCTCAATTACATCAATACCCCGGAAACCAAGATCTGGACGGTCGAGGACCCGGTCGAGATCACCCAGAAGGGCTTGCGCCAGGTGCAGGTCAACCGCAAGGCCGGGATCGACTTCGCGACCATGATGCGGGCCTTCCTGCGCGCCGACCCGGATGTGATCATGGTGGGCGAGATGCGAGACCACGAGACCGTCTCGGTCGGCATCGAGGCCTCGCTCACCGGGCATCTGGTGTTCTCCACGCTGCACACCAACAGCGCGCCGGAGTCGGTCGTGCGCCTGCTCGACATGGGCATGGACCCGTTCAACTTCGCCGACGCGCTGCTCGGCGTGCTCGCGCAGCGCCTGGCCAAGCGCCTGTGCCTGAAGTGTCGTGCAGCCTACCGGCCCGACGACAACGAGGTCGGGAGCCTGCTCGACGAATACTGTGAGGACATGCACCTGACCGAGGATTTCCGCGCCGACCCCGAAACTGCCCGCCAGCGCGTGCTCGCACGCTGGAAAGAGGCGTTTGCCGACAAGGACGGTCGCTTCACGCTGTATCGTCCCGTAGGCTGTGAGCATTGCACCCAGGGCTACAAGGGCCGCGTCGGACTGCACGAGCTGATGCTCGGCTCGGACGCGATCAAGCGCCTGATCCAGGGGCGCGGCCGCGTCGAGCAGATCCTTGGCCAGGCGCTCGGCGAGGGCATGCGCACGCTGCGCCAGGACGGCATGGAGAAAGTGCTTGCCGGCATCACCGACATGAAGCAGGTGCGCAAGGTCTGCGTGCGCTGAGCGGGCCGGGCTGGCCCCGCAGCGGTTAGAATCCGGGCTGACCCCACCTTTCCGGAGCGCCCCATGTACCGCATCGCCCCCAGCCTGCTTTCCGCCGATTTTGCCCGTCTCGGTGAGGAGGTGCGCAACGTCATCGCGGCCGGCGCCGACTGGATTCACTTCGACGTGATGGACAACCATTACGTCCCCAATCTCACCATCGGCCCGCTGGTGTGCGAGGCCATCCGTCCGCACACCAACGCGCCGATCGACGTGCACCTGATGGTGAAGCCGGTCGACCGCATCATCCCCGACTTCGCCAAGGCCGGCGCCAACGTCATCACCTTCCACCCCGAGGCCTCCGAGCACATCGACCGCAGCCTCGGTCTGATCCGCGATGCCGGTTGCCAGGCGGGCCTGGTGTTCAATCCGGCGACGCCGCTCAACTTCATGGATCACGTCATGGACAAGCTCGACGTGGTGCTGCTGATGAGCGTGAACCCGGGCTTTGGCGGGCAGAAGTTCATCCCCGAGACGCTCGTCAAGCTGCGCGCCGCGCGCGCGAAGCTCGATGCCTACGAGGCGCGCACCGGCCGCCGCATCCTGCTCGAGATCGACGGCGGGGTGAAGACGGACAACAT
>DMCZ01000221.1:0-563 GCA_003446655.1 Thauera sp. | reverse complement strand
AATCGTTACGACTCGATCATCGGCGCGCTGCGTGCGGAGCTGGCCAAGGTGGCGGCATGAGCACGGCGCGCTTCGCCCCGCGCGCGGTGCTGTTCGATCTCGATGGCACCTTGCTCGACACCATCGCCGACCTGGCGGACGCGGCCAACCTCACGCTCGCCGAGCTCGGCCGTCCGGCGCGCAGCCAGGACGAGATCCACAGCTTTGTCGGCAAGGGCATCCCCCACCTGGTGCGACGCTGCATGATCGAAGGCACGTCCGCGACCGAGGCCGAGATCGAGACTGCGGTGACGGTGTTTCGCCGCCACTACGCAGTGGTCAATGGTGCACGCACCACGATCTACCCGGGTGTGATCGAGACCCTGCAGACGCTGCGCGCGCGCGACATCCGGCTCGCGGTGGTCACCAACAAGGCCGAAGCCTTCACGCTGCCGCTGCTCGCGCGCATGGAAATCGCGCACTACTTCGATACCGTGGTCAGCGGCGACACGCTGGCGGTGAAGAAGCCCGATCCCGCGGTGGTGCGGCTGGCCTGCGAGCGACTCGAGGTGGCGCCGACCGAG
>DMCZ01000188.1 GCA_003446655.1 Thauera sp. | reverse complement strand
AGATGTGTATAAGAGACGGGTGATCTACGGCCGCTTGTAGGCGGTGACCGATCCGGCGCACAAGCTCGCCAGCCTGCGCGCCCTGATCGACGGCCTCTACCCCGGACGCTGGGAGACGCTGCGCCCGATCAGCGCCAAGGAACTCAACGCCACCACGCTGCTGCGGATCGCGCTCGACGAGGCCTCGGCCAAGGTGCGCGACGCGGGCGTCAAGGACGATGAGGAGGATCTGGACTGGCCGGTGTGGGCGGGCGTGATCCCGCTACAGACGGTCCTGGGTGAGCCGGTGACGGAAACGGACAGCGTCGGGCGCGAAACACCGCCGACGCGCTTCGGCTGAAGGAGGACCCGCGCGCCCATGCGCAGCCGCCCTCGCCGTTTCCCCGGCGCCCCGGGGTCGCCCGCAGCGCGCGAGCCACCCCGAGCGCTTCGGGCCCCCACCCCGCGCCGCGCGGGCGCTTACGTTATTTCGATATCCCGCCCGCGCTGGCTATACTCCCCCGCACTTTCACCGAAGGGGAGACCTGACCCATGAAGCTCGAAACCATCGCCGTGCACGGCGGCTACTCGCCCGATCCGACCACCAAGGCCGTCGCGGTGCCGATCTACCAGACCACCTCCTACGCCTTCGACGACACCCAGCACGGCGCGGACCTCTTCGACCTCAAGGTGCAGGGCAACATCTACACCCGCATCATGAACCCGACCACCGCGGTGCTGGAGCAGCGCGTCGCCGAACTGGAAGGCGGCATCGGCGCGCTGGCCGTGGCCTCGGGCATGTCGGCGATCACCTATGCGATCCAGACCATCGCCGAAGCCGGCGACAACATCGTCTCGGCATCGACGCTGTACGGCGGCACCTACAACCTGTTCGCCCACACCCTGCCGCAGTTCGGCATCCAGGTGCGCTTCGCCGACTACCGCGACCCGGACAGCTTCGCCGCGCTGATCGACGAGCGCACCAAGGCGATCTTCTGCGAATCGGTGGGCAACCCGCTGGGCAACGTCACCGACATCGGACGACTCGCCGAGATCGCGCACAAGGCCGGCGTGCCGCTGATCGTGGACAACACCGTGCCCTCGCCCTACCTGTGCCGCCCCTTCGAGCACGGCGCCGACATCGTGGTGCATGCGCTGACCAAGTACCTCGGCGGCCACGGCAACTCGATCGGCGGGGTCATCGTCGACTCGGGCAAGTTCCCCTGGGCCGAGCACAAGGCGCGCTTCAAGCGCCTGAACGAGCCGGACGTGTCCTATCACGGCGTGGTCTATACCGAGGCGCTGGGCGCCGCCGCCTTCATCGGCCGTGCGCGCGTGGTGCCGCTGCGCAACACCGGCGCGGCGATCTCGCCCTTCAACAGCTTCCTGATCCTGCAGGGCATCGAGACCCTGGCGCTGCGCATGGACCGCATCTGCGACAACACGCTCAAGGTGGCCGAGTACCTGAAGCAGCACGCCAAGGTGGAATGGGTGAACTACGCTGGCCTGCCCGACCACGCCGACCACGCCCTGGTGCAGAAGTACATGGGCGGTCGCGCCTCGGGCATCCTGTCCTTTGGTGTGAAGGGTGGCTTCGAAGCGGGCGGCCGCTTCCAGGACGCGTTGAAGCTCATCACCCGCCTGGTGAACATCGGCGACGCCAAGTCGCTCGCCTGCCACCCGGCCTCCACCACCCATCGCCAGCTCTCGCCGGCGGAACTCGCCAAGGCCGGCGTGTCGCCCGACATGGTGCGGCTGTCGATCGGCATCGAGCATATCGACGACATCATAGCCGACCTGGAGCAGGCGCTGGCCGCAGTCTGAATCGGCGTTCCAGGCGTTCGGGGGAACAGATCGCGCGCTTTCAGCGAAAGCGTGCCTGTTCCCTCCGTAAACCCGGGAACGGTTCAGTCGGAGCGTCTGCGTCGCGACAGGGCCGCAAGACTGAAAAAGCTGCCGAAAAGCAGGGCCAGGGAGCTTGGCTCGGGCACCGACACGCTGTCGCCACCGTTAAAGGCCAGCGTCGCGAAATCGAGGCCCGCGCCGTTCTTCGGAAGCACCGAGTCCCCGCTCGTTCCACCCAGCGTCGGCCCCACCAGTCGCAGCGAAAAGTTAGCGACCCCATCCTCCAGCGTGGTGAAGGTGGAAGCCGGGAGCGTCAGGGTGTAGATGTTGTACACCGCGTTGCCACCGCCGCGGGCTTCGAGCGCCGAATTCAGCAGCCCGGTGAGATCCAGCGAATCGAGGAAGAAACCCCCTACCTGGCTGCCCGGCGAAGCACTATCGTGGTCATAAAGGCCCAGGGTCAGCGTCGCCGAACTGATGCTCAGGGGCGCGTAGTTGAAGGTCCAGCTCGCGGAAAAGTCCTCCGCGAGGACCGTATCGGTCAAATCCTGATCGCGGCCGATGAATCCATCGAACGGCGCGGGCTCTCCAGTCTGCCGCCCGTTGTAGGTCGTCACGGGGAAGTCCCCCTCGTTGAAATCCCGTTCACCGAGGGTAACGACGGCGGCGGCTGTGGCAGGGAATGCCTGGATCGCGCCCGCGCATCCTCGTCGAACCTGGCGCGCGCGGTTTCCTTTCAAGGCCTGCACCTGTAAGCTCGCCGGCCGATTTCGCCGCGTACTGGCGATCCCCGCGACAGACTCACGAACCCAATGAGGATTCCCGATGCTCGCAGTCCTGCAACGCGTCTCCGAGGCGCGCGTCATCGTGGATGGTGAAACCATTGGCGAAATCGGCCCCGGCCTGCTCGCGCTGGTGTGCGCCGAGCGCGGCGACACCCCCGCCGAGGCCGAAAGGCTGCTCGCCAAGATGCTGAAGCTGCGCATCTTCTCCGACGATGCCGGCAAGATGAACCGCTCGGTGCAGGACGTGGAAGGCGGCCTGCTCATCGTCAGCCAGTTCACTCTCGCCGCCGACACCACGGGCGGCAACCGCCCGAGCTTCACCAACGCCGCCGATCCGGAGACCGGCAAAGCGCTGTACGAACACTTCATCGCTCGGGCGCAGGCGGCGCATCCCCTCGTCCACACCGGACGCTTCGCCGCCGACATGAAGGTGCAGCTGGTCAATGACGGCCCAGTCACGATTCCACTTCGGATTGCGCCGTCCGCCTGAGCATCGGGCCTGCGGCATCCGCGCTACCACAGTCAGACCCGCGCTGCCTTCCAGCGCCCTCGGCTGAACAGCCACAGTGTGAACAGGCCGACTGCGGTCTCGGAGATGAACACCCCCCAGAACACGCCCGAGTGCGCCCAACCCAGGGGCAGCGCAAGCGCCCACGCAAGCGGAATCTGGATCAGCCAGAAGAACACGAGGTTGATCCACGTCGGCGTCATCGTGTCGCCCGCGCCGTTGAAGGCCTGCACCGACACCATCCACCAGCCGTAGACGAAGTAGGAATACGCCAGGATGGCGAGCCATTCGCCGCCGATGGCGATGACCTGCGGGTCATCGGAAAACAGTGCGACGAGTTCGTCGTGCAGGAAGAAAAAGGCCACCGACACGGCGAGTGTGAAGGCCATGTTCATCCAGCCGATGCGCCAGACGGCGGCCTCGGCGCGTTCGGGCTCGCCCGCGCCGAGGTTCTGGCCGACCAGCGTCGCGGCGGCGTTGGACATCCCCCAGGCCGGCATCAGCGTGAACATCATGATGCGGATCGTGATCGTCGCCCCAGCGACGGCTTCGGTCGACAGGCTCGCGAGGATGCGCATCAGGAAGATCCATGCGGTCATCGAGACGATCATCTGCCCGATGCCACCCAACGAGGTGCGCACGATCTGCATCAGGGTCGCACCATGCCAGCGCAGGCTGGTGCGGCGGATGCGCAGGTGTTCGCTACCGCGCACGAGGATCCACAACTGCATCAGCACGCCCGCACCGCGCCCGATGTTGGTCGCGATCGCCGCACCCTCGATGCCGAGTGGCGGGATCGGCCCCAGGCCGAAGATCAGGATCGGATCGAGCACGATGTTCAGCGCATTGGCGACCCACAGCACACGCATCGCCGCAGCCGCGTCGCCTGCGCCGCGAAAGATCGCGTTGATGACGAACAGCAGCAGGATCACCGCGTTGCCGCCGAGCATCCACTGGGTGTAGCGATAGCCGTGTTCGATGGCCCAGGCGTCCGCCCCCATCAACCGCAGCAGATCCTGCGCCCAGACGATGCCCCCCACGGCAAAGGGCAGCGAGACGAGGGCCGCGACCAGAATGGCCTGCACCGCAGACAACGCGGCCTCTTCGCCCCGATGCTCGCCGACCCGCCGGGCGACGATCGCGGTGACCGCCATCGCCAGCCCCATCGCGATCGAGTACAGCAGGAACAGATAGGTTTCGGTCAAGCCGACGGCAGCAACAGCGGACGACCCAAGCTTGGCGACGAAGAAGATGTCGACCACCGCGAAGGTCGATTCGAGCACCAGTTCCAGCATCATCGGCACGGCCAGCAGGAATACAGCGCGCTTGAGGGGAATGCGCGTGTAGTCGGCATTCGTGCCGCGCAGCGCGCCTCGCAGGTCGGCCCACAGGCTCGTGGAGCGACTGCCAGAGATCGCTTGCACCTCGGTCGCGGGCGCCGTGTCGCGTGACGTCATGCCCGTACCCGCTTCAGGACGTCTACCGCCCCTCCCAGGACTGCCCCGGATGTGCGCAACTGGATGCAAAAGGCCTTGGATTGCCGCATACCGTCGGTGATGATTCCGTTCCCTGAACTTATCGAATGTCTCCATCTCCACTCGCATGGAGGGCGCGACCTCGAGCGTCGCGTGGCGGGAGCTCGCGCACGGAGATCGGCAGCGTGCTCGCAACCAGCCAATGTGCTGCAACCCGACGCCGCGAGGGCATAATCGTAGCCCCCTACCCCTAACCGGAGTTACATCCCATGAAGCTCTACATCAAGC
>DMCZ01000018.1:3804-4718 GCA_003446655.1 Thauera sp. | reverse complement strand
ACGGAACGCGGGGTGCGCGTGGCTGTGACCCCGCTTCCTTCTCAAAGCTCCGCCGCGCGCGAGGCGCGACGGGTGTTCATTGCATCCATGCCGGCGAGCGCTTGTCGAAGAAGGCTGCGAAGCCTTCTCGCGCCTCGTCGGTGGCGCGCTGGCGGGCGATGCGGACGGCGGTTTCCTCGGCTACGGCGTCGTCGATCGGCCGCCCCGACAGCGCCGCGATCAGCTGCTTGGCGGCGAGCTGGGCCTGCGGCCCGCAGGCGAGCAGAGCCTGCACCAGGCGCTCGACGGCGGCGTCGAGCTCGGCCAGCGGCACGACCTCGTTGACCAGCCCCATCGCCTTCGCCTCGGCGGCGCCGAAGCGCTCCGCGCTCTGGAAGTAGCGCAGCGCGTGGCGCGGGCCGATGGCGCGCAGCACGTAGGGGCTGATCACCGCCGGGATGATGCCGAACTTGACCTCGGAGGTCGCGAAGCTGGCGTCATCGGCGGCGATCGCCATGTCGCAGGCGGCGGTCAGCCCGGTGCCGCCGCCGAGCGCGGCGCCCTGCACGCGGGCGATGGTCGGCTTCGACAGCCCCGACAGCGCGCGCAGCATGGCCGCGAACTTGCGCGAGTCGGCGAGGTTCTCGGCCTCGGTGCTGTCGGATGCACGACGCATCCAGTTGAGGTCGGCACCGGCCGAGAAGTGCTTGCCGCGACCGGCCAGCACCACCACGCGCACCGTGGCGTCGGCGTCGAGCTCGGCGCAGGCGGTCGCCAGCTCGGCGATGAGCTGCTCGTTGAAGGCGTTGAACACCTCCGGGCGGTCCATCCAGATCGTCGCAACCGCGCCGCGGCGCTCGATGGCGAGGGTTTCGTAGGTCGTCATGGCCCTGTCCCGCGCCTCAGACGCGCTCGATGATCATCGCGATGCCCTG
>DMCZ01000018.1:0-3559 GCA_003446655.1 Thauera sp. | reverse complement strand
ACCAGGCGCGCGCCGCTCATGCCGAGCGGGTGGCCCATGGCGATGGCGCCGCCGTTCGGGTTCACACGGGCTTCGTCGTCGGCGAGGCCGAGGTCGCGGACCACGGCGAGCGCCTGCGCGGCGAAGGCTTCGTTGAGCTCGATGACGTCCATCTGGTCGAGGGTAAGGCCCGCCTTGGCCAGCACCTTGCGCACCGCGGGCGCGGGGCCGAAGCCCATGATGCGCGGCGGCACGCCGGCGGTGGCCATGGCGACGACGCGGGCGCGCGGGGTCAGGCCGTGCTTCGCGGCGGCGGACTCGGAAGCCAGCACCAGCGCGCAGGCGCCGTCATTGACGCCCGAGGCGTTGCCGGCGGTCACGCTCAGATCGGGGCCGTTGACGCCCTTGAGCTTGGCCAGCATCTCCAGCGTGGTCTCGGGGCGCGGGTGCTCGTCGGTGTCGAACACGATCGGCTCGCCCTTCTTACGCGGGATCTCGACCGGCACCAGCTCGTCCTTGAAGCGGCCGGCGGCGTGCGCGGCGGCCCAGCGCTGCTGCGAGCGCAGCGCGAAGGCGTCCTGGTCGGCACGCGAGATGTTGAACTCGGCGGCGACGTTGTCCGCGGTCTGCGGCATCGAGTGGGTGTCGTACACCTTCTTCATCAGCGGGTTGGGGAAGCGCCAGCCAATTGTGGTGTCGTAGATCGCGGCCTGGCGCGAGAAGGCCGATTCGGCCTTGCCCATCACGAAGGGCGCGCGCGACATGCTCTCGACGCCACCGGCGATCATCAGCTCGGTCTCGCCCGACTTGATCGAGCGCGCGGCCAGGCCGATGGCGTCCATGCCGGAGCCGCACAGGCGGTTCACCGTGGTGCCGGGGACCTCGATCGGCAGCCCGGCGAGCAGGCCGGACATGCGCGCGACGTTGCGGTTGTCCTCGCCCGCCTGGTTGGCGCAGCCGTAGATGATGTCTTCCACCGCGGCCCAGTCGACCTGCGGGTTGCGCGTCATCAGGGCCTTGAGCGGGATGGCGCCGAGGTCGTCGGCGCGCACGGTCGCAAGGGTGCCGCCGTAGCGGCCGATCGGGGTGCGGATGGCGTCGCAGATGAATGCCTGAGTCATCGTCAGAGCTCCTTACAGTTGCTTCGGGCGCTGGTCGATGACGCGGCGTGCCTTGCCGGTCAGGGTGCGCGGGATTGTTTCGAATTCCATCACGTTCACCTTGGTGGAGATGCCGATGATGGTCTTGATGTGGTGCTGCAGCTCGCGCGCGATGTTCTCGGTCTCGGTGCGGCTGAGCTTGCCCGACAGCTCGCGCTGCACCTCGACGCGGATCTCGACATTGTCGAGGTGGCCGTCGCGCGTCAGCACGATCTGGTAGTTACCCGACAGGCGCTTGTCGCGCAGGATCTGCTCCTCGATCTGGGTCGGGAACACGTTCACGCCGCGGACGATCAGCATGTCGTCCGAGCGCCCGGTGATCTTGCCGATGCGGCGGAACGAGCGCGCGGTCGGTGGCAGCAGGCGGGTGAGGTCCCGGGTGCGGTAGCGGATGACCGGGAAGGCCTCCTTGGTCAGCGAGGTGAAGACGAGTTCGCCTTCCTCGCCGTCGGGCAGCACTTCGCCGGTCTCGGGGTCGATGATCTCGGGGTAGAAGTGGTCCTCCCAGATCACCGGGCCGTCCTTGGTCTCGATGCACTCGCAGGCCACGCCCGGGCCCATGACTTCGGTGAGGCCGTAGATGTCGATGGCGTCGATGCCGAGCTTGCGCTCGATCTCGGCGCGCATGCCTTCGCCCCAGGGCTCGGCGCCGAAGATGCCGACCTTGAGCGAGATCTCGTCGGGCTTGATGTTCAGGCGCTCGAACTCCTCGGCGATCACCAGCGAGTAGGAGGGCGTGACCATGATCGCGTCGGGGCGGAAGTCCATGATCTGCTGGACCTGCTTCTCGGTCTGGCCGCCGGACATCGGCACCACGGTGCAGCCGGCGCGCTCGATGCCGTAGTGGGCGCCGAGGCCGCCGGTGAACATGCCATAGCCGTAGGCGTTGTGCACCATGTCGCCGGCGCGCACGCCGGCGGCGCGCAGCGAGCGGGCGACGACGTTGGCCCAGTTCTCGAGGTCGTTCTTCGTGTAGCCGACCACCACCGACTTGCCGGTGGTGCCGCTCGAGGCGTGCAGACGGGCGACCTTGTCGCGCGGCACCGCGAACAGGCCGAAGGGGTAGTTGTCGCGCAGGTCCGTCTTCGTCATGAAGGGGAACTTGGCGAGGTCGGACAGCGACTTGAGGTCGTCGGGGTGCACGCCGGCTTCCTCGCAGCGCTTGCGGTAGGGCGCGACGTTGTCGTAGGTGTGGCGGATCGACCACTGCAGGCGCTGCAGCTGCAGCGCGGAGATCTCGTCGCGGCTGGCTTGCTCGATCGGCTCGAGATCGCCGGGCTGGGGGCTCTTCACGGTCATGATGTCGTCTTCTCCTCTCTGTTCCTGGGGTGGCCGCTCAGGCCTTTTCTGCGTCGAGGCCGGCGATCACCTCGCCGGCGATGCGGTAGCTCTTGCCGCGGAAGAGCGCGACGGTCTTGCCTGCGCTGTCGCGCACGGTGATGTCATAGACGCCGGTGCGGCCCGAGGCCGAGCGCTCGACCGCCTCGGCGGTCAGGGTGTCGCCTTCCTTGCCGGGGGCGACGAAGTCGATGTTGCAGCCCGAGGCTACGGTGTTGCGGTTGTAGGCGTTGCAGGCGTAGGCGAAGGCGGTGTCGGCGAGCGAGAAGATCAGGCCGCCGTGGCAGATGTGGTGGCCATTCACCATGTCGCCGCGCACCTTCATGCTGAGCGTGGCGGTGCCCGGGCCGACGGCCTCGATGCGCATGCCGAGCGCCTGGGCGGCGCGGTCGCGCGACCACATCGCCGCGGCCACGGCCTCGGCCAGCGCCTGCGGGTCGGTGGGGATGGCGTGCTTGTCAGTCATGGATCTTCTTTCCGGCAAAGACGCGCTGCTGGATCAGCGGCGAGACGCGGTAGCGGTCCTCGCCGTAGAAGCGGGCGAGGTTGTTGAGCACGGTGCAGATCGCCGGCAGGCCGACGCGGTCGGCCCACTCGAGCGGTCCGCGCGGGTAGTTCACGCCGAGCTTCATCGCCGCATCGGCGGCGGCGGCGTCGCACACGCCCTGGTTCACCGCGTCGGCGGCCTCGTTGGCGAGCATCGCCACGGTGCGCATCACCGCCAGGCCCGGCGTGTCGCCCAGGCGGCAGACCTCGAATCCGGCGGCCTGCAGCAGGCCGATGGCGGCGCCGACCGCGGGCGCGAAGCAGTTGATCGCGGCGCCCAGCGCGATGCGGGTGGCGGTGCCGTAGTCGAGCGCGAGGTCGATCAGAACCACGTTGGCGATGCCGGTGTCGGCGGCGCGCTGGGTGGCGGTGCGGCCGTCGGTGACGAAGATCACCGCACCGCCGACCTCGGCGATGCGGCCGTCGTTGGCCTCGCCCCAGGAGTGGGGGATGTTGCGCTCGAACAGGCGGTCGGCGAGCGCATGCACCGCGGCCGAGTGGCCGTGGAGCACGACCTCGTCCGGCGCTTGCTGCGC